>NZ_JBWLKL010000007.1:0-344021 GCF_059026065.1 Streptomyces sp. A18 | reverse complement strand
GACTACGGCGTCGTCGGCGACCTCTTCGACGTCGTCCCCGCCCTCACCGAAGAGGTCAACACCCGCAAGGGCTGAGCTCATCGACCGTACGAGGCCCTCACCCCGCATCGCGCGGGGCGGGGGCCTCGGTGCGTCACAGGAGCAGCCGTGTCACAGGGTCAGACTCGCCTGCACCGGCAGATGGTCGCTCGGGAACTGGCCGTCCTGCGAGAAGGTGTTGATGGCCGCCGAGTGGACCCGCACCTCGGGCGTCGCCAGGATCCAGTCGATCCGGTCGCCGTCCGGCACCAGCGGCCTGTAGCCGTGGAAGGTGGCGTACGCCTTGCTGCGCTCGTCCGCCGCGTCCCAGGTGTCGACGAGCCCGGCGCCCAGCATCGTGTCGTAGACCGGGTTCTTGTGGGCCGCGACGTTGAAGTCACCCGTGACCAGGAGCGGCAGGGACGGGTCGAGGGCGGGGATCCGTTCGGTGATCAGACTCGCGGCACGCGTGCGTGCGTACTGACTCGCGTTGTCCAAGTGGGTGTTGAGGACGTACAGCTCGCTGTCCGTGCGCAGGTCGCGGAAGCGGACCCAGGTGACCATGCGGATGGAGCCGCCGCCCCAGGTGTTGGATCCGATGACGTCCGGGGTGTCGGAGAGCCAGTAGTGGTCGTACTCGATCGGCGCGAGTCTGCGGGTGTCGTAGAAGACGGCCATGAACTCGTCGCGGCTGCCGCCCGCCCGGCCGGTGCCGATCCAGTCGTAGTGCGGGCCCAGGTCATCGGCGATGTCCCGCACCTGCTGGTAGAGCCCTTCCTGGGTGCCGATGACATGAGGGCGCGCCCGGCGCAGCAGTTCCCGGGTCACCGGGCGGCGGTCGGCCCAGGTGTTGGGCGGCGTGGTGCTCGCGTAGCGGAGGTTGTACGACATGACCTCCAGACGGCGCCCCGCGCGCTCCACCGCGTGCGCGGGTGAGGCGGCCAGTGCGGTGGTGAACAAGGGCACTGCCACCGCGGCGAGCGCGGTCTGCAGGCCGAAGCGGCGCGTAACTCGGGTGTCATTCGGCACGCGGTCTCCTTCTGTGGGTGACGGCCAACGGGTGACGGTCAGGATGAGGTGCGGGCACGCGAGTGCGGAAGCAGGATCTGAGACACGGGTGAACGGACGAGGTCCGGCAGACGAGAGGGTGTTGACCAGCGGGAAGGTCGCCGGATAACTTCGGCATGCGGATTGTTGATTCCGTGAAGCGGAAGTTTCGGCAATCCTGAGTGGTCCTGAGTGGTCCTGAGTGTGTGGTCCTGAGCGTGTGGAGGGTGCAGGAATGGGTCAGCAAGAGAAGGTGGCAACGAGTCTCGCGGGCGCGGTCAGCGAGGGCATCAGCGCTTCCCTCGCCCCGGTGGACGCGGAGCTCGAGCGCCGCTACCCCGGAGACCCGGGCACCCGCCAGCCGGTCCACACCGTGTACGTCCCCGGTGAGCTCTTCGGCGCCGACACCATCCGTACGTGGGGCGACCAGGCCCTGAAGGCCCTCGACGAGCACGCCCCGGACGCCGCCACCTTCGCGTCCGTCCTCGGCCTGGCCGACGACCTGGCCGCGCCGGTCTACGACCGCGTACGCGCCAAGCTGGAGCGCGAGCCCATCGAGGACCTGCGCATCGACTTCGAGGACGGCTACAAGGGCGCGGACGAGGACCAGGACGCCGCCCGCGCGGCCCGCCTGGTCGCCGAGGCCTACAAGAACGGCACTGCCGCCCCGTACATGGGCATCCGCATGAAGTGCTTCGAGGAGAACGTGCGCGACCGCGCCATCCGCACCCTCGACATCTTCCTGTCCGGCCTCATGGAGGCAGGCGGCCTGCCCGACGGCCTCGTCCTGACGCTGCCCAAGGTCACCTACCCCGAGCAGGTCACCGCGATGGTGCGCCTCCTGGAGGAGTTCGAGAAGGTGCGCGGTCTGGAAGCGGGCCGGATCGGCTTCGAGATCCAGATCGAGACCAGCCAGTCCATCCTCGCCACCGACGGCACCGCCACCGTGGCCCGCATGATCGGCGCCGCCGAGGGCCGCGCCACCGGTCTGCACTACGGCACCTTCGACTACAGCGCCTGCCTCGGTGTCAGCGCCGCCTACCAGACCAGCGACCACCCGGCCGCCGACCACGCCAAGGCGATCATGCAGGTCGCGGCGGCGGGCACCGGCGTGCGCGTCTCGGACGGCTCCACCAACGTCCTGCCCATCGGCACCACCGAGAAGGTCCACGACGCCTGGCGGCTGCACTACGGCCTCACGCGCCGCGCCCTGGCCCGCGCCTACTACCAGGGCTGGGACATGCACCCCGGCCACATCCCCACGCGCTACGCCGCCGTGTTCGCCTTCTACCGCGAGGGCTTCGAGCAGGCCGCCGCGCGCCTGTCCGCCTACGCCGCGCACCGCGAGGGCGGCGACGTGGCGGACGAGCCGGCGTCGGCCAAGGCGCTCGCGGGGTACCTGCTGCGCGGCCTGGACTGCGGCGCCCTGGACGTCGGCGAGGTCACCCGGCTCACCGGCCTGACGCTGGCCCGCCTGCAGAGCTTCTCGGGCCCGCGCCGCGGGGACCTCACGCCCTCCGGCAAGTAACACCCGGCACGCGCTGTCACCCCTGCCCCGTAGTCTGTGGGCCACGAAAAGTGGTGTCACAGGAACGGGGCAGCGGTGACTTCGGGGGATCAGGAACAGACGGGCGGTGTCGGCCGCCTTCTTGCCGGGCGCTATCGCGTGCTGGCGCAGCTCGGGCGCGGCGGCATGGGCGTGGTCTGGCGCGCCGTGGACGAGGTGCTCGGCCGCGAGGTCGCCGTCAAGGAACTGCGGACGTACACGGACGCGGCCGGCCCCGAACTGGCCGACCTGCGGGTACGGATGCAGCGCGAGGCGCGCGCCGCGGCGCGGGTGCGCCATCCCGGAGTCGTCGCCGTGCACGACGTGGCGGAGGTCGATGGACGGCCCCTGATCGTCATGGAGCTGGTCGAAGGCCCCTCCCTGGACGACGTACTGCGCGAGCGCGGCACCCTCGACCCCCGCGAGGCGGCGGCCATCGGCGCCAAGGTCATGGACGCGCTCGCCGCCGCGCACCGCGCCGGAGTCCTGCACCGCGACGTGAAGCCGGGCAACATCCTCCTGGAAACCGGTGGCCGCGTCGTCCTGACCGACTTCGGCATCGCCACGATGGACGACCCGGGCGACGGCTCCGCCACCCACCTCACACGCAGCGGCGAACTCGTCGGCTCCCTGGACTACTTGGCGCCCGAGCGGGCCCAGGGCCAGGATCCGGGCCCCGCGTCCGACGTGTGGGCCCTGGGCGCCACGCTCTACGCGGCGGTCGAGGGGGCATCCCCCTTCCGCCGTACGTCGACGTGGTCCACGCTCACCGCGATCGTCACCGACCCGCTGCCCGAGCCGCAGCGGGCGGGCCCGCTCTTCCCCGTGCTGCAACAGCTGATGCACAAGGACCCGCAGGCCCGGCCGGACGCCGAGCAGTCGGCGCTGATCCTCACCGACGCGGCAGGCGGCGCCGTCACGGCCGCCCTGCGCGAGCCCGCGCTCCGGCCGAGGGAGGCCACGGAGCGGAGCATCCCGAGCACCCCGCCGCCGGGCTTCGGTCCGCCGCTCGCCGCATCGCCCCCGGCGGCGCACCCGTCCGGGCCGGCCGCCACACCGCCCCCTGAGCGACGCCCCCGCCGCGGCCGTGCGCTGCTCGCCGCCGTGGCCGTCGCCGTCGTCCTCGCGGTGACCGGCGTCACCGTGGCCCTCGTCAACGGCCAAGGGGACAGCGGCAGTCAGGCCGAGGGGCCCGCCTCCTCCGGGGACGCGGCCGAGCCGGGGGCAGACAACAGCCGCGGCGCGCTGGACGGCACGGACGGCCCCAAGCCCTCGAAGCAGGGCGACGGAAAGACCCGGAAGCCGGACGACAAGTCCTCCTCCGGCAAGGACGGCAAGGACGGCAAGGACGACGACCCCCAGTCCACGGACGGACCGACGGACCGCCCCAAGCCCTCCTCCAAGCCGACGGAGGACGGAGGCACGACCGGCGGCGGATCCGACGGCTCCGGAGGCACCACGGGCGGAGGCGGTGACGATCCGGCCCCCGGACCCGCCTGCCACGCCGCGGGCGGCGGCAAGTACGACTGCTCGGTCTGGCGTACGGCGACGTCGTACACGGCGTCGGGCGCCGAGGCGGGCGTCTTGAACGCGGGCACGAACTACTTCTACTGCCAGCAGAACCTGGGGCGTCGCGAGACGCACGGCGAGTGGACGAACGTCTGGTGGGCCAAGACGGACGACGACAGCGGCAACAGAGACGTCTTCATCAGCGACGTCTACATCAAGGGCGGCGACAACGACCAGCCGCTGCCCGGTCTCCCCGTCTGCTGACCGCGTTCGCACCGCCGCCCCCCCCAGCCTTCGACCCCCGGTCGCCAACCCCCAGCCGCCAACCGTCAGTCCGCGGGCGGCAGTTCGCCCGACCCGCGCGTGATGAGCCGCGTCGGGAGCTCGATCCGCTCAGGGGCGTCGGACGCACCGTCGAGCTGCCGGAACAGGCGCTCGGCAGCGGTCCTGCCCAGCTGCGCGGCGTCCTGCGCGACCACGGTCACGCCCGGCTGCAGCAGGTCAGCGAGCTCGATGTCGTCGAAGCCGACGAGGGCCACGGGGCGGGGGAGCCCGGCGAGGACGCGGACGACGGTCACCGTCACACGGTTGTTGCCCGCGAAGATCGCCGTGACGGGGTCGGACCCGCCCAGCATCGTCTCGGTGGCCCGCCCGACGCGGTCCGGGTCGGTGGGCCCGAGGGACATCCACGCGTCCTCGACGGGGATGCCCGCGTCCTCCATGGCCGCTCGGTAGCCCCGCAGGCGCTCTATGGCGGTGTGGATGCGCGGCTGGTCACCGATGAAGCCGATGCGCCGGTGGCCGTGGGCGATGAGGTGGGCGACGCCGTCACGCGCGCCGCCGAAGCTGTCGGAGAGCACGACATCGGCGTCGATCTTCCCGGCGGGGCGGTCGACGAAGACGGTGGCGACACCGGCGGCGATCTCCGGCTCCAGGTAGCGGTGGTCGTCACCGGCCGGGATGACGACCAGGCCGTCGACCCGGCGCGCGCAGAGCGCGAGCACCAACTCCTGCTCGCGGTCCGGGTCCTCGGCGCTGGAACCGTTGATGAGGAGCGCGCCGTGGGCGCGGGCCACTTCCTCCACGGCGCGGCTGAGCGGGCCGTAGAAAGGGTCGGCGAGGTCTTCGAGGACGAGGCCGATACTGGCCGTGCGCCCCTTGCGCAGGACGCGCGCGCTGTCGTTGCGGCGGAAGCCCAGGGCGTCGATGGCCTCCTGGACGCGGCGTTCGGTGTCCGGGGTGACACCCGCCTCCCCGTTCACGACGCGGGAGACCGTCTTGAGGCCGACTCCGGCGCGGGCGGCGACGTCCTTCATGGTCGGACGGTTGCCGTAGCGGGGTTCGGGTCGCTCGGGTCGGCTGGCGGTCTCGGCCACGGTGCGCTGTCCTGTCGTCGACGAAGATGAGCTGAAAGTGGTGCGTAAGCGATGTGGCGTCGAGCATAGAACCTGGACAACGTTGTCAGATGCAAGAGAGACTGTCCATCGCATTCTCCGGCCTGCCCTTTCACCAGGAGAGCGGCCTGCCCTTTCACCAGGAGATCTGACACTGATGCACACGGACCTCGTCGCCGCACTCGACATCGGCGGCACCAAGATCGCCGGCGCCCTGGTGGACGGCCGCGGCCGGATCCTGCTGCGCGCCCAGCGGCCCACGCCCGCGCGCGAGGACGGCGACACGGTGATGCTGGCGGTCGAAGAGGTCATCGGCGAGCTCACGCGTTCCCCGCTGTGGGGCAGGGCGCGCGCGGTCGGCATCGGCAGCGCGGGCCCCGTGGACGCGTCGGCGGGGACGGTCAGCCCGGTCAACGTGCCCGGGTGGCGCGGCTACCCGCTGGTCGAGCGGGTGCGCGCGGCCACCGGCGGGCTGCGGGTCGAGTTGGTCGGCGACGGCGTCGCGATGACGGCGGCCGAACACTGGCAGGGCGCGGCCCGCAGGCACGACAACGCGCTGTGCATGGTGGTGTCCACGGGCGTCGGCGGCGGACTGATCCTCGGCGGCAAACTGCACCCCGGCCCCACCGGGAACGCGGGGCACATCGGTCACATCAGCGTCGATCTGGACGGTGACCCCTGCCCCTGCGGGGCACGCGGGTGCGTGGAGCGCATAGCTAGCGGACCGAACATCGCGCGGCGTGCGCTGGAGGGCGGCTGGAGTCCGGGACCCGACGGCGACACGTCCGCCGCCGCGGTGGCCGTCGCCGCGCGGGCCGGGGACCCGGTCGCCGTCGCCTCCTTCGAGCGGGCGGCGCAGGCGCTCGCCGCGGGGATCGCGGCCACGGCGACGCTCGTCGAGATCGACATCGCCGTGATCGGGGGCGGGGTGGCGAAGGCGGGCCATGTGCTCTTCGACCCGCTGCGGCGCTCGCTCCGCGACTACGCCACGCTCTCGTTCGTACGTCATCTGACCGTGGGTCCGGCCTTGATGGGGACGGACGCTGGATTGGTGGGGGCGGCGGCGGCCGCTCTCAGCCAGGAGGACCGTGCTGTGGACTTGCGTCCCGCTGTGGGAAGTTGAGGGATTCTGAGCGTGAGAGGCGACCAGTGAGGGGAGCCTCTCACGCTGCTGCAGGAGAGGTTCGCCCTCACGCTGCTGCGGGCCGGGCCGAAGTGCAGCCACCCGGCCCGCAGTTGACGCACCCTCGGGTTCAGCTGCTCAGCGCTCAGCCGCTCAGCAGCTGAGCACTGGCTCCGCCCAGTCCGCGTGGTCGGAGTCCCTGCCGTCGCCGCCGTCGGTGACGACGAGGCGTACGACCTGGGCTTCGGTCACGTCGGCCGAAAGGCCTTTCGCGGCATCGGCGTTGGTGAGGACGCCGGTCGACGCGGCCTTCTTGCCGTCCGCCCAGATCTCGAAGGTGACCGTTCCCTTGGGGTCCTTCTCGTCGTCGACACCCACCTGCGCCGAGACCTTCTCGCAGGCACCGCCGGTGTAGTACTCGACGGCGCTGTCGGAGTGCACGCCGAGCCCCTTGGCGTGGACGACCCCGCCGATGGTGAGCGGATTGCCGTCGCCCGCCGCCTCCTCGCCGTTGCTGGTGTCCTTCTCGACCGGACCCCAGCCGTTGACCGTCGACATCCACGGCAGGTCACTGATCGCCGATCCGCCCGCGGGCGGCGCCACGACGACATGGGCCGTCAGCGGCAGCACGCTCTGGGCGCGGGTGCCGCCGGGGGAGTGGTAGTCGGTCCTGAGCGTCAGGTCGTACGCGCCCGGCGCCGCGCCCTGTGGTGCGGTCACCGTCCACGACGTGCTCAGCGACTTGCCCGTACGCAAGGAGCTCGCGGTCGAGGGTGAGGTCGCCTCGACGCGCCAGCCCGAAGGGCCGGTGAAGGTGGCGGACACCTTCTGCGCGGGGGTGCGGCCGAGGTTGGTGACCTTCGACGTCAGCTTCTCCGGCTCGCCCGCCTCGACCAACGGGGCGCCTCCCAGGCCGAGTTCGACGGCCGGCGGGTTCTTGGCCCACTTGCCGTCGGCCGTGACGCGCAGCAGTGCGGTGCCGTGCGCGGGGACGGTCGCCGCGATCTTGCCCGCGGTGTTGTAGCTCTTGTGCTGCCACAGGTCCCGCAGTGTGTATCCGTCGGCGTCCGGGAGCCCGACGGCCTTCGCCGATGTGGCGATCGACTGGGCGGTTCCTGTCTCGTTGAAGAGCGCGACCGTCCGGCTGCCGTCCTTCATCTCCTTGGCGACGACCCAGCGGCCGTCCTGCGAGGACAGCACCTCGCCCTGCTTGCCCAGCGGGTCCTGGTCGACGGCGATGACTTCCTTGTTGCCGATGATCTCGAAGGTCTCGGGCGACGCCTTGCGCAGGTCGGAGCCGATGAGCAGCGGCGCGGCCATGATGGACCACATCGAGAAGTGGGTGCGGTACTCGGTGTCCGTCATGCCGCCGTTGCCGACCTCGAGCATGTCCGGGTCGTTCCAGCGGCCGGGACCGGCGTGCTCGGCGAGCGGCAGGTTCTGTTTCATGATCGACAGCATCGAGCTCCAGTTGTCGCTGATGTCGCCGGTGGTGCGCCACAGGTGGCCGACGTCGGCGGCCCACTCCCAGGGCTTGTTCTCGCCCCATTCGCAGATGCTGTAGACAATGGGGCGGCCGGTGGCCTTCAGTGCGTCTCGCATCGCGATGTACCGCTTCTTGGCGTCGACGCCTTGGTTGTTGCAGTTGTCGTACTTGAGGTAGTCGACGCCCCAGTCGGCGAACTGTCGTGCGTCACTGACCTCGTGGCCCAGTGCCCCCGGGAAGCCGATGTCGCTGCAGGTCTTCGTGCCGGCGCTGGTGTAGATGCCGAGCTTCAGGCCCTTGGAGTGCACGTAGTCGGCAACTGCCTTGATCCCGTCGGGGAATCGCTTGGGGTCGGGCACCAGCTTGCCGTTGGCGTCCCGCTCGGGCAGGGCCCAGCAGTCGTCGAGGTTGACGTACTGGTAGCCGGCCTCTTTGAGGCCCTTCTCGACGAAGATGTCCGCGATCCCCTTGACCATCGCCTCGTCGAACTCGGCCCTGCAGTGGGTGGAGTTCCAGTTGTTGAAGCCCATGGGCGGGGTGAGGGCGAGGTCGCCGGGGAGCTTCGACTTAGCGGTGCGTGGCTCGGCGGTGTCGGCGGTGGAGGGCCGCTCGGCCGCGCTCCGTCCGCTCGTGTCACTCACGGTGCCGATCGTGTCGCGCGAGGACGCCGAGGCCGAGGCCGACGCTGGTGCCGCGAGCCCTGCGGCGCACAGCAGTGCGGCGGCCAGTGACCCGACGACTCTTCGACGTGTTGCGAGGGGTGAGATATGACGCATCGTTACATTCCTCCGTACTCGCAGAAGTTGGGGCTGCATGTACGTGTCAGAGGTGCGCGCTTACGGTAGGCCGTGTTGGACTCTGTTGGAAGAGGAGCCGTAACGGTTCGAGCACCCGGCGCCAAAACCCTTGACTGCGGGGGCGCTTGGGAGTGGGATCCAACCCTTGCGTTCGGTTGTGTTCGGTTGCACCCCGAGGAGGGGGACATGGCACAGTCATCGTTCATGGGTCCTGCCACGCCTCGAAGCATGTCAGGACATCGGATGTCCCGGCGGAATGTCCTGCGTGGTGCGGCCGCCGGAGCCGGAGCGGTCACCCTTCCGGCCCTGCTCACGGCCTGTGGTGACGGTCCGGGTGGCAACAAGGACGAAGTCACGATGGGGTCCAATTCCTCGGACGCCGTGCCCAAGAAAGCGTTCGCCGCCGCCTTCGACGCCTATGAGAAGAAGTCGGGGAAGACCGTCAAGGTCAACACGACAGAGCACAACGAGTTCCAGCAGAACATCACGCGCTATCTGCAGGGCACGCCCGACGACGTCTTCATGTGGTTCGCCGGCTACCGCATGCAGTACTTCGCGGAGAAGGGCCTGCTGATCGACATCAGCGACGTATGGAAGGGCTTCAAGGGCTTCTCCAACGCGCTGCGGGAGCAGTCCACGCACGAGGGCAAGCAGTACTTCGTGCCGTATTACTACTACCCATGGGCGGTCTTCCACCGCAAGAGCCTCTTCGAGAAGCAAGGCTATGAACAGGCCAAGACCTGGGACCAGTTCATCGCGCTCGCCAAGAAGATGAGCAAGGACGGCATACCGGTCGCGTTCTGCGACAAGGACGGCTGGCCCGCCATGGGCACCTTCGACTACATCAACATGCGCTTGAACGGATACGAGTTCCACAAGAGCCTGATGGCCGGCGAGGAAGCCTGGACCGACACGAAGGTCAAGAAGGTCTTCGACCTGTGGCGCGAACTCATGCCGTACTACCAGAAGGGCGCGCTCGGCCGTACCTGGGAAGAGGCGGGCCAGGGGCTGCAGCAGCGCAAGACGGCGATGGCCGTCTTCGGAATGCCGCACCCCGGCCAGCAGTTCCCGGCGAACGAACGCGACGACATCGACTTCTTCGCGTTCCCCGAGATCGACCCGGCGCACGGGCAGGACGCGGTGGAGGCGCCGATCGACGGATTCCTGGTGGCGAAGAAGTCGAAGAACCTGGACGGCGCCAAGGAACTCCTGAAGTGGCTCGGGACGCCACGGGCCGAGGACATCTATCTGGCCGGTGACCCCAACAACGTCGCGGTCAACGAAGGCGCCGACACCAGCAAGTACAGCCCGCTGCAGAAGAAATCGGCCGAACTGGTCTCCGGGGCCAAGCAGATCTCGCAGTTCCTCGACCGGGACACCCGGCCCGATTTCGCACAGACCGTCATGATCAAGGCGCTGCAGGACTTCATCGACAACCCCAAGGACGTCGACGGCCTGGTCAACAGCATCGAGCGGCAGAAGAAGGACATCTTCTCGTCGGACGTCAGCTGAGAAGCGAGGGACAACGCCCCGTGCCGCAGAAAACCGCGCGGCGCGCCGGACGGCGGGGACCGCGGCGCTTCACACGCCGTGACACAGCTGTGCTCGGCGTGCTTCTGGGAATTCCCGTTCTGCTGGACATCTTCATCATCTGGGGTCCCACCCTGGCCTCCATCGGCCTGTCCTTCACGTCCTGGGACGGCATTGGCGACATCCAGTGGGTCGGCGGAAAGAACTACGAGAGCCTGGTCGACAACTATCCGGCGTTCTGGCCAGCTGTCCGCCACAACCTGTTGTGGATCGCGTTCCTCGGCCTGGTCGCCACACCGTTCGGCCTGCTCCTCGCGGTCGTCATCGACCGCGGAGTCCGCTTCAGCCGCTTCTATCAGTCCGTGCTCTACATGCCGGTGGTGCTCTCGCTCGCCGTGGTCGGATTCATGGCCCAGCTGATCCTCGGCACCGACCAGGGCGTGGTCAACACCATCCTCAACAACCAGAACGACCCGATCGACTGGCTCGGAAATTCCGACATCAACCTCTGGATGATGATGCTGGCCGCGAGCTGGCGGCACACGGGCTACGTCATGATCCTCTACCTGGCCGGCCTGAAATCCGTCGACCCGGCCCTGAAGGAAGCAGCCCAGATAGACGGCGCCAATGCCCGCCAGACATTCTTCCGGGTCGTCTTTCCGACGCTGCGCCCCGTGAATGTCATCGTCGGGGTCATCACGGTCATCGAGGCACTGCGCGCCTTCGACATCGTCTACGCGGTCAACAAGGGCCGCAACGGCCTGGAACTGCTCTCCGTACTCATCACCGACAACATCATCGGCGAGGCGAGCCGTATCGGATTCGGCTCCGCCATCGCGGTCGTACTCCTGACCGTCTCGCTCGGATTCATCGTGACGTTCCTGGTCCAAGAGCTGCGAGGTGCGCGCGACCGATGACCGCCGACATCCACACCACGCCGCGCTCCGACACGTCCGCACCGCCTGCCGAAAGGCCCGTCGGCCGTGGGCACCGCCGAGGCCGTTTCGGGGTGCACATCTTCCTGATGGCGGTGGCCCTTGGCTTCCTCGCGCCGCTCCTCCTGGCCGTCTACGCCTCCCTGCGCCCGTACGAGGAGACGGCGCGGAACGGCTATTTCTCGCTCCCCGATAACCTGTCGTTCGACTACTACAGCCAGGCCTACAGCGATTCCGGCATGGGCAAGTACTTCACCAACACACTGCTCATCGCGGTGCCCGCGGTCGTGATCACGCTCTTCCTTGCGGCATTCGTGGCGTTCGCCGTCTCCCGCCTCCGGATTCGCGGCGGAATGATCCTGCTGATGTTCTTCACGGCAGGAAATCTGCTGCCGCCACAGGTGCTCGTCACCCCCCTGTACGTCCTCTTCCTCAAGATCCCCCTCCCCTGGTGGATGTCCGACTCGCTGACCCTGTACGACTCGTACTGGGCGATCATCATCGTCAACATAGGATTCCAGGTCGGCTTCTGCGTCTTCGTGCTCTCCAATTTCATGCGGACACTGCCACAGGAAATCCTGGAGGCGGCGATCGTGGACGGCGCGGGCGTCTGGACCCAGTTCTGGCGCATCACGCTGCCGCTGTGCCGCCCCGCGCTGGCGGCGCTCGGCACCCTCGAATTCACCTGGATCTACAACGACTTCCTCTGGGCCCTCATCTTCATCTCGAACCCGGACAAACTCCCGATCACGTCATCCCTGAACAACCTGCGGGGCCAGTTCTTCACGGACTACAACCTCTTGGCGGCAGGCTCGGTCCTGGTCGCGCTGCCCACGGTGCTGGTGTTCCTTCTTCTGCAGCGGCACTTCATCGCGGGGCTTACGTTGGGGTCGAGCAAGGGGTGAGGGGTGGGGGCCGAGCGTTTGCGCCACGCCCGCTCTCAGGACGCGTAGGGGCCGTCCGCATGACCCCTCCCGTGTCACGGGCTGTCATTTCCCGCACTGAACAGCGGGATTGAGATCGTCGGTGCGTGCACATCGCACACCACACACCGACCATCTCCAGCAGACGGAGCGCTCCGCATGAAAGCCCCGAAGTACGCACGTGACATTCCCGGCCTGTGCTGGGACGAGAGGCCCGGTGATGTCCTTCACTGCACCCTTGGGCAGGACCACGCCGGTGACCACTTCCACGCCTACACCAGGACCAGGTGGCCCAACCGTGAGCGCGCGGCCCGGACCACGATCAAGCCGCGGTGAGGACGAGCCCCCCCGCCCCTGGCCGCGCGCTCACTTCGCCTGCAGCGCCTCCTCCAGGGTGGACACGGGTGACAGCGTGGGCGTGAGGCCGGTGAGGCGCAGGACGCGCAGGGTCAGGCGGTGGGTGCAGACCACGGAGAGGCGGGCGCCTCTCGCTGTCGTGCGGCGGCGCGCGCGGACCAGCAGGGCGAGGCCGGAGCAGTCGAAGAACGTGGTCCGGGTCAGGTCGATGACCACTGTCGTGGCGCTTCCGCCAGTGATGGGGTCGAGGAGCGGGGCCATGCGCTGGTAGGCCAACAGGTCGATCTCACCGCGCAGTTCGACGACGGCGGCGCCGCCCTGACCGTACACGCGCGGTTGCTGGTCGGAGTCCTCGAAGGCGAATTCGTTCAGTGCATCGAGTTGCACTTGTCCCCCAGTTTCAACGTCGGCCGTCCTCGCGGGAGCGGTGCGTGGGAAGAGCCGGTTCAGGAGGTCACCAGGGGCTGGGGCGCCTGGCGGATCACGCTAGCGGGGGAGAGTGCGCCCTGGAGTGAGGGAACGATTCATGCAGCGTGACTGCCACCCGATGGGGTGAAGTAGACGCGAATCGCTTGACATGCCGTGGCGTCTTTCGAGCCCGGAAAGGGACACCTCAACAGGGCCTGGTTTCCGTGGCAGGGTGTTGCGGGCAAGCCACAGGGGGCCAACAGAAGAGGGGGAACCGTGATCGTCTGGATCAACGGCGCGTTCGGTGCGGGCAAGACCAGCGCCGCACGGGAACTGATCGAGCTGATCCCGAACAGCACACTCTTCGACCCCGAGGTCATCGGCGGCGGACTGCCCTTCCTGCTGCCGTCCAAGCACCTCGCCGAGGTGAGCGACTTCCAGGATCTGGCGATCTGGCGGCGGCTCGTCGTGGACACAGCGGCGGCCCTGCTCGCCGAGGTCGGTGGCGTCCTCGTGGTGCCCATGACCCTGCTGCGGCAGGACTACCGCGACGAGATCTTCGGCGGCCTCGCCTCGCGCAGAATCGCCGTACGACATGTGGTCCTGGCCCAGGATGAAACGATCCTGCGCGAACGAATATCCGAACGCCCCATCCCGGACCTCCCGGAGGGCGACACGCGCGTGCGGCAGTGGTCCTTCGACCACATCGAGCCGTACCGCGCCGCTCTCGCGGGCTGGCTCGGTGCGGACGCCCTCCGTATCGACACCGGTGCGCTCACCCCCTGCGAGACCGCCGAGCGCATCGCCGACGCCGTGCGCACCGGGGCCGCGCCCGTCTGCGACATCGTGCAGACCCCGGAACCCACCGCGGAGACGCTCGCGGCCGGTGTGCTGCTCTTCGACGAGCGGGACCGGGTGCTGCTCGTCGACCCCACGTACAAGGCCGGCTGGGAATTCCCCGGCGGTGTCGTCGAGCCGGGCGAGGCCCCCGCGCGCGCGGGCATGCGCGAGGTGGCCGAGGAGACCGGCATCCAACTCGTCGACGCCCCCCGGCTCCTCGTCGTCGACTGGGAGCCGCCCACACCGCCCGGCTACGGAGGGATGCGGTTCCTCTTCGACGGCGGGACCCTCGACAGCGGCGAGGCCCGGCAGATGCTCCTGCCGGGCCCCGAACTCCGTGACTGCCGCTTCGTCACCGAGGAGGAGGCGGCCGGACTGCTGCCCTCCGTGCGCTACGAACGGCTGCGCTGGGCCCTGCGCGCGCGGGAGCGCGGAGCGGCCCTGTACCTGGAGGCGGGGGTCCCCGTCGGCCCCCAGTGAGCCGGTTCCCAGTGAGTCGAGCTCCGGAGCTCTCCCGCAGCCGGGTGGCTCAGCTCGCCGCGTACTTCTGGAGGAACAGCGCCTCCGCCACCGAGAGCCGCTCCAACTCCTGGGGCGACACGCTCTCGTTGACCGCGTGGATCTGCGCCTCGGGCTCGCTCAGGCCGATCAAGAGGATCTCAGCCCGGGGGTAGAGCGCGGCGAGGGTGTTGCACAGCGGGATCGAGCCGCCCTGCCCCGCGTACTGCATCTCCTCGCCCGGGTAGGCCTCGCCCATCGCTTCGGCCATCGCCGCGTACGCAGGGCTCGTGGTGTCCGCGCGGAACGCCTGGCCCTGGCCGATCTGCTCGGTGGTCACCTGCGCGCCCCACGGGGCATGCGACTCCACGTGTGCCTGCAGGAGCTTGGTGGCCTCGGCCGCGTCCACGCCCGGCGGCACCCGCAGGCTGATCAGCGCCCGCGCGGCCGCCTGCACGGACGGCGTCGCGCCGACCACCGGCGGGCAGTCGATGCCGATCACCGTGACCGCGGGACGCGCCCAGATGCGGTCGGCGACCGTGCCCGTACCGACGAGACCGACGCCGTCGAGGACCTTGGCGTCCTTGCGGAAGGTGGCTTCGTCGTACTGAAGCCCGTCCCACACCTCGTCGCCCGTGAGGCCGTCGACCGTCGTCGAGCCGTCCTCCGCGCGCAGCGAGTCGAGCACCCGCACCAGCGCCGCGAGCGCGTCGGGGGCCGCGCCGCCGAACTGGCCCGAGTGCAGATTGCCCTCAAGAGTGTCGACACGGACACGTACGAGGGTCATGCCGCGCAGTGTCGTGGTGACCGTCGGCAGGCCCACCCGGAAGTTGCCCGCGTCGCCGATGACGATCGTGTCGGCCGTGAGGAGGTCGGGGTGCTGCTCGGCGTACCGCTCGAGGCCGCCTGTGCCCTGCTCCTCGGAACCCTCGGCGATCACCTTGACGCTGACCGGGACACCGCCGTTCGCCTTCAGGGCGCGCAGCGCGAGCAGGTGCATCAGGACGCCGCCCTTGCAGTCGGCGCTGCCGCGTCCGTACCAGCGGCCGTCGCGCTCCGTCAGCTCGAACGGCGGGGTGGTCCAGGCCGCCTCGTCGAGCGGGGGCTGGACGTCGTAGTGCGCGTAGAGCAGCACGGTGGGAGCGCCCTCGGGGCCCGGCAGCAGGCCGTACACGGACTGGGTGCCGTCCGGCGTTTCGAGCAGCGCCACGTCCTGGAACCCCTCGGCGCGCAGCGCGTCCGCCACCCAGTTCGCGGCGGCCTCGCTCTCGCTCCTGGGGAACTGATCGAAGTCCGCCACCGACTTGAAGGCCACCAGTTCGGTGAGCTCCGCCTTCGCCCTCGGCATGAGTGAGGCGACGGTCTCGGCGATCGGATTCGGCGACATGGGCACGCTCCTCGTAGGTGCGACGTTGTACGTAAGTGGGTGTGGTGATCCTCCCACAGGAGGGTGCCCCAGGTGCCCGCCGTAGGATGCCTTGGAAAGCGCGGCCAACAGCTGGATCGGGAGCGGTAGACCAACGTGAGCAGCGAGAACTCAGCGGACGACGCGCAGTACGTACCAGCGGAAGACGCACAGTACGTATGGGACGTCGTGGTGGTGGGAGCAGGGCCCGCGGGAGCTTCGGCGGCCTATGCGGCAGCCGTCGCGGGACGCAGTGTCCTCATCCTGGAGAAAGCCGAACTGCCCCGGTACAAGACGTGTGGCGGCGGCATCATCGGCCCCTCGCGTGACGCGCTGCCGCCCGGCTTCGAACTGCCCTTCAGGGACCGGGTGCACGCGGTGACGTTCTCCCTGGACGGCAAGTTCTCCCGCACCCGCCGCTCGAAGCAGATGCTCTTCGGGCTCATCAACCGCCCCGAGTTCGACCAGCAGCTGGTCGAGCATGCGCAGAAGGCGGGCGCCGAGTTGCGTACCGGCGTCACCGTGGCGCGCGTGGAGCAGCACGGCTCGGCGGTGCCCGACCGGCGGACGGTCGCCGTGGTGCTGCAGGGCGGCGAGACGGTGCTCGCTCGTGCGGTCGTCGGGGCCGACGGCAGCGCGAGCCGCATAGGAGCGCATGTCGGCGTGAAGCTCGACCAGGTGGATCTCGGTCTGGAGGCCGAGATCCCGGTGCCGCAGAGCGTCGCCGAGGACTGGGCGGGCCGGGTGCTCATCGACTGGGGCCCGATGCCGGGCAGTTACGGATGGGTGTTCCCCAAGGGTGACACCCTCACCGTCGGAGTCATCTCCGCGCGCGGCGAAGGCTCGGCCACCAAGCGGTACTTGGAGGACTTCATCGCCCGCCTCGGGCTCGCGGGCTTCGAGCCCAGCATCTCCTCCGGCCATCTCACGCGCTGCCGCAGCGACGACTCGCCGCTCTCGCGCGGCCGGGTCGTGGTGTGCGGTGACGCGGCGGGGCTGCTCGAGCCGTGGACCCGCGAGGGCATCTCCTTCGCGCTGCGCTCGGGGCGGCTCGCGGGGGAGTGGGCGGTGCGGATCGGCGAGGCACACGACGCGGTGGACGCCCGCCGTCAGGCCCTGAACTACGCGTTCGCCATCAAGGCGGGACTCGGCGTCGAGATGAGCGTCGGGCGGCGCATGCTCACGGTCTTCGAGCGCCGTCCGGGCGCGCTGCACGCGGCGATCACCGGGTTCCGGCCCGCGTGGAACGCGTTCGCGAGGATCACCCGGGGCTCCACGACGCTCGGCGAGCTGGTGCGGAACCACCCGCTGGCGGGACGGGCACTGAGCGCGCTCGACCGGTAGGGCCGGTAGGGCAGGGAGCGCAGCGAGGTCCGGCGGACAGCCGGTCGCCTCACTTCGTGATGGTGACGCGGAAGACGGGGTGGTCGCTCGCGGCCGCCTCGATCTCCGCGTCCGTGGACTTGGCGGTGACACCCTTGAAGTACTGGTTGACCTCCCAACCCCACTTCTCCAGGTAGCCGCGCAGCACCGGCAGCTTCTCGGCGTCCGCGACCTCCTCGACCGTGAACGAGCGGACCTTGCGCCCCACGCGCAGCTCGCCGCCGCCCGCCACGCGCATGTTGCGCACCCACTGAGAGTGCCCTCGGGCCGAGACCAGGTACTGGGCGCCGTGGTACGTGAACGGGTTGACCGGAATGCGTTGCATCTGACCGCTCTTGCGTCCGCGTACGGAGAGCTCGGCCGAGCCCATCAGGCTGATGCCGCGCCGTGCCAGCCAGCCGACCACGCTGTTGAGCCGTACGGCCAAGGGGCTGCCCTTGAGGTAGTAGGGGGAGGGGGAGGCCGCGGAGGAGGACGACGTAGACATGGTGACCGCCAGAGTCTGGTGGGCTTCCGAGAGCACTGCTCTCGCTTGAGAGCAGTGTGCACGAGAGCGGTGCGCCATTGCAAGAGCAGTGCTCTCGAAAGTGTCCGGCGCTCACATTTCAGTGCGCCGATCCCGTTCCAGTGCACTGCTCCGAACTCGTGACACACTGCCTGCATGAGCAGTGCTACCAGCGGGGCCAGGGCCCGCGCCCGAGTCGAAGTCACCGCCGCCATCAAGGACGAGGCGCGCAGACAGCTGGCCGCCGAGGGCGCCGCCAAGCTCTCCCTTCGCGCCGTGGCCCGCGAGCTCGGCATGGTGTCCTCCGCCCTCTACCGCTACTTCCCCAGCCGCGACGACCTCCTGACCGCGCTGATCATCGACGCCTACGACTCCCTCGGCGCCGCCGCCGAGGAGGCGCACGCCGAGGTCGCGTCGGCCGAACCCGTGCGGCGCTGGACGGTCGCGTGCGAGGCCGTGCGGGCCTGGGCCGTCGAGCACCCCCACGAGTACGCCCTCATCTACGGTTCGCCCGTCCCGGGCTACAGCGCGCCCTCCTCCACGATCGAAGCCGCCGCCCGCGTCGGGCTGCTGCTCATCGGGATCGTGCGCGACGCCCATCAGGGGCGTGGTGTCGCCGTGCGGCCGCTGCCGGCCGGGCTGCGGCCCGAGGGTGAGCGGATCGCGGCGGATCTCGCCCCCGATCTGCCGCCCGCGGTGGTCGCGGCGTTGGTCGCGGCGTGGGCCCAGCTGTTCGGGCTCGTGGGCTTCGAGGTGTTTGGGCAGTTCAACCGCGTGGTCGAGGACCGTCCTGCGTTCTTCTCGCACGCGGCCACTCAACTCGCCCATGGTGTAGGGCTGTTGGAGCAGAAATAGACGGGTCCGCACCCACGCTCCCAGCTTAGCCACGCTCCTCGCTTAGCCACGCGCCCCGCCCAGGGCACGCGCCTCGCCCAGAACACGCTCCTCGCCCAGAACACGCTCCTCGCCCAGAGCACGCGCCCCGCTCAGGCCGTCGGTACGGGAGCGGCTGACGTCCGCGTGCCGAGCAGTTCCGGGTCCTGGCGCGGCACCCGCTCGTGCAGGGACCGCAGCGCCGGCGCCGGGTCCGCGCCCATGGCGTCCGCGATCCGGTGCCGCGCCTCCTCGAAAGCGAGCAGCGCGTCCGAGGAACGGCCGGTTCGCTACAGGGCGTTCATCAGGAGCTCGACCGGGCGCTCGCGCAGGGGGTGGGCGGCCACAAGCCGGATGAGTTCGTGGAGGCCACCCTCATCCGCGTCGTCCTGCTGCCCGTCGTCATGCGGCTCGCGGGCCGCGCCAACTGGCGCCCGGTCCGCTGAGGCGACTGCATCGGAGCCTGGGCCTGCACGAAGGCGGGGAGAGTGGAAAGGCTCCCGAGGTACTCCAGCGGGAGTACGCGTGATCGCCACGCTCGGGTGACGCCCGCCGGGCACCCTGCGGTCTAGCGTTGCCGTCATGGATGAGCAGCGCGAACACAGGCGCGGCGGTCCGCCCCTGCCCTGGGGCGGACCGCCGGCGTGGCGGCACGGGCCGGCCTGGTGGAATCGGCGGGACGACGCGGGGGGCGTCAGCAGGCTGCCGTGGCTGACGACGCTGGCGATCACCCTGTTCGTGCAGGTCGGCTCGAAGTACGCCGCGGAGGGCCAGCTCGACCGCGAGCCGCTCGACCCGTACGCCCGGCTGCTCCTGCTCGCGGGCACGCTCGCGCTGCTTCTGCGTCACCGCTACCCCGTCCCGGTCGCGTACGTCACGGCCGGCACCGC
This sequence comes from Streptomyces sp. A18, assembly GCF_059026065.1. Taxonomy (NCBI): domain Bacteria; kingdom Bacillati; phylum Actinomycetota; class Actinomycetes; order Kitasatosporales; family Streptomycetaceae; genus Streptomyces; species Streptomyces sp. A18. Next base: position 324,554 of record NZ_JBWLKL010000007.1, on the reverse strand, counting down.
GCTGATCTACCTCGGGGCGGGGTACGCGTACGGCCCGGTCCTGATCACCGTCGCCGTCGGCTGCTTCGCCGCGGTCGTCTCCGGGCACCGCCGCGCGGCGTGGGGCGCCGTCGCGATGCTGTGGGCGGGACATCTGCTCGTCGCGCACTGGCTCTACCGGTGGCTGCCGCCGGACGGCGACGGGGCGCGGACGTGGGGCGAGGAAACCGTCGTCGCCGTCTGGGTCGTCGCGATCATCGCCGTGTCCGAGCTGGCCCGCGTACGCCGCGAGCAGTGGATGAAGGAGCGTGCCGAGCGCGCGCAGGCCGCCAAGCGGCGGGCCGACGAGGAGCGCCTGCGCATGGCGCGCGAGCTGCACGACGTCCTCGCGCACAGCATCTCCGTGATCAACGTCCAGGCGGGCGTGGGCCTCGCGCTGCTCGACTCCGACCCCGAACAGGCCCGCACCGCCCTGACCACCATCAAGGCCGCGAGCAAGGAGGCCCTGGGGGAGGTCCGCCAGGTCCTCGACACCCTCCGCACGCCCGGTGACGCGCCGCGCGCCCCGGCTCCCGGGCTCGACCGGCTGCCCGAGCTCGTGGAACAGGCCGCGAGTACGGGGCTCACGGTGGAGGTCGACACGCAGGGGACCGGCAAGAAGCTGGCGCCCGGCGTGGACCTCGCCGCCTTCCGCATCGTCCAGGAGGCCCTGACGAACGTCGTACGGCACTCCGGATCGCGGCACGCGCGCGTGATGCTGCGCTACGAGACCCATGCCCTCACCCTCCGCGTGGACGACGACGGCCCCGCCACCGGCGCGGACGCGGGCGGCAGCGGCAACGGCCTTGCGGGGATGCGGGAGCGCGCCGCCGCCCTGAATGGCACGATCGAGGCGGGCTCGCGCCCGGACGGGGGCTTCCGGGTCACCGCCGTACTGCCCACCCGCACGGCACCCAAGGAGGACCAGTGATCCGCGTACTGCTCGCCGATGACCAGTCGCTGGTCAGAGCCGGTTTCAAGGCACTGCTCGGCGCCCAGCGGGACATCGAGGTCGCGGGAGAGGCGGCGGACGGCGAGGAGGCGGTGCGCATGGTGCGTGAACTGCGCCCCGATGTCGTCCTGATGGACATCCGCATGCCGCTGCTCGACGGTCTCGCCGCGACCCGCAGGATCACCGACGAGCCGGACCTGAACGAAGTCAAGGTGGTCATGCTGACCACCTTCGAGCTGGACGAGTACGTCTTCGAGGCGATCCGTTCCGGGGCCTCGGGCTTCCTCGTCAAGGACACCGAGCCGGAGGAACTGCTGCGCGCGGTCCGCGCGGTGGTCGACGGCGACGCGCTGCTCTCGCCCGGCGTGACGCGCCGTCTCATCGCTGAGTTCGCGGCCCGCTCGAAGGAGCCCGCGGGCCCCGAGCCGCTCGGTGAACTCACCGAGCGGGAGCGTGAGGTGATGGCGCTGGTCGGCATCGGCCTGTCGAACGAGGAGATCGCGCGCCGTCTGGTGGTCAGCCCGCTCACCGCGAAGACGCACGTGAGCCGGACGATGGTGAAGCTGGGCGCCCGCGACCGCGCCCAACTGGTCGTCCTGGCCTACGAGTCGGGCCTGGTGCGCCCCGGCTGGCTGGGCTGACGGGTCCGTCGGTGGCGCACGAGGACCGTCACCACGGACGCGACGAAGACCGTGGCCGCGACGATCGCACCGATCCGGTTCAACGTGGGTTCCGAGGTCGATGACGCTCCGAAGAAGCGGGCCGCCGCAGGCACGGCGAAGAAGGCGGCACCCGCGAGGGTCGTCGCGACGAACAGCGCGAAACCGATCTCCACGGTGGCCGCGTCCCGCTGGGCCTGCGTCCGTTGCCCCATGTCCCGAGTGTCAGGCGTGCACCTCCGGCGGGCAAGCAACCGCCCACCGGAGGCCGGGCGTGATGTGCGGCCCGGTCAGTCGCGCACGGCCATGCGCTCCTCGTCGGCCTCTTGCTGCACGGACTTCACGACCAGGATCGTCTCCTGCGTACGACGGGTCCGCAGCCCGGTGAGGGTGATCAGGAGCCCGGCGGCCGCGATCGCCGTGACCACGATCAGGCCGGGCCGGTAGCTGTCGAGCACGGCCTGCGGCGAGGCGTCCGCGCCGTGGGAGGCCGCGGTGATGACGGCCGTGACGACGGCGAGGAAGATCGCGCCGCCCACCTGGATCGAGGTGTTCAGGAGGCCCGAGACCATGCCCTGCTCGTCGTCGCGTACGCCGTTGGTGGCCTGGATGTTGAGCGAGGGAAAGACCAGGGCGCACGCGAAGCCGAGCAGGATCATGGACGGCAGCACCATGGAGGCGTACGACGGGGTGAGGGTGACGCGCAGGAAGAGGACATACGAGGCGACGAGCAGGACGAAGCCCGCCACGATGACCCGCGGCGTGCCGAACCGGTCGATCACCGAACCGACCTTCGTGGACGACAGCGCGACCAGCGCGCCCGCGGGCAGGAAGGCGAGCGCGGTCTCCAGGGCGGACCAGCCGAGCAGTGTCTGGAAGTACTGCGTGGCGAGGAACTGGAAGGAGACATAGCCGCCGAAGAACGTCATCGCGCCGATCTGCGCCCGGAGTTGGGGTCCCGAGCGCAGGACGCCGAGGCGGATCAGCGGGCTCGCGGTGCGCAGTTCGATGCGTACGAAGACGGCGAGCAGCACGGCGGCGGCGAGGAACGACAGGAGGGTGCGGGCCGATGCCCAGCCGACTTCCGGCGCCTCGACGACGGTGAAGACGAGCAGCAGCATCGCGGCCGTGCCGGTGACGGCGCCCGGAACGTCGTATCCGCCGACGTTCTTCTCGCGGGCGCTGCGCGGGATCAGCTTGAGTCCGGCGATCAGCGCGATGACGGCGATGGGCGCGGGCAGCAGCATCGTCAGGCGCCAGCTGGCCTCGGTGAGCAGCCCGGAGAGGACCAGGCCCATGGAGAAGCCGGTGGCGGCGCAGGTGGTGTAGATGGTGAGCGCGCGGTTGCGGATCGGGCCCTCGGCGAACGTCGTCGTGATGATGGACAGACCCGCGGGCGCGGTGAACGCGGCGCTCAGGCCCTTGATGAAGCGGCTCGCGATCAGGAGGGGACCCGAGTCGACGAACCCGCCGAGCAGCGAGGCGAGGGCGAAGACGGCGAGCGCGATCAGGAAGACCCGGCGCCGTCCGAGCAGGTCGGCGGCGCGTCCGCCCAGGAGCAGGAGGCCGCCGTAGCCGAGGATGTAGCCGCTGACGACCCACTGCAGGGTCGAGGTGGAGAGGTTCAGTTCGGAACCGATGGAGGGCAGGGCGACGCCGACCATCGATACGTCGAGTGCGTCGAGGAACATCGCGGCGCAGAGCACGAGGAGAGTGCCCCACAGGCGCGGGGACCAGCGCTCCGGGGACGCGGAGGCAGCTGTGAGCGGAGAAGTCATGCGCAGGACGGTACATGCACATGCATTGAGTGCAAGCGCATTTAATGCCGATGCAACAAAGGGGGCGTTTTCTGCTACCGTGCGATGTCATGGCGGCGAAGAAGGCCGAGCAAGGGCTCGTGGACCAATGGCGCGACATCCTCGCGGTGCACGCGCGCACCCTGTGCGAAATCGACGGCGCCCTGCGTGAGCACGGCCTGGGGGCCAGTGACTTCGAGGTCCTCGACGTGCTGTCCGAGGGCGCCGCGGCGGACGGCGACTGCGCCTACCGCGTGCAGGAGATCGCGTGCCGGGTGCATCTGAGCCAGAGCGCGCTGTCCCGCCTCATCGGCAGGCTGGAGAAGGACGGTCTCGTGGAGCGCGCCATGTGCAGCGAGGACCGGCGCGGCGTGCGGGTCGTACTCACCGCCAAGGGAAGCCGACTGCACGCCGAGGTGCGGCCGGCTCAGCGCGCGGTGCTCGAGCGGATGCTGGCAGGACCCGGCGCCAAGTAACCCCGGCGCGGGGGGGGGCTCACACCCCCGAAGTCTCGGTCCACAGAGTGCTCAGCGCGGTGTCGCCGGTGACGTGCGGGAGCGGCCCGCGGTTCCACAGCGCGAGGTAGAGCCGCTCCGCGGGCCCCGAGATCTCGCACTCGGCCAAGGCCTCGTCGCCCCGCTCGGTGACGGGCGGCTCCTGGGACAGTCGGACGGTCCACACGGCGTCCGCGCCCGCGTCCGTCGCCCGTACACGCAGGACCCGCGGTTCCGGCGTGCGCACCCTGCTGCGGGAGCGGGCGTGGAACCCGCGCAGCAGCTCGTCGATCCCGTCCGCCGCGAACTCCGTGCCGATCGGGGACGGCACGCCCCCGCGAGCGGACTCGGCGTCCACGCGGTGGATCGTCGTCTCGTTGGCCTGTCGCCGCGCCCAGAAGGCGAGCGGGGACGGCGCGGGCAGGAACGCCCAGCACTGCACGTCGGGTGCGGCGGCACGGAGCGTGCCGACCAGGTCGGTGTGCGCCTGCCGGTACCAGTCGACCAGGGCCGCGCCGTCCAGGTCCGGCGGGTCGCCCAGAGGCAACCGCGCGGAGTGCCCCTCGGCGACGTACGCGGCGGCCCAGCGGTGCACCGCCCCTGTGTGCCGCAGCAGATCGCGCACGGCCCAGTCGGGGCAGGTGACCACTTTGGCGTCCGTCCCGGCCTCTTCGGCGGCGCGGGCAAGCAACTGGCCTTCGACGTCGAGAACTTCAAGGTGCTCGGAGATCTCCATGTGGGGATTGTGTCGGATGGAGTGCGCTCGAGTGCGGCTGGGTGGGGTCGCTTTGAGTGCGTACGGCCCGAGTCGGCTGAGTGCGTGTGTCCTGAGCCGGCTGAGTGCGCATGTCCTGAGTCGGCCGCGAGGGTCTGTCGCCCAGAGGGGTACCTCAGAGGTGCGTCCGGAGCGCGCCCTTGAGGCAGGTCTCAAAGGTGCGTCCGGGGCGCCCCGTGAGGCGGAGCGTCGTCAAGGCTCGAAGTCGCGACAGCCGGCGCAGGGCCCAACTCGCGCCTGTGCGGCAGCTATTGACGCCTGTGTGTCGGCAGTCCTACGTTCCTCGACACCTGAGAGCGCTCTCACGGTGCTCTTGCCGTCATGACTTCGAGGTGCCGTCCATGCCAGATGCCCCCTCACGACCCGCCCCCCATGGCAGACCGGCCGCCGCCCTGGTGCTGGTTGCCGCGCTGGCCGCCGTCGGTCTCGGCCCCGCCGCCACTCCGGCAGCGGCAGCCGACGTCCCCGTAGGATCCGGCAGTTACTCCGATACCCGCCCCGCGGGAACCTCGGGGCCCACCACCAACACCGGCACCCCGGTGACGCCCAAGGTCACCCCCGCCGCGAAGGGCAAGCCGGTCCCGACCAACGACTGGTGGTCGTCCCTGGCCTTCCAGCGGTACGGCGACAACCCGTACTCCACCCCGATGTACGGACACCCGCTCACCTACCAGGCCACCGCTGGCGGCCTGGAGGTCGGCTACCCCACCACCCCCGCGGTCGTCGGCGAGGGCCGCCAGTACGAGTACGCGCACAAGCGCGACCTCACCCTCGGCCTGACCGGCCTCAACTCCCCGGACACCAAGGCCGACGCCTGGTCCGACTGGACCGTCACCCCCTACTGGTCGGACGGCACCCGCACCCTGCGCACCACCATCGGCCACGGCCTGCCCTTCGTGTACGCCAAGGGCTCGGGCGGCAACGCCCAGATCACCACCGCCGCCGCGCCGACCGTCTTCGCGGACCAGGGCAACGTCCTCGGCATCACGGTGGGGGGCCACCACTACGCCCTCTTCGCGCCGAGCGGCAGCGACTGGACCGTCTCGGGCTCCACCGTCACCGCGGGTCTGGGGGCCAAGGACTACTTCTCGCTGGCCGTCCTCCCGTCGGCCGACGCGCTCGCCACGTACAAGAAGTACGCCTACAGCTTCGTCACCGGCTCGAAGGCGACCTGGTCCTCCACGGCGGGCTCGGTGAAGGCGGGCTACACCCTCACCACCCAGGCGCAGGAAGGCAGCGAGACCGGCACGCTCCAGGCCCTCTACCGCCACCAGTGGCTGCACACCACCGACCCTCTGACCTCCTACACCTATGTGTCGCCTCGCGGCACGATGAAGGTCCGCGAGGGCACGTCCTTCACCACCACCCAGAAGTCGTCGGCCGTCCTGCCCGCCCTACCGAAGTCCTCGGGCGTCGACCGGGCGCGTCTGAAGACGTATCTCGACGAAGCGGCGAACGCGGCCGACCCGTTCTCGGGCGCCACCGACACGTACTGGACGGGCAAGGCGCTCGGCAGGCTCGCACAGCTGGTCCCGGTCGCCGACCAGATCGGCGAGACGGCGACACGCGACAAACTCCTGGGACTGCTCAAAGGCCGGCTCCAGGAATGGTTCACCGCCGGTGGCGTCAGTGAGTTCTCCTACGACAAGGACTGGAAGACCCTGACCGGCTACCCGGCGTCGTACGGCAGCGACACGGAACTCAACGACCACCACTTCCACTACAGCTACTACGTCTACGCGGCGGCGATCGTCGCCCAGTACGACCAGGCCTGGGCCGCCGACTCGGCATGGGGCGGCATGGTGAAGACCCTCATCAAGGACGCGGCCAACCCCGCCCGCGGCGAGTCGGCCTTCCCCTTCCTCCGCGGCTTCGACGTCTACGCGGGCCACAGCTGGGCCTCGGGACACCAGGGCTTCGCCGCGGGCAACAACCAGGAGTCGTCGTCCGAGTCGACGAACCTCAGCGCGGCCCTGGTGCTTTGGGGATCGGCCACCGACAACGCCGAACTCCGCGACCTGGGGGCCTACTTGCTGACTACCGAGTCGGAGGCGATCGCCCAGTACTGGTTCGACGCCGACGAGCAGGTGTTCCCCTCCGGCTTCGGCCACGACACGGCCGGGATGGTGTGGGGGAGCGGAGCGGCGTACGCGACGTGGTGGACGGCGAATCCCGAGGAGATCCACGGCATCAACGTCCTGCCGGTCACCGGGGGCTCACTCCACCTGGGCGGACACAAGTCCGCGATCCGGCGCAACCTCGCCGAGCTGGTGCGGGAGAACGGCGGGCCGGCCGTCGAGTGGCGCGACATCCTCTGGGAGTTCGAGTCTCTCGCCGACCCGGCCGCGGCCAAGTCCAAGTGGGACGCGGGCAACGCCGGTTACACGCCCGAGCAGGGAGAATCCAAGGCGCACACCTACCACTGGATCGGAACCCTGGACGCGCTCGGCGCCCCCGACGCGACGGTGACGGGCGACATCCCCACGTCGGCGGTCTTCACCAAGGGGACGGTACGGACCTACGCGGCGCACAACTTCGGTGCTTCGCCCCGCACGGTCACCTTCTCCGACGGCGCGACCCTCACGGTCCCGGCCCGCTCCACGGCCACGGGCACCGGAACGGGCGGCGGCGACCCGGACCCCGATCCGCCCACGGGGAACGTCTTCCAGCTCCGTACCGGCGGCACGCTCACCACGGCGACCGGGGCCACGGCCGGCAGCGACACCGTCGCGTCGGCGGGCGGCGCGAACCACGACGGCACGCCGCACCAGCCGCTGGTCTACGAGGCGAAGAAGGTCAACGGCACCCTCACGGCGGGCAAGTCGACGACCTTCCGCCTTCAGGTGGACGCGGGCACCGCGGTCGGCCTGGGCCAGCAGGCCAGGATCAGCTACGACCTCACGGGCGACGGCACCTTCGACCGGACGGAGACCTATCAGTACTTCGCCACTGATCCGGTGACCGGCTGGGAGGCCTACAGCGAGGGCCGCGGCCTCAAGACGGCGACGGGCGCGCTGGGGAACCTGACGGGAGGGACGGTACGCCTGGAGGTGTGGTCGGCGATCGGCAACGCCCCGGCAAAGCTCCGGACAGGGGCGGCCGATTCGACACTGACGATCCCGTTCGGTTAGCCGCCTCGGTCAGGCGGCGTGGTGAGAGGCGTCGGCGGGGCGATCAAGGCCCGCCGGCGCTCATGCCGGAGCCGGAACCGGAGCCGCGGCCGCAGCCGCCTCGTCGACCGCCCTTGTCGCGGCGAGGAGACGGCTTCCGGGTCGGGTCCTCAGTGGCGCGTGGTGTAGCCGATCAGGGCGGCGAGGGCCGCGAGTACGGCGACGCTGGTGAGGGCGATGGGCAGGCTGAACCAGTCGGCCATGAAGCCGATGGCGGGTGGGCCCAGGAGCATGCCGCCGTAGCCGAGGGTGGAGGCGGTGGCGACGCCGCTCGGGCCTGCGTGGGCGCCGGCGCGTTCGACGGCGACGGGGAAGATATTGGCGAGCCCGAGGCCGGTGACGGCGAAGCCGAGGAGGGCCAGCCAGACATTGGGGGCCAGCGCGCCGAGGAGCATGCCGGCGGCGGCCGTGGTGCCGCCGGCGACGAGTATCGGGGTCTGGCCGAGGCGTTCGAGCAGGGTCGTTCCGCTGAGTCGGCCGATGGTCATGGCGAGCGCGAAGCAGGAGTAGCCGACGGCGGCGATGCCCGGGTGGGCGTTCAGGTCCTGTTCGAGGTGTAGGGCGCCCCAGTCGGCGAGTGCTCCTTCGCCGAAGGCCGTGCAGAGGGCGATGAGCCCGAAGACGAGGACGAGGCCGCGGGTGCGGCTGTCGAGGCGGCGCGGGGTGCCGTCCGTGTCCTGCCGGTCGGCGGAAGGCGCCGGGGGCTTGAGGCGCAGGAGGGTGCGTCCCGCGACGGCGGTGACGATCAGGCCGATCACGGTGAGGCCGAGCAGGTGGCGGGTGGGGGAGAGGGAGCCCGCGATCAGTCCGCCGAGCCCGGCGCCGACCATGCCGCCCAGGCTGAACGCCGCGTGGAAACTGGGCATGATCGGGCGCCGCAGGGCGGCCACCAGGTCGACGGCGGCGCTGTTCATCGCCACGTTGATCCCGCCGTAGGCGGCCCCGAACACCAGGAGCACGAGCCCGAGCGACAGTGCCGAATGCGTCAGCGGAGGCAGCGCGACACTCAGCGGCAGCAGGACCGCGCAGGCCACGGTCACCGGATGGCTGCCGAAGCGGCGGCAGAGCCGTCCGGTGAGCGTCATCGTGATCACGGCGCCGGCGGAGACCCCGAGCAGCGCGAGGCCGAGATCGCTCGCCGATGCGCCGGTCTGTTCCTTGATGGCGGGGATGCGGACGACCCACCCGGCGAAGATGAAGCCGTCGAGCGCGAAGAAGACGGTGAGTGCGACACGGAGCCGGGCAAGGCCCGGGGGAGTGGCCCGCGACGCTGCGGACGTGGTTTTGTTTAGTAGCGGCACAAAGTCAGAGTAGAGGTGCGCCCCCGTGGCGTACAAGACGGTTCCTGTGAGGCGGTGGTCACCGGTGGGGAAGGTTCTCGTGGGACGGCAGGGCAAGGGCAGGGGACGAGCGGTGCACGAGCGGATGACGGGTGAACGGCGAGGCGGCGTACGGATCATGGGAGACTCGCCCTCATGAACGGCAAGGCTGCCTCCCGAACCGAGGGGGATCTGTCCACGCGTACGCGCCTGGAGCGCGGGCGAGGCGCGCTCGGCCCCGCGCTTGAACTCGTCCACACCGGACGCGCCCCGACCCGTGCCGTGCTCACCGCCGAACTCGGCGTCACCCGCGCCACGGCCGGTGCCGTCGCCGCCGAGTTGGAGGCGCTCGGCCTGATCCGGATCGACGCGAGGCCGAGTGCGCCCGCCGGTTCCCAGGGCCGCCCCTCGCACGGACTCTCCATCGCGGAAGAGGGGCCGGTGGCGCTTGCCGCGCAGGTGCACTCGGACGGTTTCCGGGCCGCCCTCGTCGGGCTCGGCGGCCGGATCGTCGCCACCGCGCCCGGCTGCGAGACGATCGACGCCGACCCGGCGCAGGTGCTCGGCTCGGTCATCGAGGCGGGCGCGCAACTGCTGAGGGAGACCGGCAGGCGGTGCGTGGGTGCGGGCCTCGCGGTGCCGTCGGCCGTCGCCGAACCTGAGGGCACCGCTCTCAATCCGCTGCACCTGGCGTGGCCCGCGGGCTCGCAGGTCCGGCAGATCTTCGCCGATTGCGTACGGGACGCGGGCATCATGGGGCCGGCGTTCGCCGCCAACGACGTCAACCTCGCCGCGCTCGCCGAACACCGGCACGGAGCCGGGCGCGGCTCCCGCGATCTGCTGTGCGTGGCGACCGGACACCGGGGTGTCGGCGGTGCGCTTGTCCTCGACGGGCGGCTGCACACGGGCAGTTCGGGCCTCGCGCTCGAGGTCGGTCACCTCACCGTCAACCCCGAGGGCCGACCCTGTCACTGCGGCAGCCGGGGCTGTCTGGACGTCGAGACGGACCCGCTGGCCTTCCTCACCGCGGCGGGCCGCGCGCCCGGCCCGGAGGGGCTGTTGCTGCAGGCCCGCGAACTGCTCCGGGACGCGGGCGGGGACACGGCGGTCCGTGCGGCGGCCGAGGAGCTGATCGACCGCCTCGGCCTGGGCCTCGCGGGCCTGGTGAACATCCTCAACCCGGACCGCATCATCCTGGGCGGCCTGCACCGCGCGCTCCTTGAGGCCGACCCCGAGCGGCTGCGCGCCGTCGTCGCCGACCGGAGCCTGTGGGGGCGCAGCGGAGGCGTACCGATCCTGGCCTGCACGCTGGACCACAACAGCCTGGTGGGGGCCGCCGAGCTGGCCTGGCAGCCGGTGCTCGACGACCCCCTCGGGGCACTGGGCTAGACGGGGGCGGACTCCTTCGGGGCCGGGCGGCTCTGGTCCGCCTCGACTTCGCCGGCCGTCGGCGTGGTTCGGCCGTTGCGCAGCCGCTTCAGGTCGGGCAGGAGTGTGACGAGGCCGAGCGCGGCGAGGGCGGCGCCGATCCAGAGCGGCGCCCGCAGGCCGAACGTATCGATGGCCGGTCCGCCGACGGACGTCGCGATGATGATGCCGAGGGTGATGAACGAGGAGTGGACGGTGTTGACCAGCGGCCCGGCATGTCCCGCGCGCTGGACGCGGGTCACCAGGGCCGGGTTCATGGTGACGCCGACCAGGCCGATGCCCATCATCAACACCACGGCGGCCACGCCCAGTTGGGCGAGCACGGCGAAGCCGACGAGGAACGCCAGATTGAGCAGCAGGCCGATGAGCAGGACCGGGACGGTGTGCTTGTCGGCGAACCGGCCGACGATGGTGTTGCCGATGACGGTGGCCGCTCCGTACGCGATGAGCAGCAGCGGTACGGAGCCCGTGGCGAAGCCGGTCACCTCGGTGAGGATCGGGTTGAGGTAGCTGAAGGCGGAGAACGTGGCGCCGATGACGAACGTGCTGGTGGTGAGGGTCAGCCAGAGCCGGGGGCCGCGAAAGGCGCCCAGTTCCTGCCGGAGGCCGCTGCCTTCGGCCGCGCGCTCGATGCGCGGAACCCCGACGAGGGTGGCGAGCGCGGCGATGACGGTCAGCGCGGTGATGGCCCAGAACGCGGCGCGCCAGCCCAGGTGTTCACCGATGACGGTGGAGAGCGGAAGGCCGAGGAGCGTGCCCAGCATCAGCCCGTTGAGGGCCAATGCGATGGCCCTGCCTCGTACTTCGGGGCGGGTGAGCTGGGCGCAGAGCGAGATGGAGATGCCGAAGAAGGCCTGCGAGGCGATGCCGGTGATGACGCGGGCCACCAGCATGGTGCGGTAGTCCGGGGCCAGGGCGGCGAGGACGTTGCCTGCCAGAAATATGCCGAACAGGACGAGCAGGGACGTCTTCTGACGCAACCTCAGGAGGGCGACGGTGAGGAAGGGGCCGCCGAAGGCCATCGCCGCGGCGAAGGCGGTGATCAGGTAGCCGATCTCCGGGATGGTGGCGTCGAGTCCTTCGGCCATCTGCGGCATCAGACCGGCGACCACGAACTCGCTGGTCACCATGGCGAAGATGCCGAGGGCCAGGAGGTAGACGGCGCGGGGCATGGGGGCTCCTGTCAGGGGTGGGGCGGAGTGTTGAGTGTCGGGATGGGTTATATACTGATCAGTGCAAAACAAGGGCATGCGGGAGCAAGGCGTGCGGGAGTCGGGAGCAAGGCGTGCGGGAGTGGGGTAGCGGGGGAGTGGGGTGAGGCCGGTGACTCGGCGACTCGGTGACTCGGCGGGTCAGTGACTCAGCAGGTCAGCGAGTCAGTGACTCAGCGGGTCAGCGTGTCCAGAGCCGTATCGGCGATGGAGGTCAGGGCGGCGCGATCGGCCCCGCCCTGTGCCGAGATCCGCATCCCGCCGATGACGGCGTTCAGGAATCGGGCCAGGTCTCCCGCGTCCCGTGTGGAGGCGATGTCGCCGCCGCTCTGTCCTGAGCGGATGACGGCGCTGATGGCGTCCAGGCGCACCGCGAGATCGCGCGCGAGCATCTCGGCGGCCTCGGGGTCGCGCCCGGCGAGTTCCACGGTCGTGTTGACGGTCAGGCAGCCGATGCTGTGGTCGTCCTCGCGGCACGCGAACTCGGAGTCGACGATCCGGACGAAGAGGGCGCGCAGCCGTTCCATCGGGGGGCGCCCGGCATCCTCCAGGATCTCGACCTGGCCGGCTGTCATGGAGTCCATGTAGCGGGCCAGGGCCCGTTGGAACAGTTCGTGCTTGCTGCTGAAGGTGTTGTAGATGCTGCTGCGGCCCAGGCCGGTGGCTTCGCACAGATCCTGGGTCGAGGTGGCCTCGTAGCCGTTCGCCCAGAAGGCGCGCATCGCCGCGTCCAGGGCCCGTTCCTCGTCGAAGGTTCTCGGTCGGGCCATGTCGGTACGGTACCTGTTTTGGAACGGCCAGTGCAATACGTGGATTCGAGCAAGTGGGTTACCACTTGCATCGTTCTACCGGTAACGTCGATCTCTGAGGCAAGACGACGACGGAGCGGATTCCATCCACTGGGAGGCACCCCATGACGTCGATGACGTCGCTGACATGGCACTTGGCGGAGAAGTTCGAGACGCCGGACGGATACGTGAGGTGGGCCTCGTTCGGCGACGGGCAAGGGGGGAGGGGACCGGAGGGTGAGGGCGGTCCGGTGGTCCTCTTGCACGGGTCGCCGTTCTCGTCGTACATCTGGCGCGAGATCGCCCCGGCCCTGGCCCGTTCGCGCAAGGTCTACGTCTGGGACCTGCTCGGCTTCGGGCAGTCGGAGCGGGGGGAGGGGCAGGACGTCGGCCTGGTGGCGCAAGGGAGGATCTTCGCCCGCCTCCTCGCGCACTGGGGCCTGACCCGGCCGAGCGTCGTCGCGCACGACGTGGGCGGAGCGGTGGCGCTTCGGGCGCTGCTCCTGGAGGGCGCGGAGTACGCGGACCTCACGCTGGTCGACGCGGTCGGCGGAGGGGCGTGGGGGACGGGCTACTTCAAGCTCATCCGCGAGAACGCGCACGTCTTCGAGCAACTCCCCGACTACGCCCACGAAGCGCTGGTGGCCGGCCACGTCCGCCACGCCACGCACACCGGCTACGGGCCGGGAATCCTGGACGCGTACGTCGACCCGTGGCGCGGCACGGAAGGGCAGGCGGCGTTCTATCGCCAGTACCGCCAGTTCGAGCAGTCCCAGACGGACGAGCTCGAACCCGTCCTCGGCGAAGTACCGATACCGACCCGCATCATCTGGGGACGCGAAGACCGCTTGCTGCCACCGGAGTTCGCCGAGTTCCTGCACGCGCGGATCCCGCACGCCGAACTGACCTGGGTGGACGGTGCGGGCCACACCATCCAGGACGACGCACCGGCGCGCCTGCTCTCACACTTGGCCGCGGACTTCCGTGAGGCGGTGACCTGAGCGAGCCCTCGAATCCGGTGCCCACTCCACGGCGAACGCCCGTCCTGGGTTCCTGGTCAGTATGCGTTCCACCACGCCTCTCCCCACGGCGAGTTCGAGTCGCGGCCGCACCCTGCGCAGCAGATGCGGGAGGCCGGGGCCGCCGCTCACCGCGCGTGCCCCGGCGGTTGTCGTGTCGCCGCCGAGGAGGAGCTGGTCGGCGAATCCTGCCTCGGCCAGGGTCTGTACGGCTTCCGGCATGCGCCAGTCGGTGGCGTGGTGGGCGCGGGAGGGCCCGTCGAAGGCGAGGTACGCGCCGGCTTCGGCGACCTGGTGGTGGACCGTGAGGTCGGGGGAGCGGTTCAGGTGGCCGAGGATCAGGCGATCCGGCGGCACGTCCAACTCGCCGCACAGCAGGTCGAGTACGTCCAGTGCGCCCGTGCCCAGCTCCAGGTGTACGGCAATGGGTGCGCCGGTCGCGTGGTGGGCCTCGGCCGCCGCGTTCATCGTCCAGCGGGCGTGCGTGTCCAGGCCGTGGAAGCCGCCGGCGACTTTGATCAGCCCGGCCCGTACGCCGGTGTCCGCGATGCCCTCGTTCACCTCCCGTACGAAGAGCTCCGCGAGGCCCTCGGTGCGGAGGCGGTCCAGCAACTCCGTTGTGTAGTGGACCGATTGGTGCAGGCCCGTGGCCGCGACGATGCGTACGCCCGTCGTCCGGGACAGCCCCGGAAGGGCACCCGCGTGGCGTCCCATGCCGTGCGGCGTCCACTGGATCAGGCTCTCGCCGCCCGCCTCCCGGAAGGCCGTCAGCTCCTGTGCCGCCGAGATGGCTGAGTCCATTTCCTGGCCCGGGAGTTGAGGGCTCGTCAGGAAGAGGTGGTCGTGGGCGTCGCAGACGCCGATGTGCTCAGGCGCGATGTCTCCTAGGACCGTGCGGACCGTGCCGACCGTGCGGACCGTGCCGACCGTGGGGGTTGTGCGGGCCGTGCGGACCGTGTCTTCCGTGGGGTCGACCGGGCTCACCACTGCTGCCCCTGCGGGAGGAGGCTCCGCTCCGGTGCGGACAGGTGCAGGACCTGGAACACGTCGCCCGGCCCCTTGGGTGAATCGTGGTCCCAGACGGAGAAGTACAGCGCCTCCCACGTGCGGGGGTCGATGGCCGTCGCGGCATAGATAGCCCCCTCCCGGCGGGCCAACCGCTCTGCCTCGTAGGCGAGTTCGGCAGCGAGACCGCCGAGGTGGGTGCGGGCCGGGATCCGTGTCCGCCGCCGTATGGCGGACTTCGCCGGCGCTCCCGACGCCGTCCCCTCTGCGTACGCGAGCCCCGGCCAGTGCTGCACCTCCGGTCGCCCGAAGTCGTCGACGATGCCCTGGAACCCGGGGCCCCAGAGGAAGGAGTTCATGCCCTCTGGGGTGTTCCAGAGGTAGAACGGCGCGTACTGGTTCACGGGGGAGTCGTCGACGCCGCGCTCCCGGATGAGGTACGCCTTGGCGCCGAGGCCCGGGTAGCCGTCCAGCAAGTGGCCTTTGGCCGCCACCCGGTTGCGGATGATCCCCATGTCGTAGTCGGCCGGAAGCGTGATCTCGTACTGCATCGCGTGCATGATGGTTCGCCCCTCGGGCTCAAGCTGCCGGGTCCTTGCCCGCAGCCGCTGGATACTCGTTGGCGCGTACATGCGCGTCCCAGTGCGTGGTGCGGTTGGTGGGGTGCGCTACGGAGCGGGAGCGGTGGCAGCGAACAGCAGGGCGAGCAAGCCGCGTACGCCGGTGTCGAAGGCCGCTGGTGAACCCGACGCGCGGGCCAGCACATATCCGCCCTGGACCGTCGCGACGACCGTCGCCGCGACGGCCTGGGCGTCGAGCGTGGACGCGAACTCGCCCCGCTCGCGGCCCTCTTCGACGATCCCGGCGATCCGGTCCCGCAACCAGTCGAGCGTCTCGGCGACGGGCGCGCGCAGTGCGTCGTTCGCGATGACGTCCGGGTCCATCGTCAGCCGCCCGACCGGGCAGCCGCGCAGGACGTCGCGCTCGCGCAGCAGATACGCCTCGATGCGCTCGTACGCCGATCCGGTGCCGCCCAGGACGCGCTCGGCCGTGGCGCGCATCTCGTCCGCCGTGCGCCTGATCGCGGCGAGCGCGAGGTCGGGCTTACCGCCGGAGAAGTGGTGGTACATGCTCCCCTGCCCGGCGCCCGAGTGCTGCTGGATCGCCTTGGGGCTCGTGCCTACGTAGCCGCGCTCCCACAGCAGTTCACGGGTGGACTCGATCAGGCGCTCCGGAGTGCTCATGAACGTACTGTACATACTAGTAGGTACAGAAGTCCAAGGCCTTCCGGAAGCAGTTCCGTACCCCCCATCTACTCCCGCAGTGGTACGCGCACTGCCGCTGGCCGTACGACGACTCGGACCCCCTCGGAGCGCGAGTCTCGATACATCGCACACGACGCCGCACCAGGCATCGCAGACATCGCTCCCGAGGAGATGGACACCATGAACACCCTGGCTCACTTCGATGGCGGGCCCGGCCCGTGGATCCTGTTCTTCCCGCTCATCTGGGCGGCCGTCGTGATCGGCGGCATCACCCTCCTGCGCCGCACCGTGTGGCGGGGCCGCCGGGCGCCGTGGCAGCGGGACGGTGCCGAGCGGAACGTACGCATCGACGAGAACTCGCCCATCGCCGTGCTCGGCCGTCGCTTCGCCTCCGGTGAGATCGACGAGGACGAGTACTGGCGGAGGCTGTCCGTCCTGAACGAGGAGTTCGGACGTACGTCCAAGGGCGGTGCGGCATGACCACCGCGACCGGACACCGCAGCACCAGCACCCTCGACGCCGCCCGCGTCACCGAGGCCGTCAAGGTCTACGGCAGCGGAGACACCGCCGTGCGGGCCCTGGACGGGGTGAGCGTCGGCTTTCCGGCCGGACGCTTCACCGCGATCATGGGCCCGTCGGGCTCGGGCAAGTCCACCCTGATGCACTGCGCCGCGGGCCTGGACACCCTCACCTCGGGGACCGCCCACATCGGCGACACCGAGTTGGGCGCGCTCGACGACCGCCGCCTCACGCTGCTGCGCCGCGACCGCATCGGCTTCGTCTTCCAGGCCTTCAACCTGGTGCCGACGCTGACCGTGGCCGAGAACATCACGCTCCCGATGGACCTCGCGGGGAAGCGCGGCGACGTGGAAGCCGCGGAGTGGACCGACGCCCTCATCGACGTCGTCGGGTTGCGCGACCGGCTCCACCACCGGCCCGCCGAGCTCTCCGGCGGACAGCAGCAACGCGTCGCCGTGGCAAGGGCGTTCGCGGGCCGGCCCGACGTCGTCTTCGCCGACGAGCCGACCGGCAACCTCGACTCCCGCTCCGGCGAGGAGGTCCTGCGCCTCCTTGGCCGCGCGGTGCGGCAGATGGACCGCACCGTCGTCATGGTCACCCATGACCCGGTAGCCGCCGCCCACGCCGACGAGGTCGTCTTCCTGGCCGACGGCCGTCTCGTCGACCGCATGGCGGATCCGACCGCCGACAAGGTCCTCGACCGCCTCAAGGCCTTCGATGCCAAGGGGGCACCATCGTCATGAATTCCCTCAGTGCGTCCGCCCGCATCAGCCTGTCCTCGCTGCGCGGCCACAAGCGGCGCTTCGCGGGTACGTTCCTCGCGGTCATGCTCGGTGTCGCCTTCCTGGCGGGCACGCTCGTCATGGGCGACACCCTGCGCGGCAGCTTCGACACGATGTTCGGCAACGCGACGCGCGGCACCGACGCCGTCGTCCGCAGCGCCGACACCATCACCACCCCCGACGACAGCCAGGGCACCCGGCAGCCCGTCAAGACCTCGCTCGTCGAGAAGATCGAGCAGACCGACGACGTAGCCGCCGCCGCGCCCAGCATCCAGGGCGCGGGCCAACTCCTCGGCAAGGACCGGGAACCCATCGGCGGCGAAGGCCCGCCCACCCTCGCCGGCAACTGGATCGACGACAAGGAGCTGAACGCCTATCAGCTGGCCGAGGGCCGCGCCCCCGCCAAGTCCGGCGAGGTCGCCATCAACCGAGGGGCAGCCGAATCCGGCGACCTGAAGGTGGGCGACACGACCACGCTGCGCACCCCCGACCCCGTCCAGGTGACGATCGTGGGCCTCGCGACCTTCGGCGGCGAGGACGGCATGGCGCAGACCACCTTCACCGGCATGACGCAGGCCGACGCCGAGAAGTACCTGACGCCGAAGCCCGGCGAGGCCGCGTCCATCCAGGTGCGGGCAGGGCCCGGCGTGAGCGAGCAGGAACTCGTCGACGCGCTGAGTCCCGTACTCCCCAAGGGAGTTGAGGCGATCACCGGCAAGGCGTCGGCGGCGGAGAACACCGACAACATCTCCGGCCAGTTCCTGTCGCTCTTCACCACCTTCCTGCTCGTCTTCTCCGGGGTCGCGCTCCTCGTCGCCACCTTCAGCATCCACAACACGTTCGCGATCGTCGTCGCCCAGCGCACCCGCGAGAACGCGCTCCTGCGCGCGCTCGGCGCCTCGCGCCGACAGGTCACCGCCTCCACCCTGATCGAGGCGAGCGTGGTCGCCGTGGTGGCGTCCGCCGCGGGCCTCGCGGGCGGCATCGGCATCGCCGCCGGGCTCCAGGCGCTCTTCCCGGCCATCGGATTCCCCTTCCCCGAGGGCGACTTGGTGATCAGCGGCCTGTCGATGCTGCTGCCGCTGGTCGTCGGCATCGTGGTCTGCCTGGGCTCCGCCCTGCTGCCCGCCGTACGCGCCGGGCGCACCGCACCCCTGGCCGCGCTGCGTGAGACAGCGGTCGACCACTCCGGGGCATCGCGGGGACGCGCCGTCACGGGCGGAGTCCTCGCGCTCGCCGCCGTCGGCCTGTCGCTGACCGGCGTCCTGGTCAGCCCGTCCGTGTGGCTGGCCGGGGCAGGCGCGGTGCTCGCGCTCGCCGCGTTCGTCGTGCTCGGGCCCGTCGCGTCCTCGCGGGCGGTACGCATTCTCGGCGGGCCCCTCGACCGGCTGCGCGGCGTCACGGGCGGGCTCGCCCGGCGCAACGCCCTGCGCAGCCCCAAGCGGACCGCCGCCACCGCGAGTGCGCTGATGATCGGTGTCGCCGTGGTCTCGCTCTTCACCGTCTTCGGCGCCTCGCTGAAGGCGACCATGGACCAGACGGTCAATCGCTCCTTCGCCGGTGACCTGGCCATCAGCACCCCCGGCTTCGGCGCGGGCGGCAGCGGACTCAGCCCCAAGCTGGCCCCCGCGCTCGCCGAGCAGCCGGAAGTCGCGACCGCGGTCGGACTCGGCAAGGGCGCTGCGGAGATCGAGGGAGAAGGACGCGCCCTGACCGTCACCGACCCGGGGCCGTTCGCCAAGTCCTTCGACCTCGGCAAGGTCGACGGGTCCCTGGACGGCCTCGACACCGACGGCATCGCGATCAATCGCTCGGAGGCCGAGAAGCAGGACCTGAAGGTCGGGTCCAAGGCGGAACTCGCCTTCGCCGACGGCGAGAAGGCCACCTTCACCGTTCGTGCGCTGTTCGGCCGGTCTGAGCTCGCGGGGGACTACGTCATCACCCGTGAGGCCTGGGCGCCGCACCGGATGCAGGACGCCGACAGCCTGGTCTCCGTCACGTTCAAGGACGGCGTGAGCGCGGCGGACGGCAAGGACGCGGTCTCCAAGACCGCGCAGGAGTACGGCAATCCGGACGTCCAGACCCGCGGCGAGTACGCCCAGTCGGCGGCGGGCGGCATCGACATGATGCTCACGCTGGTCTACGCCCTGCTCGCCCTCGCCGTACTGATCGCCCTGCTCGGCATCGCCAACACACTGACCCTTGCCATCCACGAACGGACCCGCGAGCTCGGCCTGTTGCGTGCCGTCGGGCAGACCAGGTCGCAGCTTCGCGCCATGGTCCGCTGGGAGTCGGTGCTTGTCGCCGCGTTCGGCACAGCCGGCGGCCTTGCGCTCGGCGGCTTCCTCGGCTGGGTGCTCGTCAAGGCCTCGGACGGCGCGACGAGCAGTGCCTTCGCGTTCGCGGTGCCACCGGTGCAATTGGCGGTGGTCGTCCTGGTGGGCCTGGCGGCGGGAGCCCTCGCGGGTCTGCGTCCGGCACGGCGGGCCGCACGCCTGGACGTGCTGCGTGCCATCGCCACCGAGTGACGTAGGACGCCCGCGCTGCGGAGCGTGTCACCGCCCGGTCAGCCGACAACGGCCGACCGGGCGGGAGCATGGCCGGGCGCGTGCCCGTCGGCGGGCTGCGGCCCGGCGTCCAGGTCCGCGAAGGGGCCGGCCGTGGTCGCGCCGTACACCGGGTACCCGGACGGCAGTGCGGCGGCCGGCGACGTAGGGGCCGGAAGGGTGAACCAGACGACCTTGCCGGTGTCGCCGTGGGGGCGTACCCCCCAGCTCTCGCTGACGGCGGCGATCATGGCGAGCCCGCGGCCGCAGGTGGCGAACGGTTCCGCGTCGCGCACCTCGGGAAGGCGGGGGTCGTGGTCGTGCACGGAGACCGTGAGACGGTCGAGCAGCAGCTCGATCTCCACGGTGCACACCTTGTCCGGCTGTGCATGCCGGTGCACGTTGGTCAGGAGCTCGGTCACACCGAGCGCGGCCTGGTCTATCAACGGATCGAGATGCCAGTAGCGCAACTGCGCCGATACGATTCTGCGTACCTGGCCGATCCGCGACGGCAGGGCCTGAAGCTCTACCGTGCAATACCTGCTTGGCTGGCTGATCACGGCTGCGACTCCCCGAATTGCGGTCCGGAAGAAGACGACGATCGGATCCAGCAGCGGCCGCGGGGTCTGCCGGCCGTGATTCGTGGCCGACGGGCTGGTTCGCAGCGTCATCGCCGATGAACCCAGAGTGATGCGAGACCAGAGTGACTCAGGGGGTGCGGGCGTGCAACTCGCACGGCCGCCGCCAGGAGCCCACGGGCTTCTCAGGCGCGCGCCCTGCTGCCCCCGGCCCTGCGTACCGCGTCGATGAACTTGCGTACCGTGGGCGGACCTGCCTTGCCGGGCGCAGGATCATGATCGGCGAGGGTGAGGCGGTAGCGCGTTCCGTTCAGTTCGGCAAGGGCCCGGTCGTCGGCGGCGAACCATGGCTTACCGGCGCGCACCGTCTGCACCGGCGCGCTGTCGATCTCCCTGCCATAACTGGTCAGTAGCTCGAACCTGCCGTCGGTGATACGGATTTGACCCGCCCGGGTGAGGGAGCGCAGTCGCCGTCCGATCCGCACGCCTGTGGCCGTGAAATCCGGCTCCGCCATGACGTTCCGCCCCCTTGTGCGTTTCGGTAGGTCGTTCCGTACGGGACCGCCGTCCCGTGCGGTGCAGTCTGCACGCACCTGGCGTCGAGCACCAGTACGTATGAAGACGTGGTCACAAGTGGACGCCGCCCCTCTCCCCAGTGTGCCGTGCCGTTGTGTCAGTCGACTGCGCCAGGTGTGCCTTTGAGGTGCTCAAAGGTGTGTTTATGCAGGTGAGAAGCGTGCGGAAGGTGCATATGATCGAGGTGTCCGGCCCGCTCGGAGCGTGGCCAGGTTGACGCCAAGGAGCCGCGCGGTGAGCAGCACACAGCAGGATCAAGCCGATGAGCCGATGACCACGCTCGACGTGGACCGCAGCGACGCCGAGTACCGCGCCTGGCTCAAAGAAGCCGTCCGCAAGGTCCAGGCCGACGCCAACCGTTCCGCCGACACGCACCTGCTGCGCTTCCCGCTGCCGGAGCAGTGGGGCATCGACCTGTATCTCAAGGACGAGTCGACGCACCCTACCGGCAGCCTCAAGCACCGCCTCGCCCGCTCGCTCTTCCTCTACGGCTTGTGCAACGGCTGGATCCGTCCGGGCCGGCCGGTCATCGAGGCCTCCAGCGGCTCGACGGCCGTTTCGGAGGCGTACTTCGCGAAGCTGATCGGGGTGCCGTTCATCGCGGTGATGCCCCGCACGACCAGCGCCGAGAAGTGCCGACTGATCGAATTCCACGGCGGCCAGTGCCACTTCGTGGACGACTCGCGCACGATGTACGCCGAATCGGCCGCGCTCGCCGTCGAGACCGGCGGTCACTACATGGACCAGTTCACCTACGCGGAACGGGCCACGGACTGGCGCGGCAACAACAACATCGCCGAATCGATCTACCAGCAGATGAAGTTGGAGCGCTATCCGGAGCCCGCGTGGATCGTCGCCACGGCGGGCACGGGCGGTACGTCGGCGACCATCGCCCGCTACGTCCACTACATGCAGCACGACACCCGGCTCTGCGTCGCCGATCCCGAGAACTCGTGCTTCTTCGACGGCTGGACCCACCACGACCCGGACGCCACCAGCGACTGCGGCTCCCGCATCGAGGGCATCGGAAGGCCCCGGATGGAGCCGAGCTTCGTCCCCGGCGCGATCGACCGCATGATGAAGGTGCCGGACGCCGCGAGCGTCGCCGCCGTGCGCGCCCTGGAGCAGGCGATCGGCCGCAAGGCGGGCGGCTCGACCGGAACCGGCCTGTGGAGCTCCTTGAAGATCGTCGCCGAGATGGTGGCAGCGGGCCGAACCGGCAGCGTCGTCACACTCATCTGCGACCCGGGCGACCGCTACCTGGACAAGTACTACTCGGACACGTGGCTGGCCGAACAAGGGCTGGACATCACGCCGTACGAGGCGGCCATCAAGTCGCTTCTGGCGAACGGCACTTGGACCTAGGCGACCGCAATCGCCGGACAGGGTTCAGGCGTTGGCCGCAGCGAGGCGCCGGTCCAGAGCCGTGACGGCGTCGCGGAAGGACCGGCCCATGCCCGCCCTGCCGAGCTTCAGGGCGAAGCGGAAGGGAGCGGGGCCGTCCGCGGCAAAGGTCCACTGGACACGGGTCCCGGTCCCGGCCGGGGTCAGCCGCCACTCCTCGAGGAGGGCGCGCAGGCCAGGGGCGTTCGACTCGTCGATGCGGTAGGCGTACCGCTCGGCCGGGTCGGCCGCCATGATGGTCTCCCAGAAACGCGTGCCGCCCTTGAGCCGGACCTCGCGGCCCTTGCTGCCGTCCGCGCCGTCGGTGGGCCGGCAGAGCGTGACCGCCGTGAACCACTCGGGCCAGCCGGTCATGTCGTCGGCCAGGGCGCGGTACACCGTTTCCGGGGGCGCGCTCACCTCGCGGGCGAAGACCAGGCGTACGGGAGCGGATTCGGCGAACTCCAGCCCTACGGGCCTCAGTCGGCGTGCCATTGAACTCAGCCCCCAAGCGGAATCGGATCGTTGACCGGGCACCGTCACCATAGCTGGCGGGCCGTCAGATGTCTGCGGTGCTCCCGGCGTTCTCCGCCAGTCCGGCGCTCCGGCCGTGCTCGCCCCGCACGTCGGGCCCATGCTCATCGCGCTCGCCCGTGACCACCAGGCGCCGCAGATGCTCGGAGATCTCCACCCGTGCCTGAGCGGGCATCCCGGCATCCGTCACGAGCGTGTCGACCTGCTCCAGGGTGGCGAACGAACTGAGGCCGACCGTGCCCCACTTGGTGTGGTCGGCGACCACGATGACCCGCCGTGCCGACTGCACCAGACGCCGGTTGGTCTCCGCCTCCGCGAGGTTGGGCGTGGACAGACCGGCCTCCGCCGATATGCCGTGCACACCCAGGAAGAGCACGTCGAAGTGCAGCGCACCGATCGCCTGGTCGGCGACCGGGCCGACCAGTGAGTCCGACGGAGTGCGCACACCGCCCGTGAGGACCACGGTGGCCGCGCCCTGACGCTGGCCGGACGTGCGCTGCGCGGAGTGGAAGACGTCCGCGACCCGCACCGAGTTCGTCACGACCGTCAGGTCCGGTACGTCCAGGAGGTGGTGGGCCAGTGCGTACGTCGTCGTGCCGCCGGAGAGCGCGATCGCCGTACCCGGCGCGACCAGGGAGGCCGCGGTGCGCGCGATGTCCTCCTTGGCGCTCAGCTCCAGGCCCGACTTCGCCTCGAACCCCGGCTCGTGCGTGCTCGCCTCGACCACCGGGACGGCCCCGCCGTGCACCTTCTCCAGGACGCCCTGGCGGGCCAGGGCGTCGAGATCCCGGCGGACCGTCATGTCCGACACACCCAGCTTGCGGGTCAGTTCATTGACGCGGACCCCGCCCCGGCGGCGTACCTCGTCGAGGATCAAGGCGCGGCGTTGCTCCGCGAGGAGGTTCTGATTCTCACTCACGTCCGTCCCGGCCCTTCTGCCTCGTCACACCCGGCGCGCCCGTCAAATGCGCTGCCTCATCCTCGCATGCGCCACCGACGGGCGGCCCACCGCCCGAGTCCGTGCACTCGATCCGAACGGGGAGATTGCGTGACGAGAGGTGTGGAGGGGGCCGTCAGCGGAGATCCTTGTTGCCTGACCACGCGCACGTCGCGCGCACATTCGGGGGAAGCGGAAAAGTGGCGGCTGACCACAGGGAAGAGACGGCTCTCGAACTCCTCGTGCACGGAGTCGGGGGCACCACACCGGAAGAGATGCTGGGCGATCCCAGGACCGTGCGGGTCTCCGGTGACGAGACGGCGGCCGTCTTCCGGCGGGCCGAGGACGCCGACGCCGAGAAACGCCCGGACGACTACCGGGGCAAGCCGGTCCCCGAGGCGTACGTCTGGTGCAATCTGACCTCCGGGAACGGCTCACGGGCCCTGTGGCTCCTGCTGCTTCCGTTCATGGTGGTCAACCTCGCGCACTGGATGCGCCCCACGTCGCGGCGCATGCGCAAGACCGTCCGTACGTACGGCCTGCTGGTGCGCCTGACCGGGCTCACCCTTACCGTCCTGCTCGTCGCCGCCGCCTGCGAGGTCGCCATCGACCTGACGGCCTGGCAGTGCGCGGGCACCCCCGCGTGCGCCGCCGAGCGCTCCTGGCTCGGCTTCCTCGGCCCCGACGCCTCCGGGCACGGCGGCTGGTGGAGCCAGCCCGGACGGCGCCTCGCGCTCGCCGCGCTGGTGCCCGCCGCGCTCACCGGGCTTCTCTGGTACCTGTCCCAGCGCACCTGGAGCGCATACGAGTCCCAGACACCGCTGCCCCACCAATCCGACCCGGAGGAGGAGGCCGGGCGCACCGCGCTCGGCAGGCCCGGCTTCTGGTACGGGCGCCGGCTCGTGGCCCGCCTGCGCGCCGCGCACACCGCCGCGGGGCTCCTCACGGTGGCCGCCGCGGTCGGCACGTCAGCCGCGCGCCACGACCGGCGGCCCGGTGGGCCCGCGCTGCTCGACGTCCTCGGCTGGATCCTCGACGGGACGCTCGTCCTGGGCGGGGTCATCGTCGTCCTGGTGGTCTGGCGCAGGGGCCGCAGCGAGAACAAGCTCGACCAGCACCTGGACGAGAAGCTGATCCGCCGCCTGCCCCTGGGCGCGCTCACGCTGCTCGCCTCGACGCTCCTGTACGCAGGCTGGTCACGCCCCGACTGGACCTCCGAAGGCAGGCTGCCGGGCAACGCGACCTTCGGCGGTATCGCCCTGGTCCAGGGGCTCCTGGTCATCGCCCTCGCGGTGGTCGCCCGCATGCTCTACCGCACGGCCCCCGACACCCGCACCGCCCTGCGGGGCTTCGCGGGACCCGCCGTCGCCATGCTGTCCTGCGCGCTCGGCGGAGTGATGTCCGGAGGCGGCGCCCAGCGCGTCGCCGACTGGCTCGACGGCGCGGGCGGGCCCGGCTCCGGCGGCACCATCGACGGCCCGCCCGTCCTGCTGACCTGGCAGGCGTCCGTGATCCCGCCCCTCCTGGTGGTCGTCGCCGCGCTCTGCGGCTGGCTCGGCGTGCGCACCTGGCGGCGGGCGCGCCGCGACCGGCCGACGATCCCGCTCGAATACCCGGGCGAGCCGAAGGACGAGGCCCGCAGCCGCCGCATCGCGGGCACGCGCGCGCGTGCCGCCCTCACCGACCGGGCCCCGCTCCTCGTGGGCATCACCTCCGCGGTGACGCTGCTGCTCGGAGCGGGCGCGCTGGTGGGCGCGTGGGTGAGCGAGGAGGTGCCGAGCGAGGCCGCCCAGGGGCTGCCCCTCTTCTTCGAAGGAGCGGCCGAGACCTCGCAGGCGCTCGGCTCCTGGCTGATCGGCTTCGGCTTCATACTCTTCGTGACCTGGGGCCGCCGCGCCTACCGCGACGCCTCCGCGCGCCGCACCATCGGCATCCTGTGGGACGTCGGCACGTTCTGGCCCCGCGCCGCCCACCCCTTCGCGCCGCCCTGCTACGCCGAGCGCGCCGTCCCCGACCTCACCTGGCGCATGCACACCTGGACCCGCGCGACGCGCGCCACGGGCGGCAGGCTCGTCATCTCCGGCCACTCGCAGGGCAGCGTCCTTGCCGCCGCTGCCGCCTGGCAGCTGTGGCCATCCGTCCGCAAGCGGGTCGCCCTCCTCACATACGGCTCACCTCTGGAGCGCCTCTACGGCCGCTGGTTCCCGGCCCACTTCGGCCCGGCCGCCCTCGGCTCGCTGCACCGCGAGGTCGACTGCTGGCGCAACCTCCACCGCACCACCGACCCGATCGGCGGCCCCGTCCGAGTGATCCCCGACGGCGACGGACCCAAGGTCGACCGCGACGCCCTCAAGGACCCCCTGGTCTACGGACGCACGGAGGAACACCCCCTGCCCGCACCGATCCTGGGCCACGGCGACTACCAGGCCGACCCCGCCTTCGCCGAGGAACGCGCCCGGCTGCTGGCCCGGCTCAAGCCGGCCGTGCCCGCCCCGCGCCCGCAGGCCGAAGAGGCCGCCGGAACCACCGGGACGGTCACGGCAGTTCCGGCAGATCCTCCGGATACAGCAGGGTGAGGTCGTCCGTGCTCGGCTCCTCGAAGTGGGCGACCCGGCCCGCGTGCCGCTCCACCATCGCCTCGAACGTCTGGCGGGCGGTGCGGCCGTTGCCGAAGCCGGGACCCTTCGGGAGCGCCGTGAAGTACTTCAGGAGGGCCTCGCCCGTCCCCGTGTCGAGGCGGTACTCGTGCTCGTCGGCCTGCTGCTCGACGATCCGCAGCAGTTCCTCGGGCGCGTAGTCGCCGAAGGTGATGGTCCGTGAGAAGCGGGACGCCACACCGGGATTGACCGAAAGGAAACGCTTCATCTCCGCCGTATAGCCCGCGACGATCACCACCACCGCCTCGCGGTGGTCCTCCATCAGCTTCACCAGCGTGTCGATGGCCTCGCGACCGAAGTCACGCCCGGAGTCCTCGGGCGAGAGCGCGTACGCCTCGTCGATGAACAGCACACCGCCGCGCGCCCGGTCGAAGGCCTCCTGGGTGCGGATGGCCGTCGACCCGATGTGCTCGCCCACCAGGTCGACCCGCGACACCTCGACGAGATGCCCGCTCTGCAGGACGCCGAGCGAGGCCAGGATCTCGCCGTAGAGCCGCGCCACGGTCGTCTTGCCGGTGCCGGGGGAGCCGGTGAACACCAGATGGCGGCGCACGGACGCGGCCTTGAGCCCCGCGAGCCGCCTGCGCCGACCGACCTCGATCATGTCCGTGAGTGCGCGCACCTCGCGCTTGACGCTGTCCAGGCCGACCAGCGCGTCGAGTTCACCGAGCACGTCCTTCGAGGAGCGCGACGGCGGCTCGGGTGCCGTGCTCTTGGCGGGCGCCGGGTCCGTGCGCTGCCCGGGGATCGCGCCGAGCAGACCCACGGACTGCGTGGCCGTCTGCGGGGCGGCCTCCTGCGCCGCCGAAGCCGCCGTCGCCCCGGTCCGCACCCCGCCGCTCTCGTCGCTGGTGCAGTCCTCGACGAGCGGGCCGTCCTCGGCGAACTCGAAGCCGCCGCGCGCGCACCGCTCCGTACGGCACTTCTTCAGCGTCGTACGACATCCGTCGATGACGTGGAAGCCGTAGCCCCCGCTGTCGGTCACGCGGCAGCCGTGCAGGCTGCCGCGACCGCCCGCCGACACATAGAAGCCCGCCTCCGCGGGTGAGGCGACCGTGCAGCGCTCGATGGTGGGGTCCGCGCCCTTGGTGACGATCACGCCCGTCTGCACGCCGTCGACCGTGCAGTTGGCCAGGGTGCCGCCGCTGCCGTGGTCGCGGAACCACGCGCCGGTGGCGGCATCGCGGATGCGGCAGTCGTCCAGCTGCGCCGTCGCGCCGTCGCTCACGGACACCGCCGTGTTGCGCACCTGGGAGAGATCACTGTCGACGACGTCGGCGCGCGAGCCGCGGTCCAGGACGAACAGCGCGTCCGGCACGTCGTGCACCCGGCAGGACTCCAGGACGACCGTCGCGCCGTCGCTGACCCACACCGCGGGGTAGTCGCCCGTGCTGTCGTGGATCTCGCACTGGTTGGCGTCCACGCGTGTGCCCGGGTCCCACACCGAGAGGCCGTTGCGCCCGAACTGGCGCACGGTGGAACGCGTCAGGGTCAGGACCGAGCGGGAACGCAGGTCGATCGCGTTCTCCGGGATGTCGTGGATCCGGCAGTCGGCGAGCGTGAGCACCGCGTCCGTGTCGAGCGTGACGCCGTCCGACGTGGTGCGGTGCACGTCGCAGTCCGTCAGGTGCGCCACCGCACGCCCGGTGATCTGCACGCCCGAGCCCTTGACCTCGTAGACCTCGCAGCCGATGGCCTCGAGACCGGAGTGCTCACCGGTCACCGAGAGCCCCGCGCCGGACGCGTGATGCACGCGGCAGCGCTCGAGGCGGGGGTGCGCGCCGCCGCGTACGGCGATGCCCGACTGCCCGGCCGAGACGACCTCGCACTCTTCGTAGACACCGCCGCCGCCGTCGAGCACGGCGATGCCGATGCCGCCGGGGTTGTCGACCGTGCAGCGCCGCACGGTCGGGCGTGCTCCGCCGCGCACCTCGATGCCGCTCGCGGAACGCGTCACCACGCGTACGTCGACGAGTTCGGGCGCTCCGTCCTCGACCAGGAGCGCGGGCGCCGCCGAGTCCTGCCCCTCGACGTGCAGATCCTGCACCAGGGCGGACGACCGGACGGTGAGCGGCACTCCGTCCGACGGCGCGATGCGCACGGAGCCGGGGGAGCCCTCGGGTCCGCGCAGCGTCACCGCCCGCTGGACGACGAGGTTCTCGCGGTACGTGCCGGGGGCGATGGTGAGGACGTCCCCGTCGCTCGCGGCCTCCAAGGCGGCAGCGAGCGATGCGTACTCACCCGTGCGGCGCCGCCACCGCGAGGTGCCGGTGTGCGTCACCTGGACCGTGCCCTGTGCCATGGAGTTGCTCTGCCCCCACCTTGTCGTACGCGGGACCTCACGACCTCGCGCAAGGAGCCGAAGAGTTCGGCCGGTCCACCGTAGCGCGCGCGGCGAGGGCGAGTTGACCCGATCGCCAGGCTCTCACCTGGTCATCGCCGGTCTCTCACCGGCCCCGGTAAGCAGCCGTCGGCGGCTCAGGAGCCGGTGCCGGTCCGTCCCCAGTCCGGCCCCGCCTTGTCCCAGGCCTGGTCCCAGCGGTCGTAGCGCCGCAGGACGATGCGCCAGACCACCAGTCGCCTGGTCCCTTCGACGAGTCCGGCCACCGCCACCGCGGCACCGAATCCGGCGATCGCCGCATGCGTGCTCGCGGTCGCGCCGTCCAGCGGGCGGCCGACCACCTGGCCGCGCTCGTCCGTCCAGAGCCGGAAGCGGTCGCCCGGGTCGGGGGACCGGAGGTCGGCCAGCACCGTGCCGGAGTGCGCCGTGCCGTCCGGGGCGGTCCATTCGGCGATCACACGGCTGTGCCTGTCCCGCGCGGACGCCGTCTCGGGATCGGGGTCGACCGGGGGGCCCGAGACCTTCTTGACCACGGTGCCGGTGACTTCGTGACGGACCTCGCGCTGTTCCCGCACCGACTGGAGCAGGGCGTCCTGCGAGAGACCGCCGATCGCGAGGCCGGCCAGCGGCGCGGCGACGACGATGAGCAGCACGGCCGCGCAGGCCACCCAGGCTTCGACGAGGTCGGTCTTCCGGCGCAGCGGATTGTGGCGCCAGCGCCAGAGTCCGACGAGAGCTCGCACAGTCCTGCACCCCCTTCCGCGTCCGTCATAACCGCGTACGGCGTCTCCCACGCGCCGGTGCCGAGAAGAGAGAGGCATATCACCCTTCTCGTCCACTCTCATTCACGCTCAACGACCGTGCCCGGCCTTCGAGTTCCCACCCCGGGGAGCTTCAGTCGAGAACGGTGAACGGGTCGCCGATGCGGACCGATCCAGTCGTTTCCGGCACGAGATTCTGCCCGAAGACCAGCTGGTCACCGAAGCGGCGGTGCTCGGAGAGCGTCCGCAAGGGCTCCTTGCCGCGCTCCGCGCTGCGCTGGTCGGTGGTGGTCACCACACAGCGGCCGCACTTCTTGGCCACCCGGAAGGTGACGTCGCCGATCGCGACGCGCGACCAGTCGTCCTCGGCCCAGGGCGCGGTGCCGTCCACGACCACATTCGGCCGGAAACGGTTCATGGGGAGCGGCCCCTCGTCGGCGTGATCGCCCTGCGCGATGAGCGAGTTCAGGGCGTCGAGGGAGGAGAGCGTGGTCAGCAGCAGCGGATACCCGTCGGCGAAGGAGACGGTCTCGCCTTCCTTGGCGTACGCGGGATCGATGGGCCGCCGGGTGGCGGGGTCGTCGAGGTGGACGAGCCGGGCGCCGGTGTCCAGATAGGCGCTGAACCACGCGTGCGCCGCCGCGTCGGCGGGCACCGCCTCGACCTTGTCCTTCCAGATCTCCACCGTGACGGTCTCGCCGGAGGGCGGCACGGCGACCGTCAGCGGCTCCTGGCCGGGCGCGGACATGCGTATGCCGCCGCCGGGCAGGAGCTCGGCGGCGGCCAACGCCAGCCTCGGATGCGGCCGTTGCGTGATGATCCGTCCATCGCTGTCCACCAGCACCCACCGTCGGTCACCCGCGAGTCCCCAGGGCTCGACGACGGCCTCACGCGGAGCGTGTCCCCCGACCGCCTTGAGCGGGTAGTAGTGGATCGAGTGCAGCGCTGGATTCGGCATGCGGCCATCCTGCCAGCAGGTGCTGACAGGGGCGCATGCGGGCGAATCAGTAGCCGCGGTAGGGGCGGTTGTACGGATCCTCGTACGTCGCCGGGGCGGGGCGGGGTGCCGCGGGGCGCATGGCCTCGTAGCCCGTTCCGGCCGGGGGGCGCTGTTGTTGCTGGGGCCCCGGGTAGCCGCGCGGCGCCGATGGCTGCTGCGGGATGTACGGAGCGGGCGCCTGCTGCATCGGAGCGGGCTGCTGCGCGTAGCCGTACGCGGGGTTGTGGTGGGACGGGGCCGCCGGCAGAGCGGGCAGAGCCGCTGCCGGGAGCGCGGGCAGGTGACTGCCCGTGTCGTACGCGGAGGGGACCCGGATCGGGGCGATCTGAGGAGTACCCCGCTCGGCGACAAGGGAGTCGTAGATCGGAGTGTCCGGGAAGGACGGCGCGGAGTAGTAACCGCCGCCATAGGTGGAGCGGGGGGAGGTCATGACACATAAGTTAAGCCCTTGATGTGCTGGTTGGGGAGACCGATAAGAGGGTTGTTTTACGTGTCGGTAGTGACTGGACATCCCCAATGCGAGCGAACTTAGGAAAAATCGGTCGCGTGGACGTGCATGGATCCTGTAAAAGCCAAGCTCCGTACGGGTTACCTGCGGTTGACGCACGGTTGACGGGACGGCCGTGCGGCGGGGTGTCGGCGGTCGACATGGGCCTCTCAGGGGTCCGGGTAATAGGTTGGTCATGAACGGGACGGCGGCCTGGCCGGACGTGGCGACTTGCGATGGGGGCGGACATGACAATGGCTAAAGGATCGAATGTTCCCGTGCCGGCACCTGCCGTGCGCGTGGAATTGGGATGGTCTTCAGGAGCAGGAGTACCGGACGCCGACGCGTCGGCTCTGTTGCTCGCCGCTTCCGGGAAGGTCCGCTCGGACGACGACTTCGTCTTCTACAACCAGCCGGTCCACTCCTCCGGCGCCGTGCGCCACGAGGGCAAGAAGAACGACGGCGGCCGGGTGACCGACGCGCTCGTGGTGGATTTCGCGCGCGTGGAGCCCGCCATCGAGACCGTGGTGCTCGCCGCCTCGACGGACGGCGGCACCTTCGGGCAGATCCCCGGACTCTTCATCCGGGTCGTCGACGCGGCGAACGGCGCCGAGATCGCGCGCTACGACAGCGAGGACGCGACCGTCGAGACGGCGTTCGTCCTCGGGGAGCTCTACCGACGCCAGGGCGCGTGGAAGTTCCGCGCCGTCGGTCAGGGCTACAGCAGCGGGCTCGAGGGCCTGGCCACGGATTACGGGATCTCTGTGGACGAGCCGCAGCAGACACCGTCGGCGCCCGCTCCGGCCGCAGTGCAGCCCCCCGCCGCTCCGGCGGCCCCCGTGCAGGCACCGCCCCCGCCCGCCCAGGTGCCCGCCGCCGCTCCCGCCGGCCAGCCCGTGCGGCTCTCCAAGGTCACGCTCACCAAGGACGCGCCGTCCATCTCGCTGAAGAAGCAGGGCGGCACATCCGGCGCGATGCGCGTGAACCTCAACTGGGAGGTGCGCAAGCAGTTCAAGGGCTGGGCCAGCAAGCTCGGCCGGGCCGTGGCGATGCACGCGGACCTCGACCTCGACCTGTGCGCCCTGTACGAACTGGCCGACGGCCGCAAGGGTGTCGTCCAGGCGCTCGGCAACGCCTTCGGATCCCTCGACCAGCCCCCGTACCTCCTGCTCGACGGCGACGACCGCACCGGTGCCGTGGCCAGCGGCGAGAACCTCACGGTCAACCTGGACCACATCAAGGACTTCAAGCGCATCGTCATCTTCGTGACGATCTACGAAGGCGCGCGCAGCTTCGCCGACCTGAACGCCACCGTGACCCTCCAGCCCCAGCACGGCGCCTCCATCGACTTCTCCCTCGACGAGTGCACGGTGCCCTCCACGGTGTGCGCGCTCGCGCTGCTCACGAACAACAACGGCGACCTCTTCGTCCAGCGCGAGGCCCGCTACCTGGTGCCCGAGCGCGGCGTGAGCCCGCAGCGCACCATCGACTACGCGTACGGCTGGGGCATGAACTGGACGCCCGGCAGGAAGTGAGCGCCCACCGGGGCTGGCTCAGCGCCGATCGGCGGCGGGATCGGGGCGGGCATACGTCCGCCCCTTCCACGCCGCTCCGCGCCCCCTGTAGTGCTGCACCGCCGAGTCCACCGTCATGAGCAGGTAGAGGAAAGCGGTGAACGGCAGCAGGGGAGCGAGCCAGAGCGTCTGCCGGTAGTAGCGCAGCATCGGGATGTACGTCGCCGTCATCACGAGCCACGCGAGCCCGCCGAGCAAAGCGGTCAGCGCACCGCCGGTGGCCAGGCCGGCGAACAGCGCGGCCGGGGGCGCCAGATAGATGAGGGCGAGCCCCAGGACCGTACCGAGCAGGATCAGGGGGTTGTGCCGCAGTTGGGCGTAGGCGCTGCGCGAGACCATCCGCCAGAGGTCGCCGAGCCCGGGATAGGGGCGCACGCTGTCGACGCGCTCCGCGAGCCCCAGCCAGATCCGGCCGCCCGAGCGCTTCACTGCTCCGGCGAGCGTCACGTCGTCGATCACCGCGTGCCGGATGGAGTCGGGGATCCCCGCGCGTTCCGCGGCGTCCGCGCTCAGCAGGACGCAACCGCCCGCGGCGGCGGCCGTGCGCGAGCCCTTCTGGGCGATCCAGCGGAACGGATACAGCTGCGCGAAGAAATACACGAAGGCCGGGACGACGAGCCGCTCCCACCTGCTCGCCACACGCAGCCGCGCCATCAGCGAGACAAGGTCGAATCCGGCCGTTTCCGCGGCCGCGACCAACTCCCGCAGACTGTCCGGCTCATGGGCGATGTCCGCGTCGGTCAGCAGGAAGTACCGGGGCTCACGCGCGCGTGCCAGGCCGATTCCGTGCCGTACGGCCCAGAGCTTGCCGGTCCAGCCCGGCGGCGGCTCACCCGGTGAACCGACGGTCAGCGGCAGACCGCCCTGCCGGTCGGCCAGCGCGCGGGCCAGCGCACCGGTGCCGTCCGAACTCCCGTCGTCGACAAGGAAGATCTCCGCCTGCCCCGGATAGTCCTGGGCGAGGAGTGAGGGCAGGCTCTCGGGCAGCACGGCGGCCTCGTCACGCGCGGGAACGACGACGCAGACCGAGGGCCAGGTGTCCGGTTCGCGGCGGGGCGGCAGACGCAGGTCCGTGCGCCAGAAGAAGCCCTGCCCCAACAGCAGCCACAGCCAGGCGGCAAGCGATGCGGCGGCGGTCCACACAACGACGCTCATCCGCCGCAGTCTGCCCCACGGCACCGGACGCGCGAGGCCGATCGACTATGGTGACCGGGTGAAGATCGCGCTCATCGACTCCGGTATCGGCCTGCTCCCCGCCGCGGCGGCGGTCCGCCGTCTGCGGCCGGACGCCGATCTCGTCCTCTCCTCGGACCCCGACGGACTGCCCTGGGGACCGCGCTCGGCCGAGGACGTCACGGAGCGCTCGCTCGCCATCGCGGAGGCAGCCGCCGCGCACGACCCCCAGGCGCTGATCGTCGCCTGCAACACCTCGTCGGTGCACGCCCTGCCCGCACTGCGCGCCCGGTTCGAGCCCCACCTGCCCATCATCGGCACCGTGCCGGCGATCAAGCCGGCCGCGGCCGGCGGCGGCCCCATCGCCATCTGGGCCACTCCCGCCACCACCGGAAGCCCCTACCAGCGAGGCCTCATCGAGGAGTTCGCCGGCGGCGTCGGCGTCACCGAGGTGCCCTGCCCCGGCCTCGCGGACGCCGTGCAGTACGCGGACGAGGCGGCCATCGACAAGGCGGTCGCCGCCGCGGCGGCCCTCACCCCGCGTGACGTAAGGGCCGTCGTCCTGGGCTGCACTCATTACGAGCTGGTCGGAGAGCGCATCCGCGCCGCCCTCCAGCAGCCCGAGCTGCCGCCCCTGGTCCTGCACGGCTCCGCCGGAGCGGTCGCCGCAC
This sequence comes from Streptomyces sp. A18, assembly GCF_059026065.1. Taxonomy (NCBI): domain Bacteria; kingdom Bacillati; phylum Actinomycetota; class Actinomycetes; order Kitasatosporales; family Streptomycetaceae; genus Streptomyces; species Streptomyces sp. A18. The sequence goes on along the minus strand of NZ_JBWLKL010000007.1, from coordinate 290,136 downwards.
AGGCGCTGCGCAGGACCGGCGAGCTGCCCGGCGCCGGCACCGGCGCGGAAGGCGGCCTGACGGTGATCCTCAGCGGCCGCGCCGCCGAGCTGCCCGTCGCGGCGCACACGTACGCGGAAGGCAGGCTGCTCGCGGCGGTCAGCCCCGCGCGCTGAGCCCGTACAGAACCGCGCGTCCCGTCCAGCCGGAGCAGTAACGCTCCGCGATGCGGTGCCTTCCCTCCGGAACCTGGGTAGTCTCGTTCGCATGAGGGACCACACCCACGGCGAGCGGGGCAGCACAGCCGACGCCCCGCCGGAAGTCTGGACCGGAAGCGCGACCAACCGCGCGCAGTGGCTGCTGGCGTCGGCCGGTGCTCTCTGCCTGGCACTGGGGATCGAGCTGGCCGTCGACAACATGTGGACGTCCGGGATCGCGGCCCTGGCCATGTCCGTCGTGGGGTGCATCGCCGCCGGGCTTCTGATCCTGTTCGGCACCCTCGCCTTCGTCCATGTCGCCGTGAAGGTCGACAAGGACTCCCTTGAAGTGCGCTGCGGGCACATGGGCCTGCCGCGCCGCCGCATCCTGCTCGCCCACGTGGTGGACGCCGACTTCGCGCAGGCCGTCAGCCCTCGGCAGTGGGGCGGCTGGGGCTACCGCTCGCGGCCCGACATCGGCACCGCCGTCGTCGTCAGACGCGGCGAGGGCCTGGTGCTCAGCCTGGGCGACGGCCACAAGTTCACGGTCACCGTCGACGACGCCGAAGCGGCCGTACGTATCATCCGCGACCGGCTCGGCCTGGCGAGGAGCCCGGCGGCCTGACCGGCCCCGGCTCGTCGCCCAGCGGCCGCGCCGTGGCGATACCCGCGAGGTAGCCCGCACCCGTCGTCACCGCCGTGACGCTCAGCGCGTTGCCGACCGAGGCCACGGCGGCGAGCGCCGTCAGGGCCGCGCCCGCCGACAGGACGACCTGGGTCGAGCGCGGTGAGCGGTACAGGGCGTACAGAAGCCAGCAGAACACCGCAGCGAGCAGGACCACGCCCGCAAGACCCTGCTCGGCCGCCTGCTGCAACGGCGCCGAATGGGGCCTGCCGTCCGTGAGGAGATGCTCGGCCACCGTGGGACTGGAGTCGGCGAACTTGCCGGGACCCACACCGATCGCCGGTTCCTGACCGGCCAGCGCGAGCGCGTCGTGCCACAACTCGACCCGGTGCCCGTCGAGCTGTCCCTCCAGGGACGCGCTCAGCCCCTCCGGGAGTGCGTCATCGGCGATCGCCCAGGTCAGACCGGTCACCACCGCCGTCGCCAGGGCGAGACCTGCCAGGCCGAGCACCCTGCGCCGCATCAGGGCGGTCGCCAGCGAACAGAGCAGGATCCCGATGCACGCGACGAGACCGGCCATCGAGCCGAGCACGGCGGCGGCCACCACGACGCCCACGGCGAGCAGCCGCATCGCGAGCCGGGTCGAGGGCCGCCGAGCCGCCCACGCCGCACTGCACGCCGCCCCCGACGCCAGGATCAGGAGAGCGGCGGCTGCGCCGGTGTGGCCGAGCGGCGCCGTGCTGACGGGTCCCGGAGTGAGGTGCGGTGCCGCCGCCGCGAGGCCGATCCCGGCCAGCGCACCGGCGCAGGGCGCGGCGACCGGCAGCAGCGCGCCGCAGATCCGCCCGCCCGCGTACCCCGCGGCCACCGCGAGCACCGCGAGGAGCACGCCCTCGGGCTGACCGCCGTGCACCCCGGCGCTGATCAAGGTCCAGGCCGCGCACACGCCGAGCAGGGCGCAGCCCGTCGCGTCGGACGCGCTGCGCCGTTCGTACGCCCCTGGTGGCCCGGCCGTCGCGGCCATCCCCGTTGTCCCCACCCCGTCGCCCCCCGCCGTGTGACGGGCCCCGAACGCTGTGGCTTGATCCGGCCGCAGGTCAGGGACTCGGGCACACCGTAGCCGCTGGGACCGTTGGATGTGGACGTCTTGCGCAGGAACGATACGGCGATCGCGCGTACGTGCCCGCGCCGGCCGGGGCTCGACCGTCCTGTCCGTGGCCAGGTGACGCGCCGTACACTCCCGGAGTGACCGCCACCACCACCTCCGTAGACGAGTCGGAGCAGCTCGGACCGCAGCCCGCGCCCGCGTCGCGCAAGGCCCGCTTCCTGAGAGCGCTCGTCCCGGCCGCCGCGGCGGCACTCTCCGGAGTGCTGCTGTACGTCAGTTTCCCGCCACGCACCCTGTGGTGGCTGGCGCTGCCGGCCTTCGCGGTCTTCGCCTGGTGTCTGCACGGCCGCAGCTGGAAGGCGGGCCTCGGGCTCGGCTACCTCTTCGGCCTCGGCTTCTTGCTGCCGCTCCTGGTGTGGACCGGCGTCGAGGTCGGTCCGGGACCCTGGCTGGCGCTGGCCGCCATCGAGGCGATGTTCGTCGCTCTCGTCGGCGCCGGCATCGCTGCCGTCTCCCGGCTGCCCGGCTATCCGCTCTGGGCGGCGGCCCTCTGGATCGCCGGTGAGGCGGCACGCGCGCGCGTGCCCTTCAGCGGATTTCCCTGGGGGAAGATCGCCTTCGGGCAGGCGGACGGCGTCTTCCTGCCGTTGGCCGCGCTGGGCGGCACCCCGGTGCTCGGGTTCGCGGTCGTCCTGTGCGGGTTCGGCCTGTACGAGATCGTCCGTCAGGCCATCGCCTTGCGCGGCACCCGTGTCGTACGCCGTGGTGCGGCGGCAGCGGCCCTGCTCAGCGTGCTCGTCCCGGTCGCCGGTGCCTTCGCCGCGCGTCCGCTCGTCAGCGACGACGCCGAGGACGGCACCGCGACCGTCGCGGCCATCCAGGGCAACGTCCCGCAGGCGGGCCTGGAGTTCAACGCCCAGCGCCGCGCCGTGCTCGACCACCATGTGCGCGAGACCGAGCGGCTCGCGGACCGGGTGAAGGCGGGCGAGGCGAAGCAGCCGGACTTCGTCCTGTGGCCGGAGAATTCCTCCGACATCGACCCGTTCACCAACCCGGACGCCCGCGAGGCGATCGAGCGCGCGGTCAAGGCGATCGGCGCCCCCATCTCGGTCGGCGGGGTCGTCGGGACCAAGGACGGCAAGCTCTTCAACGAGCAGATCCTGTGGGACCCGAAGAAGGGCCCCACGGACACCTACGACAAGCGGCAGATCCAGCCCTTCGGCGAGTACATCCCGCTGCGCGATCTCGTCGGCTTCTTCAGCAGCGACGTCGGCATGGTGCGCCAGGACTTCAGCCGCGGCACGGAGCCCGGCGTCTTCACCATGGCGGGCACGAAGGTGGGCCTGGCCACCTGCTACGAAGCGGCCTTCGACTGGGCGGTGCGCGACACCGTCACCAACGGGGCGCAGCTGATCTCGGTGCCCAGCAACAACGCGACGTTCGACCGCAGCGAGATGACCTACCAGCAGCTGGCGATGTCGCGGATCCGCGCCGTCGAGCACAGCCGCACCGTCACCGTCCCGGTGACCAGCGGTGTCAGCGCGATCATCATGCCGGACGGCCGGGTCTCCCAGAAGACGACGTGGTTCACCGCCGACTCGCTCGTCGAGGAGGTGCCGCTGCGCTCCTCACAGACCCCGGCCACCCGGTCCGGCGTCCTGCCCGAGGTCATCCTCGTGCTGATCGCCGCCGGTGGTCTCGGCTGGGCGGTGACGGGCGCCGTACGGGCCAGGCGCGCCCGCCAGTCCCGTTAGGGTCGACGGCATGGCAACTCCTGACTTCATCCGCACGATCCGGGCCGACGCGGGCCACCAGCTGTTGTGGCTCCCCGGAGTCACCGCCATCGTCTTCGACGACGAGGGCAGAGTGCTCCTCGGGCGGCGCTCCGACAACGGCAAGTGGTCGGTCATCGGCGGCATCCCGGATCCGGGGGAGCAGCCCGCAGCGTGCGCCGTGCGCGAGGTGTTCGAGGAGACCGCGGTGCACTGCGTGCCCGAGCGCGTGGTGCTGGTCGAGGCCCTGGAGCCGGTGACGTACCCGAACGGCGACACCTGCCAGTTCATGGACATCACCCTGCGCTGCCGCGCCGTCGGCGGAGAGGCCCGCGTCAACGACGACGAGTCGCTCGAAGTGGGCTGGTTCGCCGTGGACCAGCTGCCCGACCTGCACGAGTTCGGGGTCTTCCGGATCAAGCAGGCCATGGCGGAGGAACAGCCCACCTGGTTCGACCGCTCCTGAACCCTCCGCCGGCCCTCGGCCGGTACTCAGCTCGCCTTGATCATGTCCGCGCACTTCTCGCCGATCATCATCGTGGTGATGCACGGGTTGACCGCGGGCAGGAACGGCATGACCGACGCGTCGGCGACGCGCAGGCCGGTGACGCCCTTGACCCGCAGCTCGGCGTCGAGCGGCGAGTCCGCGTCGTCGCTCGCGCCCATCCGCACGGTGCCCGCCGGGTGGTAGACGGTGTTGTGGGTCTGGCGGATGTAGGCGAACAGCTCGTCGTCGGTCGTGGCGTCCGGTCCCGGAGCGAGCTCGGTGCCCGCCCAGTCCGCCATCGGCGCCTGCGCGGCGATCTCACGGGCCAGGCGGAGCCCGTACGTCATCACGCGGACGTCGTGCTCGTCGGTGAAGTAGCGCGGGTCGACCTTCGGCTTGTCCCGGAAGTCGCGGGTGCGCAGCCGGACCGTGCCCATGGAGCGGGCGCGGGTGACGTTCGGCGTGAGGCAGAAGGCGTTGTCGGTGGTCGGGTAGCCGCGCCGGTAGGTGTTCATGTCGAAGGGCACCGAGCCGTAGTGGAACATCAGGTCGGGCCGGTCGAGGCCCGCCTCGGTGTCCGCGAAGATGCCGATCTCCCACCACTGGGTGGAGGAGGTGACCATCGGCTGCTTCGCCTCCCACATGATCACGCCCTCGGGGTGGTCCTGGAGGTGGGCGCCGACCCCGGGGGAGTCCACCCGTACGTCCACGCCGCACTCCCGCAGATGCCCGGCGGGGCCGATCCCCGACAGCATCAGGAGCTTGGGCGAGTCGATGGCACCGCAGGACACGATCACCTCGCGGCTCGCCGTGACCCGGCCGCTGTGCACGGTGTCGGGCTCCAGGTACTCGACGCCCGTGCAGCGCTTGCCCTCGTCGAACAGCAGCCGCTTGGCCTGGAGTCCCGTGCGTACCTCGAGGTTGGGCCGCTTGCCGAGGATCGGGTGCAGATACGAGACCGAGGCCGACGAACGGGTGCCGTCGGGGCGGGAGTTGATCTGGAACCAGTGGGCGCCACGCGTCACCGTCTTGCCGGTGTTGAACGGGGTGGTGGGGATGCCCGCCGCCGCGCACGCCTCCAACAGGGCGGCGCCGCAGGGGTCGTTCGGCGGGACGCTCATGATGTTCACCGGGCCCGAGCGGCCGTGGTGGTCGCCCGGCGCGTCGTTGGTCTCCAGACGCTGGTAGAGCGGGAAGCAGTCCGCGGCGCTCCAGCCCGTGCAGCCCAGCGAGCCCCACTCGTCGAGGTCCTCGGCGGGGGCCCAGAAGGCGATGCAGGAGTTGTGCGACGAGCAGCCGCCCAGCACCTTGGCGCGGGCGTGCCGCATGAAACTGTTGCCGTTCTCCTGCGGCTCCACCGGGTAGTCCCAGTCGTAACCGGACTCCAACAGGGCCATCCAGCGGTCCAGTTGGAGGATGTTGTCGTCGCCGACGTCCGACGGTCCTGCCTCCAGCACGCAGACACTGACGTCCGGGTCCTCGGTCAGCCGCGCGGCGACGACGGCGCCTGCCGTGCCGCCGCCGACCACCACGTAGTCGAACTCGGAGCTGGGACTCTCTGCGGGCATGGTGACTCCAGATCAGAGGGGGTTCAGGGGGCGGCCGACGGCGGCGGGGGAGTGGTGGGGTCGGTGGCCTCGAAGCGGTGCTCGGCGAGGACACCCGTCTTGTGCCGCTGCACGAACCAGTAGTAGGCGAAGCCGCCGAGGGCGACGACGCCGATGAAGAGGAAAGCTCCCCAGCGCAGGTACCAGTGCTGCGGCCCGGTGGCGTTGTAGACCTCCGCGCGCGGCCAGGCCAGGTTCAGGGCCATGGCCGCGCCCCAGAGCACCGCGATGATGTTGATCGGCAGACCCCACCGGCCGAGGGAGAACTTCCCTTCGGCGGGCGTCCACTGGCCGCGCAACCGCTTGAGCAGCATCGGTACCGTGACGAGCAGATACGCCACGTAGATCATGATGATCGCGATGCTCGTGATCACCGAGAAGATCTGCGGCTGGTTGATGTTGATCACCAGGATGACGACGCCGACGATGCCGATGAGCACGGCGGGCACCACGGGGGTCTGGAAGCGCGGGCTGACCTTGGCCAGATGCGTGCCCGCCGGGAGGTTGTTGTCCCGTGCCATGGCGAACATCAGCCGGATGCCGGCGGCCTGCACGGCCAGGACGCAGACGGTGATGGCGACGACCACGCACCACAGGAAGATCTCGCCGATGGTCGAACCGAGCGTCTCCAGGACCACGTACTGCAGTCCGCCGGTGGAGAGCTCCTCGGCCTGCAGATCCGGGACCGCGAGCAGCGCGAACAGCAGGATGAACGCGCCGATGGTGAAGGAGGCGATGAGGGCACGCAGGATGGCGCGGGGTGCGTTGCGGCCCGGATTGTGCGACTCCTCGCCGAGCGAGGAGGCCGTGTCGAATCCGTACATCACGTACGCCGACGCCAGCGACGCGGTCAGGAAGGCGCCGAAATACCCGAGCGACTGGCCGCTGCCCAGGCCGTTCGTCTCGGTGAGGGCGGTGCTGGGACCCCGGGTGATGTGCGCCCCCAGGAAGATGATCAGCAGGACCGCGGCGATCAGCTCGATGAACACTCCCGCCGAGTTGATCTGGGCCATGAGCTTGACCCCGAACGCGTTCACCACGGTGGAGAACAGGATGAGGACCGTGCCGAGGAGCACGGCGTTGGCCGCCGCGTCGTTCTTGCCGCTGCCGTCCCCCACGAACTGGAACCAGCCGTCGATCTGCGGCAGCGTGATCTGGTAGGCGAGTGCCACGGCGGAGAGCGTGACCATGGTGGCCGTCATCATCATCCAGCCGCCGAGCCAGCCGACGTGCGGACCGCCCATCTTCTTGGCCCAGTTGTAGATGGAGCCCGCGACCGGATACCGGGCGGCAAGCTCGCAGAAGCACAGGGCCACCATCAGCTGACCGACGAAGACCATCGGCCAGGACCACCAGTAGGCGGGACCGCCGAAGCTGACGCCGAAGTAGAAGAGCTGGAAGGTGCCGGTCAGGATCGAGATGTAGCTGATTCCGGCCGCGAAGGTGTGGAAGTTGCCGAGGGTCCGTTTGAGTTCCGGGCGGTAGCCCAGCTCGCCGAGCGCGTCGTCGTCGTGCTGGCCCTGCGTCCTCTCGGGGACGGCGGGGTCCGGGCCTGGGCCGGAAACCGTACTCATTCGAACCACCTCTGAGGGGTCGGTGCGAGGTTGCGCCAGATGTGCTTGGGCTCTTGGTACTCGGCGAGGCCCGCGGGCCCCAGTTCACGGCCGAAGCCGGACTGCTTCATGCCACCCCACTCCGCCTGCGGGACGTAGGGATGGAAGTCGTTGATCCACACCGTTCCGGCCCGCATCCGGGCCGCCACGCGCTGCGCCTTGGGGGTGTCCTGCGACCAGACGGCGCCCGCGAGCCCGTAGACGGTGTCGTTGGCGAGCGCGATCGCCTCCTCCTCGTCCCGGAACCGCTCCACGGTGAGCACAGGGCCGAACGACTCGTCGGTGACCACGGACATGCCCGGCGTGCATTCGTCGAGCACGGTCGGCGGGTAGTAGTAGCCGTCCTTCAGCGCCGGGTCGTCGGGGCGCGCGCCGCCGCAGCGCAGGACCGCACCCTCGGCGATGCCCGCCGCCACGTACGCCTCGACCTTGTCGCGGTGCGCGGCGGAGATCAGCGGCCCCGTGCGGGCGTTGAGGTCGAAGGGCCCGCCGAGCCGGATCTGCCGCGCGCGCTCGACCACTTCGTCGACGAACCTGTCGTGCAGCGAGTCCTCGACGAGCAGCCGCGCCCCCGCCGAGCAGACCTGGCCCGAGTGCAGGAAGATCGCCATCAGGGCGTAGTCGACGGCGGCCTCGAAGTCGGCGTCGGCGAAGACGATGTTCGGGTTCTTGCCGCCCAGTTCCAGGGCGACCTTCTTCACCGTGGGCGCCGCGGCGGCCATGATGCGCCGCCCGGTGACGAGCCCGCCGGTGAACGACACCAGGTCGACCCGCGGGTCCTCGCTGAGCGGCGCGCCCGCGGTGGGGCCCGCGCCGAGGATCAGGTTGGCGGCACCGGAAGGCAGGCCGGCCTCGGTGAGCAGCCGCATCAGGATGATCGCGGTGTGCGGGGTCAGCTCGCTGGGCTTGAGGACGAAGGTGTTGCCCGCGCCGAGCGCAGGGGCGACCTTCCAGGCGGTCTGCAGCAGCGGATAGTTCCACGGAGTGATCAGCGCGCAGACCCCGACCGGCTCGTGTACCACCCGGCTGTCCACCTCCGGGCTGCCGGCGTCGACGATGCGGTCGGTGCCGCCCGACGCCGTCAGGTTGCCGAAGTAGCGGAAGCAGTTCGCGATGTCGTCCATGTCGTACTCGCTCTCCACGAGCCGCTTCCCGGTGTCCAGGGATTCGGCGCGGGCGAGCGCGTCCTTGTCGCGTTCGAGGAGGTCGGCCACGCGCAGCAGCAGACGGCCGCGCTCGGCAGCCGGAGTGCCGGGCCATGGCCCGCTGTCGAAGGCCTCACGCGCGGCGGCGATCGCCGCCGCGGCATCCTTCGGCCCGGCTTCGTCGACGGTCGCGACCAGGGTGTTGTCCGCGGGGCAGCGGATCTCCCGTACCTGCCCGTCCGCGGCAGTGGTCCATGTTCCGCCGATGAACAGCTCCGGCATGATGGCTCCTCGGGGATGGAATGCGCGGGTGCTCCACGAAAGGACGGTAAGGAGAACCGGCCACTTTCGCACTACAGGAGCCGCTATCCGGCGCAGCAGTTTCGATCCGCCCCCGCAGGATCAGGCATGCGCCGCAGGACCACCAGGCCTCCGCGAAGATCGAGTGCGCTCCACTCCGATAGCCTGACGGCACGATGAACCTGCTGAGCACGTCATGGGGCGCGTACGACCTCACACGATTTCCCGAGGACCCGCGCGACCCGCTGCGCGCCTGGTCCGCCGCCGACGCCTACCTGCTGCGGCATCTCGCGGGCGAGGCGGACCCCGCGGGTGACAAGGGCCTCGCGGGCGAGGTGGCGCAGGAGGCGAGGCCCGTCGACCTGTCCGGCACGGTGGCCGTCGTCGGCGACCGCTGGGGCGCGCTGACCACCTCGCTCGCCGAGCACGGGCCGACGCTCATCACCGACTCGTTCCTCGCGGCCGAGGCGACGCGGGCCAACGTGGCACGCGCCGGGTTCGCGCCCGACGCGGTGCGGATCTCGACGACCGTCGACGCCCCGCCGAGCCGCATCGACGTACTCCTGATCCGCGTGCCGAAGAGCCTCGCGCTCCTGGAGGACCAGCTGCACCGGCTCGCGCCCGCCCTGCACGCGGGCACGGTCGTCGTCGGCACCGGAATGGTCACCGAGATCCACACCTCGACGCTGGACCTCTTCGAGCGGATCATCGGTCCTACGCGGACGTCGCTGGCCCGGCAGAAGGCGCGGCTCATCTTCAGCACGCCCGATCCGGAGCGGGCCACGGAGCGCCCAGCCGCCGACAGCCCCTGGCCGCGCAGCTATGTCCTGGACGCCGACTCCGGCGTGGGCGCGGGGCTGACCGTCGTCAACCACGCGGGCGTCTTCTGCGCCGACCGCCTGGACATCGGCACCCGCTTCTTCCTGCGCCACCTGCCGACCGGCAAGGGCGCCGCGCACATCGTGGACCTGGGCTGCGGCAACGGCGTGCTCGGCACGGCCGCCGCCGTCGCCGACCCCGAGGCCACGGTCACCTTCATCGACGAGTCGTATCCCGCCGTCGCCTCGGCGGAGGCCACCTTCCGCGCGAACGGGGGCGACCCCTCACGGGCGGAGTTCATCGCGGGCGACGCCCTGTCGGCCGTACCCGCCGGGTCGGTGGACCTCGTCCTGAACAACCCGCCCTTCCACAGCCACCAGGCGACCTCCGGGGCGACATCCTGGCGGATGTTCAGCGGAGCACGCGACGCGCTGCGCCCCGGCGGCGAACTGTGGGTCGTCGGCAACCGCCATCTCGACTATCACGTGAAGCTGCGGAAGCTCTTCGGTAACTCCCAAGTCGTCGCCGGAGGACCGAAGTTCGTGGTCCTGCGGGCGGTCAAGCGCGACCGCTGACCCCGCGCCGCCTCACGCTTCGAAGGCGGTCGCGCGCGCGACCTTCTCCCATGTGGCGATCTCCGCGCGGACCGCGTCGAGGTGACCGACGACCGCGTCCACGGCGTCGTCACCCAGCGGCAGCCGCAGCGGAGTGTCCTCGGCGTCGAGCGCCGTGATGATCGCGGCGGCCGCCTTCGCCGGGTCGCCGGGCTGCTCGCCGTCGCCGCCCGCGACCATCGTGCGAGTGGCGCCCGCCGTCCGCGCGTAGTCCGGGATCTCCACGCGGCTGGCGCTGGTGTTGCCGAACAGGTGGGTGCGGAAGGCGCCGGGCTCCACGACGAGGACCTTGATGCCCAGCGGACCCACCTCGGCGGCCAGCGCCTCCGACATCCCCTCCAGGGCGAACTTCGAGCCGCTGTACGCCGAGAATCCCGCGAACGACATCTGCCCGCCCATGCTGCTCATCTGCACGATCGCTCCCGAGCGCCGCGCCCGCATGTGCGGAAGGACGGCGCGGGTCAGCGCGGCGGGGCCGAAGACGTGCACGTCGAACAGGGCGCGCAGCTCGCCGTCGGAGTCCTCCTCCAGGGCGCCGACGTGGCTGCGGCCCGCGTTGTTCACCAGGACGTCGATCCGGCCGTGCCGGTCGATGACGTCGCGCACGGCGGCCTTGATGCCTGCCGTGTCGGTCACGTCCAGGGCGAGGGCCTCGACCTGGTCGGGGTGGGCGGCGACCAGGTCGTCCAGGGACGAGGCGTTGCGGGCGGCGGCCACGACCACGCCTCCGTCGGCGAGCGCCGCCTCGGTGATCGCCCGGCCGAAGCCACTGTTGGCGCCCGTCACGAGCCATACCTTCGTCATCATGAACTCCCTTGGGGTGTCGGCTGGTTCAGCAAGTTCTTCCGTGTACCGGGGATCACACTGCCGCCGGGGCGGGTGGCCCGTCCAAGACCTGACGTGATAGCTGATGGTTATGGACCAACACGGCAGGGGCGTACACAGCAGGGGCGTACACAGCAGGGACGTACACAGCAGGGATCTGCGCTACTTCGTCGCGGTGGCACAGGAGTTGCATTTCACGCGGGCCGCCGAGCGGCTCTTCGTGTCGCAGCCCGCGCTGAGCAAGCAGATACGGGCGCTGGAACGGCAGCTGGGCGCAGAGCTGTTCGTGCGGGACCAGCGCGGTGTGCGGCTCACGTCCGTGGGCGCCGCTCTGCTACCGCATGCCCAACAGGCGCTTGCTGCATGGCAGTCGGCCGTCGACGCGGTGGAACGCGCGAAGACCGAGGAGCGGGCCACGCTCTGCGTGGGCATGAGCACGCGACCGGCGCGTGGCGGACTCCTCCCCGCGGTACGGTCCCGCTTCAGCGCGGCTCATCCGACCGCCACCATCAGGCTGCGACAGGTGAGTTGGCAGGACGCGAGCGCCGGCCTCGCTGACGGTACGGCGGACGTGGCCTTCGTCTGGCTGCCGCTGCCCGACCTGGAGCGCTACGCGTGGGTGGTGGTCGCCGAGGAGCCGCGTCATGTCGCCCTGCCCGAGTCGCATCGCCTCGCGGCCCTGGACGAGGTCGACTTCGCCGACCTCGTCGGCGAACCCTTCCTCGCGCTGCCCGAGAGCGCGGGCATGCTGCGGGACTACTGGCTCGCCCTGGACGCCCGCGCGGGCCGCCCGCCCCGCATCGGCGCGGAGATCGCCAGTACCGACGAGACGTACGAGGCCTTGGTGGACGGCCGCGGTGTCTGCCTGGTGGCCGCGGGCAACGCACCCCTGATCACGCTCGGCGGCGTCGTCACGCGCCCGGTCCGCGGCATCGAGCCCAGCAGGTTCGCCCTGGCCTGGCGGGTGGGCGAGGACCGCCGCCCGCTGGTCGGCGCGTACATCAAGGCGTGCGGGGAGGCGCTCGGAAGGGCCGAGTAGAAGCTGGCCGATCGGCTGGGCGGGACCCCGCGGGCGTTTCTCGTCGCAACCGTTGACCTTGCCTCAACACCCCCTTACCGTTTCGGCGTTCGGAGTATCAGATGGTGTTCGAAATCACGAACGTCGAACGTGAGGGGACGCTCGCACCATGGAGCGCAGAGTGCTCAAGAAGACCGCGTGGCGACTGCTGCCGTTCCTCGGTCTGTTGTATGTGATCGCCTACATCGACCGCTCGAACGTCGGCTTCGCCAAACTGGAGCTCCAGGCCGAACTGGGCGTCAGTGCCACGGCGTTCACCCTCGGCCAGGTCTTCTTCTTCACCGCGTACGCCCTCTTCGAGGTGCCGAGCAACCTGATGCTGCACCGCGTCGGCGCACACCGCTGGATCGCGCGGATCCTGCTGACCTGGGGCCTGGTCACCATCGCCACGGTCCTCGTACAGAGCACCTGGCAGTTCTACCTGGCCCGCTTCGCACTCGGCGCCGCAGAGGCCGGGTTCTTCCCCGGAGTGCTCTACTACCTGTCCCGCTGGTTCCCCGGCAGCCACCGGGGCCGCGCCATCGGCGCGTTCATGCTCGCCGCGCCCGTCTCCTTCATCGTCGGCAACCCGCTGATGGGCGTCCTGATGGACCTCGACGGGACCTGGGGCCTGACCGGCTGGCAGTGGGTGTTCCTCGCCACCGGCATCCCCGCCGTGCTCATCGCCCCGGTCGTCCTCGTCCGGCTGCCCGCGGGACCGGAGCAGGCCCGCTGGCTCGCCGACGATGAACGCCAGTGGCTCACCGACGCCCTGGCCGCCGACCGTGCGGAGGCGGGCGAACAGCCGCAGCACGCGCTCGGGGTGCTGCGCGACCGCCGCGTCCTGACGGCCGCCGTGTTCTTCCTCGCCTTCCCCCTCTCCACCTACGGCCTGTCCTTCTGGCTGCCCACGATCATCGACGGCTTCGGCGACCTGACGAGCACCGAGGTCGGCCTCGTCTCCGCCATCCCGTACGTCTGTGTCGCCGCCGGACTCGTCGTCGTACCCCGCCTGGTGGCGCGCCGCGACACCCCCTATCTGTGGACCGCGGCGATGCTCGCCCTGACCGTCGCGGGGTTCACCGTCACCGCGCTCTTCGGCTCACCCGTCGTGCAGATGCTCGGCCTGTGCGCGGCGGCCGTGGGCGGATACGCGGCGCAGCCCGCGTTCTGGGCGCTGATCCCGCGCTTCCTGACGGGCGCCGCGGCGGCAGCGGGCATCGCCGCCGTCAACGCGGTCGGCAATCTCGGCGGCGGCTTCGGCCCGCTCGGCATCGCCGCGGTCGTCGACTCCACCGGCAGCGCCCTGACCGGCCTGCTGTTCCTGCTGGCCGTCGCCGTGCTCGGCCTGCTCGCCGTCCCCCTGCTGCGACGCGCGCTCAGCGCGCCGCCCGCACCCTCGGCCGTACCGCTTCCCGACACCCCGACCGCCGCGCAGAAGTCCGTCACGTGACCCGACCCGCCCACCAGGGAGTCCCATGAGCCACAGCGAAGTACCCAGCCGCAGAGCCCTGTTGCGAGGAAGCCTGGCAGTCGGCGCCCTCGCTGCCACGCCGGTCCTCGCCCAGACACCGGCCCACGCGGTGTCCCGAGCCGCCGCCTACCGCAACCCGCTCGTCGAGCAGCGTGCCGACCCGCACATCCAGCGCCACACCGACGGCCACTACTACTTCACCGCGACGTCCCCCGGCTACGACCGCATCATCCTGCGCCGCTCCCGCACCCTGCGGGGCCTGACGCGGGCGGACGAGTCCGTCATCTGGCGGCGGCACACCAGTGGTGACATGGCCGCGCACATCTGGGCGCCGGAACTCCACCACATCAACGGCAAGTGGTACATCTACTTCGCCGCGGCCCCGGCCGACGACGTATGGAAGATCCGCATCTGGGTCCTGGAGAACGCCAACGCCAATCCCCTCAAGGGGAGTTGGGTGGAGAAGGGGCGGCTCACCACGGCCTGGGACACGTTCTCGCTCGACGCGACCACCTTCACTCTTCCCCACGATCTCAACTCCGTTCGAGCAGGGGAGACCCCATTCGGCCGCCGCTACCTCGCCTGGGCGCAGTACGAGCCAGGCATGGACAACAACACCGCCGTCTTCCTGTCCCGCATGGCGAACCCCTGGACGCTGACAGGTCCTCAGATACGCCTGACCACACCCGAGTACGACTGGGAGTGCGTCGGCTTCAAGGTGAACGAAGGGCCGTCCGTCATCCAGCGCAACGGCCGCGTCTTCCTCTCGTACTCGGCGTCCGCCACCGACTCCAACTACTGCATGGGGCTGCTCACCGCCGACAGCCGCAGCGACCTGATGGACCCCGCGTCCTGGGCCAAGTCACCGACCCCCGTCTTCACCAGCAACGACACGACCAAGCAGTACGGTCCTGGCCACAACTGCTTCACCGTCGCCGAGGACGGCCGCACCGACGTCCTCGTCTACCACGCCCGCCAGTACAAGGACATCGTCGGCGACCCCTTGAACGACCCGAACCGCCACACCCGCGTCCAGAAGATCGGCTGGAAGGCGGACGGAACCCCGGACTTCGGCATCCCCGTCGCCGACGCCACGGTCATGTGAGGAAGGGCCGCCCCGGTCACCGCCTGGAGACGACGGTCACCGATCCTGGAGGAAGGGACACACGAAAGATCGCACGAAGGCGTTGCGGAACTTGCCCTGCGGGTCGAGGCGGTGGGCAAGCGCCGCGAAGTCCCCGGCGTGGGGATAGCGGGCCCCCAGCTCCGCGGGGGCGGCGCCGAACACCTTGCCCCAGTGCGGCCGGGGCGCGAACGGCGCCAGGCGTTCCTCGACGAGCGCGACCACCGGGAGTACGGCCGTCGCATCCGGCACCCATGTGAAGTGGAACGCGACGGTGTCCCGGCCGTGGGCGGGGCTGAGCCACTGCGTGTCTGCCGCGACCGTGCGCACCTCGCACACCTGGAGGACGGGCGCCACGTCACCCCTGATCGCGTCCAGCGCGTGCAGCGCGGCGATGGCGTGCTCGCGCGGGAGCAAATACTCCGACTGGAGCTCGGCCCCGCTGCTCGGCGTGAACTCGGCCCGGAAGTGGGGCAGTCGCTCATGCCAGGGCCCGGGAACACCCAGCTGCTGCGTGCAGTTGACGGCAGGCATGCCCGGCACCGGATGCCGGGCCTCGCTCACGGGCGCAGCCCAGGGGAAGTCGACGGCGGCCTCTCCACGCTGCTTGAGCCACCCCTGGTTGAAGCGCGACCCGCGCCAGTCCGTGAACAGACTCACGCTGTACGCCGACGACGTCACCGCGTCGAAGTCCAGTGCGGCCAGGGGGAGTTCACCAAACACGTGCTGGCTCACCGTGAAGTCCGGCACCAGGTCGAGGGTAAGGGCCTCGACCACGCCGAGCGCGCCGAGCGAGACCACGGAGCCGTCGAATCCGTCGTCGCCACGGCTCAGAACGCGCGTCTCTCCGTCGGCGGTCACCAGGTCCACCGCGCGTACGACCTCCGCGAGGGACTGGTTGCCGTTGCCCGAGCCGTGCGTCCCGGTGGCTACCGAACCGGCCACCGAAATGTGGGGCAGCGACGCCATGTTGGGCAGGGCGAGCCCGTACGAGGCGACGTGCCGGGCGAGTTCGGCGTACCGCACGCCACCCGCCACCCGCACGGTGCGCGCCGTGGTGTCCACGTCGATGGCGGGCTCGAGGGCACAGAGGGAGAGGAGAGTCGTGCCGGGGCCGTCGCCGTCCACGTCGGCGATCCGGTTGAACGAGTGGCCGCTGCCGAGCACCCGCACCTGGCGACTGCCCGCGACGAGGGCCCGCAGGGCGGCCCGCGACGCGGGCCGGTGCAGCTCACGGGACGAGAAGGTGATGTTCCCGGCCCAGTTGGTCACGGCACCGTCCCGGCCGGTGGCCAAGGCGTGGGCATCGGTCATGTGCGGGTCCCCCCGGGTGCGTTCATGCGCACGATTTTACGGCTCCGGTTCACGGCTCCGCACCGATGACTCAGGCCCGCATCACCAGACGATCCACCGCGGCGTTCCCCGTGCCGTAGGAGGCCGGCAGGAGCGCGGCGTCCCCGGCCGCGTACAGTGCCTGGCCGAGGCCGCTCACCAGGTGTTCCACGTCGACCGGCGGGCGCACGACCAGGCGCAGGAAGCGGCTGGAGCTGCCGATCTTGTTGCCGCACTCGCGGACCAGGATGCCGTGCTCCGTCAGGAGGCGGTCCCGCAGGACCGCGCCATCGACGCCGTCGGGCAGTCGTACGTACACGAAGTTGCCCTGCGAGGGATAGCTGGTGAGTCCGGGGAGGCGACCGAGGTGCCAGATCATCTCCTGGCGGTCGCGACGTACCTGACGCAGACTCAGGTCATAGGCGTGGCGATGCTGCTTCAGCATGAACACCACGGTCTCCGCGAAGGAGTTGAGGTTCCACTTCGGCAGCGCGGCACGCACCCGTCCGGCCAGGCCGGGATTGGCGACCAGATAGCCGAAGCGCACGCCGTGCAGCCCGAAGTTCTTGCCGAGGCTGCGCAGGACGATGACATTGGGCCGCAGGACCGCCTCGTCGGTGACGCTCGACTCCGGTCCGCTGTCGGCGAATTCGAGGAATGACTCGTCGACCACGACCAGGTCGAGGTCCTGCAGGGCGTCGAGCAGCGCGAGCACGGAGCGGCGCGGAAGCATGCCTCCGTCCGGATTGTTGGGGTTGCAGATGACCGCCGTGCGCGAGCCGCGTGCGCGGACGAAGTCGACGTAGACCGTCGGGTCGAGCACGAAGCCGTCGGCCTCCGGCAGCAGGAACATGTCCACCCGTTTGCCGGTCTCCATCGACTGATCGGTCCACCGACCGAATGTCGGCACGGGCACGGCCAGCGCGTCACGCACCAGCAAGTGGTCGATCCAGGTGATGAGTTCGGTCGAGCCGTTGCCCATCACGACGGTCTGCGGGTTGAGTCCGAGCACGGCACTCAGCTCGGCCGCGATGGTGTCCGCGCCGCTCGGGTAGTAGGTGAGGATGTCCCGCAGCCGTCCGCCGAGCTCCTCGTACATCTCGGGGGTCGGGAAGTAGGGATTGCACGGGACGCAGAAGTCGACGAGCGGCCGTCCGCCGTCCGCCGCCGCCCTGTTCAGCGCGGAGTACGAGGGGCTGTGCGCGGTGGACGCGCGGAAGAGGGCGGTGACGTTGCCCGCGTCTGCCATGGAGGACTCCGGGTGGTGAAGGTGGTGTCCCCCGTACATACGTACGTGGGCCAAGGTGCGCTCAACCGGCGGTGAGGGTGGGGCGGGTGAGATGGGGGACAGCTGTCGTTCATCTCCCGCATCTCCCGCACCCAACCCGGTTGGTGCCGGTCAGCCACCGCCGGTCTGATACCGCCCGTCAGATACCGCCCGTCAGGCCCTCGGAATCCAGACCCGCATGGCCCCGTCCTCCCGGTTCGCCCACGCGTAGTACGGCACCGCCGTCAGCGGGATCGGAGCCCCGTCCGAACGGCATCGGCCGGTGGTGGTGACCACCGTGACGCCGCCCAGGAGTTCCGGCCGGTGCTCGGTGGCGGTGCGTGCGCACGTCGCCAGGGTCACCTCGTCCAGGCGCAGGCCCGCCTCCTGGTCCACGCTCTCCAGGCAGTACACGAGCGGCCCGCGCTCGACGGCCACGCAGCCGCGCACCGCGTCCACCCGTGGGTCCGGCTCCGTGAGCCGCACGTCCAGCGCGAGGTCCAGGACGACGCGCTCGCCGGGGCGCCACCGGCGGCGTATCCGCAGCCAGCCCCGGTCCGCGTCGGTGCGGTCGCCGGCCCGGTCCTGGCGGTCCGGTGCGGCCACCGTGAACTCGGCGCACCAGGAGGGGATGCGCAGCGAGAGTGTCCAGTCGCGGTCCTTCGGCGCGGCGTCGACGGTGACCGTGACGCGGCCCTTCCAGGGGTAGTCCGTCTCCACCGTGACCGCCCCGCCTCCGCCCCCGTCCGTCGCGTACGAACCCGTCGCGTACTGATGCAGCTGCAGTCCCTCCGCGTCACCGCTCGCCACGTAGTGGGGGAGCGAGGCCAGCAGGCGCATCACGTTCGGCGGGCAGCAGGCGCAGCGGAACCAGTGCGTGCGGCGGGCCGAACGGTCGCCGGGGCTGTCCTCGTGGTCGTCGCGCACCTGGAGTGGGTTGACGTACAGCCAGCGGTCGCCGTCCAGGGCGACGCCGGACAGGAAGCCGTTGTAGAGGGTGCGCTCGACGAGATCGGAGTAGCGGGTCTCGCCGGTGAGGAGCGCCATCCGCCAGGACCACTGCACGGAGGCGATGGCCGCGCAGGTCTCCGCGTACGCCCGGTCGGGCGGCAGCTCGAAGGGGGCACCGAACGCCTCGCCCTCGTGGCGCGCGCCGACGCCGCCGGTGAGATAGGTCTTGGTGGCGGTCATGGCGCGCCAGAGCCGTTCCAGGGCCGCGCGCAGCGTCGCGTCACCGGTCTCCGTGGCCAGGTCGGTGGCCCCCGCCAGAAGGTACAGCTGCCGCACGGCGTGCCCCGTGACGGTCGGCGCCTCACGTACGGGGAGGTGGTCCTGCCAGTACGCCGGGCCCGGATCGCGAGCCTGGTCGCGCTCGGCGCCCGCCGCGAGGAGCCCGTGGCCGCGTCGGTCGGTGAAGTGGCCGGCGAGATCGAGGAAGCGCCGCGCACCGGTCTCGCGGTACAGCTCCACCAGGGCGGTCTCGATCCCCGGGTGCCCGCAGATCCCGTCGATCTTCTTGTCCACGCCGAAGACGGAGTCGATGTGCGTGGCGAACCGCACCGCCACGTCCAGGAGTTCAGGGCGGCCCGTGGCCCGGTGATGCGCGACGGCTGCCTGGATCAGGTGCCCAGCGCAGTACAGCTCATGGCCCCAGTCGAGCTCGCTCCAGCGCCGTTCGGGGTGGGCGACCTGGTAGTACGTCTGGAGGTAGCCGTCGGGGTCCTGGGCGGCGGCGACGAGCGACACCAGCCGCTCCACGTCCGCGGCGAGTCCGCGCTCGCCGGGACGGTCGGCGCCGTCGGCCCCCAGCTGCCACGAGGCGGCCTCGAGCCACTTGTGCACGTCGGAGTCCTGGAACGGGAAATCCCCGGTGAAGGATCCCGACTTCGACCCAGGACCCGAACCCGACCCAGGCCCCGAATCACCCGCTGCCGCACGGAAGTTGGCGAGGTTCCCGGCCTGTTCGAGGCGCTCGGGCCCCTGCGGAACGCTCACCGATGCGTTGGTCCGTCGCCGGGTGGCCCAGAAGCCGCCGATGATGCGCGCGGTGGCGGCGGGGCGCAGGGCGGTGTGCCTGGTCGTACGGAGGCGGATCGGTCCCAGAGGTAAGGGCGGGGGCGTGATATTGGGCATGCGTGCCCTTCCTCAGTGCCATGTGCGTTCGGTATCTGGAACATCGTTCGGCAATCTGCTGGCGCCGCAGACGCTACCGTGGCCCGCCCGCGCGGGGGGAGAGGTCGACCGCATCGGGAACCTACGATCGGGCCATGAGTAGTCCCCGTCTGCTGATCTACAGCCGAACGACCGCCTACCGCCACGCGTCGATCCCCACCGGAGTCGCCGCCCTGCGCGAGCTCGCCGCAGGCCGCGGCTGCTCCGCCGACGCGACCGAGGATGCCGCCGCCTTCGAGCAGGACCTGTCCGGCTACGCGGCGATCGTCTTCCTCTCGACCAGCGGCGACGTCCTCACCCCTGCCGGGCGTGCGGCACTGCGCGCACACCGGTCGGCAGGCGGCGGCTTCATGGGCGTGCACGCCGCGGCCTGCACCGAGTACGACTGGCCGTACTACGGAGAGCTCCTCGGTGCGCGCTTCGCCCACCACCCCGCCTACCAGCCCGGCCGTCTGACCGTCGAGGACCACGCGCACCCCGCCACCGAACACCTCGCCGCCACCTGGGAGTTCACCGACGAGTGGTACGACTTCCGGGCCTCTCCGCGTGGCGCCGTGCGGGTCCTGGCGTCCGCCGACGAGTCCTCGTACGAAGGGGGCGGCATGGGCGGTGACCACCCCTTGGTGTGGTGCCACGAGCACGAGGGCGGCCCGATGTTCTACACGGCGCTCGGCCACGCCGACGAGGCCTATGCGGACCCGGCCTTCCGTGCCCACGTCGAGGGCGGCCTGCGGTACGTGACCGGCCTCGCCTGAGTCCGCACATGGGTGAGCCCCCGCCCGGTTGCGGCGGGGGCTCGTGCCAGGTGCTAGAGGGTGCCGGAGGCGGAGATGGCGACCTCGGCCTTGGTGGCACCGGACTGCGAGCCGAAGCTCTCGATCTTCTTGACGAGAGCCAGGCTCTCCTCGTCCGCGACCTCACCGAACACGACGTGCTTGCCGTCGAGCCAGCTCGTCACGACCGTGGTGATGAAGAACTGCGAGCCGTTCGAGTCGGGGCCCGCGTTGGCCATCGAGAGCAGACCCGGCTTGGTGTGCTTGAGCTGGAAGTTCTCGTCGGGGAACTTCGCGCCGTAGATGCTCTTGCCACCGGTGCCGTTGCCGGCGGTGAAGTCGCCGCCCTGGAGCATGAAGTCCGGGATGACGCGGTGGAACTTCGAGCCGGCGTAGCCGAAGCCCTTCTCGCCGGTGGCGAGCGCGCGGAAGTTCTCGACCGTCTTCGGGACGACGTCGTCGAAGAGGTTGAAGGTGATGCGGCCTTCCGGCTTGCCGTCGATGGTGATGTCGAAATAAGCCTTGATTGTCATGGTCCTCATCCTGTCATTGCCGGGTCCCCACCCGCCAACCGAACCCCCCAATGAGCCCCTCTTAACCCTTTTGACCAGCCATTTTACCCATCCTCATGAACGTGATCGAGTGTGCGGGGAAGGTGTACGAGAAGGTCTCGGACACCCCTGAGAAGGTCGATGTCACAGGTTTGACCGGTGTCGCGTCCTTCGTGTTCTCCGCGCTGGGGTCGGCGGTGAGCGTCGTCACCTTCGCGGTCCGCCCCACCTCCGCGCCCTCGCCGAGACTCACCTTGGTACGCGCATCGGAGCCCTGAGCGTTGACGACCTTGACGATGAGGTCGCCGGTGGCCTTGTCCCGGGTGACGACCTGGCGGAACGGCTCGGCGAGCTTGTCGTCGGTGAAGGAGCCCCACTTCTTGCCGTCGAGGAAGAGTGTCACCTGGCGGCCGCGCACCTCCACGCGCAAGTCGTAGCTGCGGCCCGGCTCGATGGTCGTCGTGTCCTCGATCATGGTCTGCTTCGCGCCGTCGACGGTCTTCTCGACGGCCGACCGGCTGTTGTTCCAGCCGCCCAGGTTCCACCAGTAGTGGTTGCCGGTGTCCTTGACCCCGAAGGCGACCATGAAGCCCTCCTTGCCGGACTTCTTGGTGGCCTTCACCTTCAGGTCGTAGTTCTGCCAGCCCTTGTCGCCCGCCGTGACCAGGGGGTTCTCGGCCGCCTCGTCGGACTGGACGTACGCACCGTCCTGGACGGCCCAGGTGCCCTTGTCCGCCGCCTTGCTCCACTGGCCGTCACTGCCGGAGAAGTCGTCGGTCAGGAGCGTCCTGCCGTCCTCGCCGGTCACCGTCACGTCGTCGTACGCGGCGCTGGTCGCCCAGGTGGACAGGCCGACGGCGCCGGTGATGGGGCCGGATGTGGCGGGGGTGCCGGATGCGGTGGACGGCACGACCTCGTCGCCGACGTTGCGCATGAAGAGTTTCTGCGTCTCGTAGTTGGCCGAGCCCCACGACTGGTCGTTGTCGTACCAGATCATGTTCGGCTTCCACTGCACGTAGTCCTCGTTGGCGAGCAGCGGGGCGTACGAGGCGAGCTTGACGACATCGGCGTTGCGTTCAAGGCCAGTCATGAAGGCCGCTTCCGACAGGGCGTTGGCGAACGTGTTGCCCTGGGACGCGTACTCGCCGAGGAAGACCTTCGGGCCCATGCGGTCGTAGGAGTCGTAGCGGTCGTTGTTCTCCAGGAACCACTGCGGGCTGTTGTAGTAGTGCTCGTCGACCATGGCGACGTCCGCGTCACGGTTGAGCTGCCAGGCCTTGTCGAAGGTCGAACCGCTGTCGTCGGGACCGGAGTTGGAGATGACGGTGATGTCCGGGTACTTCGCCTCGATGGCCGAGCGGAACTCCTTGAAACGGGCGAAGAACTCTTCCGGGAGGTTCTCTTCGTTGCCGACCTCCAGGTGGGTGAGGCGGAACGGCTTGGGGTGGCCCATCGCCGCGCGCTTCTTGCCCCACTCGCTCGTCACCGGGCCGTTGGCGAACTCGATGAGGTCCAGGGTGTCCTGGATGTGCCGCTTCAGGAGCGCCGGGTCGTCGGTGGCCTTGTTCTGGCCGCAGCCGGTCACCAGGGCGGGCACGACGGGCAGCGGCATGGCGCCGGTGTCCTCGGCGAACTGGAAGTACTCGTAGTAGCCCAGTCCATAACTCTGGTTGTAGCCCCAGAAGTTGGCGTTGGTGGCGCGCTGCTCGACCGGACCGATGGTGTCCTTCCACTGGTAGGAGCGCTTGCGCTGCCAGCCGGACTGCTCGTCGTACGCCTCGTGGGAGCCGGTGTTGACCAGGCAGCCGCCGGGGAAGCGCAGGAAGCCGGGCTTCAGGTCGGCGATCTTCTGGGCGAGGTCCTTGCGCAGGCCGTTCGCTCGGCCCTTGTAGGTGTCGTGGGGAAAGAGGGAGATCTCGTCCAGGGCGACGGGCGCGCCCGATGCGACCGTGAGCCGGCCGGTGGCGGAGGTGCGGGCAGCGGTGAACGAGGCCTTGTACTTCGCCCAGCCGCCGCGCGCGGTGACGCGGCGGGCCGCGGCGAGGTCGCCGGAGGCATCGCGCAGAGTGAGGGTCAGCGGCGCGCGCTCGGCCCCGCTCGTGCGGGCCCAGACCGAGAAGTCGTACCGCTTGCCCTGGGTGACCGCGATGCCGGTGTTGTAGCCGGAGTTGGTGACGGAGGAACCGCCGTCCAGGGAGAGGTAGTTGCGGTTGCGGTCGCCCAGGCGGTCGGCATCGTTCACGACCTCGGCCGAACCGGAGGTGTCCCACGAGGTCAGCGGCTTGTAGGAGGCGTTGTCCGCGGTGGAGTACTCGAAGGAGCGGTTCTGGACGAGTTCGGCGTAGAGGCCGCCGTCGGCCGCGCGGTTGATGTCCTCGTAGAAGACGCCGTACATCGAGTCGTCGATCTTCGCGCCGGTGCGGGTCGTATCGACGTCGATGGTGTAATCGGTGGGTTCGGCCGCGGCGGTGGGTCCCGCGGCGAGCGTTCCGGCGAGCAGGGCTCCCAGGGTGAGCCCGATTCTCCAGCGTCTGCGTGCCATGCGTAACCCCAGTCTCTGTGCGGTATTTCGAACGTCGATCAGTAGGTCGAACGGCAACTTAGGTAGCCGGGGGCTACACGTCAACGCATTGCGCAGGAAGTGGCCGAGGAGCGCCTCGGGGTTCGTGATGTCGAACAACTTGCTGGAAATTACCGGGACTTCACGTCCGGCTCTGTCCGAACCGTTGACGCGCCCTGCGTTCGACCTTACGGTCCCGTTCGAAGTTGCGAGCAGCATTCGAAATATCGAACAGAAGTGAGCCGCAATGTCACCACCCCTCCCGAGCCGACGAGGCGTGCTCGGCTCCATCGGAGCGCTCGCCGTCGCGGGCAGCTTCGCACTGGCCTCCGCGAACCGCAGCGCCTCCGCGATCGCGTCGGACGCGGATGTACGGGTCCGCTACTGGAACCTGTTCTCCGGTGGCGACGGCGCCAACATGATCGCGATGCTCGACGCCTTCCGCGCCGCGCACCCCCGCGTCGACGTGAAGGACTCCACCCTCCAGTGGGGCAATCCGTACTACACCAAGCTGGCCATGGCCGCCTCCGGGAACCGCGCCCCCGACCTCGCCGTGATGCACCTCGGACGGATCCCCGGCTTCGCCCCGGGACAACTGCTCGACCCCTGGGACGTGCGGCTGCTCGCCAAGTACGGCGTCGGCGAGGCGGACTTCGACCCGCTGCTGTGGAAGCGCGCCGTGGTCGACGGCAAGCTCTACGGTCTGCCCCTCGACATCCACGCCCAGCTCTGCTTCTACCGCCGTGACGTGTGCGAGAAGGCGGGACTGCTCGACGCGGGCGGTGAGCTGGCCGAGGTCACCTCGCCCGAGGACTGGTTCAAGGCGCTCAAGGCCGCCAAGAAGGCCGTCAAGGGGGACGTCCACACCATCGGCATCAAGGCCGACGAACCCAACTTCTCCTGGTGGTTCTTCCTCTCCTTCTACACCCAGCTCGGCGGCACCTGCCTCAGCGCCGACGGCCGTGACGTCACCCTCGACACCGACAAGGCCACCCAGGTCCTGGAGTTCCTGCGCCGGCACCTGACCGACGGCTACTCCACCGCCATCGGCATCGCCGACGCCGAGTCCTTCGTCAACGGCTCCGCCTTCACCTGGGAGGGCAACTGGTCGGTGCCCGTCTTCAGCGGCGCGAAGCTCGAGTACGGCGCGACCCCGCTGCCGCCCGTCTTCGGCAAACCCGCCACCCACACCGAGTCGCACTGTTTCGTCCTGCCCCACCAGTCGCAGCGCGGCGGCGCCACCAACGAGGGCGCGCACCAACTGGCCGCGTACGTCGTCAAGAACGCCACGGCCTGGGCGCGCGGCGGCCACATCCCCGCCTACCTGCCGACGCTCGACGACAAGAAGTACCTGGCACTCGATCCGCAGTCCGAGTACGTCTCGGCGATGGACCACATGGCGGTAGAGCCGCCCGCCTGGTTCGCGGGATCCACCGGGCTCCTCGCCCAGCGCATCGGCCCCGTCATCGCGTCCTCCAACGTGGGCTCCGCCAGACCCGATGCCACGGCCCGCCGCATGAAGGACGTACTCGAAAAGCTGGTCGCCATGAAGAACCCGATGGAAGGCAGAGCAGCGACCGAGGGAGGATCCGCCGCGTGAGCGCCGTCGACACCACGGTCGCACCGGCCGCCGTACGGACCGAGCCCGTCGCGGACGCCGATTCGCTCCGGGACCGGCTGACCCGTCGCCTGCAGCACGGCGGCTGGTTCGTCGCGCCGTTCCTGACGCTCTTCGCCCTGTTCGTGCTGTTCCCGATCGGCCGCGGCCTGTGGCTGAGCTTCACCGACGCCAACATCTCCGGCACCGGCGAACGCTTCGTGGGCCTCGACAACTACCGCGAGGCCCTCGACAGTCCGCTCCTGTGGGACTCCCTCGGCCACAGCGCCTACTTCACCCTGCTCGTGGTGCCCTGCATCGTCGTCCTCGCGTTCCTGCTCGCGATGCTCGCCCACCACATCGAGCGCGCCAAGTGGCTGTGGCGGCTGTGCTTCTTCGCCCCCTTCCTGCTGCCGTCGACCGTCGCCGGAAACCTGTGGCAATGGCTGTTCAACCCGGCCACCGGAATGATCAACCACGTCTTCGGCCTCGACACGCCCTGGCTGACGCAGAAGTCCACCGCCCTGCTCGCCGTCGTGATCACCACCCTGTGGTGGACGGTCGGCTTCAGCTTCCTGCTCTTCCTCGCGGCCCTGCAGAACATTCCGCGGCATCTGTACGAGGCCGCCGAGCTCGACGGCGCGAACGCCTGGCAGCGGATGGTGCACATCACCCTGCCGATGCTGCGCAACATCACCGGCCTCGTGGTCACGCTGCAGATCCTCGCCTCGCTCCAGGTCTTCGACCAGGCCGTGGTGATGCAGGACTTCGGGCCGGGCCCGGAGGAGAGCACCCGCACCTTCGTCCAGTACACCCTCGAAGAGGGCTTCACCTCCTACCGCGTGGGCTACGCCTCCGCGATCTCCATCATCTTCTTCGTGCTCATCGCGGCCGTCGCCCTCGGCCGGATGTGGCTCCTGCGCAAGCGTGAGGAGGGCGTGCGATGAGCACGGCCGTCGACGTTCGGAAGAACAGCCGCAAGAAGAAGTGGACCGCGGGCCAGATCGTGCTCACCACGCTCGGCACCGCGGTCTCCGCGCTGTGGATGACGCCGCTGCTGTGGGCCCTGTTCACCTCCCTGAAGTCGGAGACCGAGGCCGTCGAGGTGCCCACTCACTGGGTGCCCGAGGAGTGGACCGGCCAGGCGTGGAAGGCGCTCTTCGAGACCGGCAACATCACCAACTGGTTCGTGAACTCCCTCATCGTCTCGGTCTGCGTCACCTCCATCGTGGTGTTCGTCAGCGCGCTCGCCGGATACGGCTTCGCGCGCACCGAGTTCCGGGGCAAGAACGCGCTGCTCGGCCTGGTGATGGCGGGCCTCATGGTGTCGCCCGCCGTGCTCGGCGTCCCGCTCTTCACGACCGTCCAGTCCATGGGGATGGTCGACACCTACTGGGGGATGATCCTGCCGCAGTGCGCGCCCGCCGCGATGGTCTACATCCTCTACAAGTTCTTCCAGTCGATCCCGCACGAGCTGGAGGAAGCCGCGTACATCGACGGTGCGGGACGCTGGCGGGTCTTCTTCACCATCGTCCTGCCGCTGTCCCGCCCCTCGCTCGCCGCCGTCGGGATCTTCACGTTCATCGCGTCCTGGAACAACTTTCTGTGGCCCTACATGGTGACCAACAACCCCGACCTGATGACGATGCCGAACGGCATCGCGACCGTCATGAACTCCTACGGCATCCAGTGGGCCCAGCTCATGGCGGGCGGTTTGATGGCGGGCCTGCCCCTGGTCATCGTCTTCGTCTTCTTCCAGCGCCAGATCGTCAGTGGCGTGGCGCATACGGGCCTGGCCGGACAGTAGCCGACTCTCACCGCCCGGCTCTTACGGCTCTTGCGTGCGCCGGGCGGTGGTCTCGCGGGGTACGAGACGATGGCTGAGCGTGGTGGTCGCGCCGCCGTCGGCGTCCGATCCCGGCGCGGACTCGATGATGTGCCGGGCGGCCATGGATCCCATCTCGTACAGCGGGAGGCTCACCGAGGTCAGGCCGACGTGCCGGGCGACGCTGAGGTCGTTGATGCCGGCGACGGAGATCTCGCCCGGTACGTCGATGCCTGCCCGACGCAGGGCGCCGAGTGCGCCGATCGCGACTTCGACCAGATCTACCACCGCACCATCCGGCGCCTGATGCGGCTGCCGGACGAAGGGTCGTGACGACCCATTGACCCCTGGCGGCGCCCGTCTTACGGTCTGTCCGGGAAATCGTTCAACGTCCGGTATATCGAACCAAGTTGAGGGGATCATGACCCACACCGCCCGCTTCACCCTCGACCCCGCCTTCGCCGTGGGCGACGTCGACCCACGGCTCTTCGGCTCCTTCGTCGAGCACCTCGGCCGCTGCGTCTACACCGGCATCCACGAACCGGGCCACCCCTCGGCCGACGACGCGGGACTGCGCACGGACGTGCTCGGACTGATCCGCGAGCTCGGCGTGACGGCCGTGCGCTACCCCGGCGGGAACTTCGTCTCGGGGTACAAGTGGGAGGACTCCGTCGGCCCCGCCGAAGACCGGCCGCGCCGCCTCGACCTTGCCTGGCACTCCACGGAGACCAACCGCTTCGGGCTCTCCGAGTACATCGCCTTCCTGCGCAAGATCGGGCCGCAGGCCGAACCGATGATGGCGGTGAACCTCGGCACGCGCGGCGTCGAAGAGGCCCTCGAACTCCAGGAGTACGCCAACCACCCCGCCGACACCGCCCTTTCCGACCTGCGTGCCGCGCACGGCGACAAGAACCCCTTCGGCATCCGCCTGTGGTGCCTGGGCAACGAGATGGACGGGCCCTGGCAGACCGGCCACAAGACCGCCGAGGAGTACGGGCGCCTGGCCGCCGAGACCGCACGCGCGATGCGCCAGGCCGACCCGGACGTCGAGCTGGTCGCCTGCGGCAGCTCCGGCCAGTCCATGGCGACCTTCGCCGCCTGGGAGGCCACGGTCCTCGCCGAGACCTACGACCTCGTCGACCACATCTCCCTGCACGCCTACTACGAGGAGATTGACGGCGACCGGGACTCGTTCCTCGCCTCCGCCGTCGACATGGAGTCCTTCATCGAGAACGTGGTCGCCACCTGCGACCACGTGGGCGCCCGCCTGAAGTCGAAGAAGAAGATCGGCCTGTCCTTCGACGAATGGAACGTCTGGTACCAGTCCCGGCCGCACCCCGAGATCGAGGAGAGCCTGCGCGACTGGCCCGAGGCGCCACGCCTCCTGGAGGACAACTACACCGTCACCGACGCCGTCGTCGTGGGCTCGCTCCTGATCGCCCTCCTGCGCCACGCCGACCGGGTGGCGGTCGCGTGCCTGGCCCAGCTGGTCAACGTCATCGCGCCGATCCTGACCGAGCCGGGCGGCCCTGCCTGGCGCCAGACCACCTTCTTCCCGTTCGCCCAGGCCTCGCGGCACGGCAGGGGCCAGGTCCTCGACGTACGCGCGGACTCACCCACGCACGAGACGGCGAAGTACGGCGAGGTGCCCCTGCTGCACGCGACGGCTGTCCGCGCCGAAGACGGAACGGTCACCGTCTTCGCGGTCAACCGCAGCCAGAGCGAACCACTGCCGCTCGAAGTGGCGCTCCAGGGAATGGAGTTGACGGGCGTCATCGAGCACAGTGCGCTCGCCGACGCGGACCCGGAGGCCCGCAACACCCTCGCGGAGCAGGAGCGCGTCACCCCGCACGGCGTCACCGGGACAGCACTCCAGGACGGCACGTTGCGCGCCGTCCTGGAGCCGCTGTCATGGAATGTGATCCGCCTGAGCTAGAGGCTGGAGGCTGGGCTAGAGCTTGCCCGCGCCCGCCCCTGCCGTCACCGATCCCACGACGGACGAGGCGGGCTCGGCCGTGTAGGCGTACGGAGGCTTCGTGAAGTCGCCCTCCTGGGAGATCTCGGTGGCGGCGCCTCCGAGGTCGTTGCCGCGCGCCACCGCGAACCCGTCCTCGTCGCTGCTGCGACTGGTCGTGATGGCGATCTTCGTGTCACGGAACACGTTGTTCTCGACCAGCATCCGCGCGCCCATCCGGGAGTGCGCCCCGGTGTCCGCGCCCTGGACGTAGTTGTCGAAGAAGTGCCCGGTGCCGAAGCGCAGGCTGGGGATGCGCGAGTAGACGTTGCTGAAGTGGTTGTGGTGGTAGGTGACCTTGAGGTGGCCGGTGTCCTCGTCGCCGTTGTTGTCGCTGTGCCCCACGAGGGAGCCCTTGAAGTGGTCCTTGAAGGTGTTCCAGGAGACGGTGACGTCGTCGGAGGCGTGCGTGATGTCGAGCAGTCCGTCGTAGTGGTCCTTGTCGTGCTCGCGGTCCGCGGAGAAGGAGTTGTGGTCGATCCACACCTTGGTGGACTCCTGGACCGTGATGCCGTCGGCCGGCGCCACGGGCTTGCTGATGTCGAGGTTCTGTACGACGACGTTGGTGGCCTCCTTGATGCGAAGACCGCCGCCGGTGAACCCGGAGGCCGAACCGACCCCGAGCACGGTGGTGTTGGAGCCGATGTCGACCTGACCGGACAGCGAGATCAGTCCGTCCACCTTCACCACCTTGGCGCTGCTGCCGCCGACGGCGGCCCTGAACGCCGCGAGCGTCTTCACCGTGGTGGCGGTCGCGTTGCCGCCGCCCGTGGTGCCGGCGCCGAAGCCGACCGCCTGGCCCGCGGCTGCCGCCGCGGGCTTCGGCGTCGTGACGCCGCCGTCGCCGGACCCGGACGTCTCGGCGGCGTTCCCGCTCCAGGCGACCGCCCCGGCGATCGCGGCCCCGGCCACCGCGGCCACGCCGATCCGCCTGGCCCTCGCGCTCGTCCCGCGCGCTGCGTGCATGAGTTGTCCTCCGGTCATTCGGGGGGTGGGTCGATCCCGCCCCCTTGTCTGTCGCCGCGGGCACGGCGGACGTTGCCGCCGCACCCGCACGTCTCACGGGGCATCACGGGAAGAAGAGGGTCAGTGGGCGACGGGCCATCCGGAGCTCCAGTTCAGGAGGTTGACGCCGAGCTTCGGGGTGCCGTTGTCCTGGCCGTCGTAGTAGTGGTAGACGAGCAGGTCGCCGTCGGTGTCCTTCATGACCGACTGACCGCCGGGGCCGATGTAGCGGCCGTGGCTCTCTTGGACCGGGGTGCCGCCGTTGTTCATCATGGCGACGCCGTTCTTGTCGACGTACGGCCCGGTGACGCTGGTGGAGCGGCCCACCTTGATCTTGTACGTGGAGCTTGTGCCCGCGCAGCACGTGTCGTACGAGGCGAAGAGGTAGTAGTAGCCGCCCCGTTTGACGATGTAGGGCGCTTCGACGGCTTTGGTGCCCGTGGGGCGCGAGGCGAGCGAGCGGCGGGCCGTGTCGCCCGCGTACTGCTTGCCGGTCGAGGGGTCGATCCGGATCATCTTGATCCCGGTCCACCAGGAGCCGAAGGACAGCCACCACTTGCCGTCGTCGTCCACGAAGAGGTTCGGGTCGATGGCGTTGTAGTCACTGGAGGTGGTGGAGGTGTGGACAGGGCCGTAGTCCGTCCACGAGCCCGGCTCACCCGTGGTGGAGGCCGCGAGGCCGATGGCCGACTTGTTCGAGCCGAACGACGAGACGGAGTAGTACATCAGGTACTTGCCGCCGTGGTGCGAGATGTCGGGCGCCCAGACGTCTCCGGTGGAGTTGTAGTTGTTCCACCAGCCAGGACGGGTGGGGAACGCGGAGCCACTCCGACTGAAGGCGATCCGGTCAGTGGAGGTACGCAGTTGCAGGCCGTCGCCGGTCGAGTAGAGCAGGTACGTGCCCGATGAGGTGCGGACCATGGTCGGGTCGTGCACGACGATGTCGCCGGTGACATGGCCGGGGTTGGGGTAGGCGGTGGCGCTGCTCGGGATGAGGGCGAGCAGAGCGGCGGCGGGCAGAGCGACGAGGGCTCTGCGCCGGAGGGCGGTGGGGGTGCGGCTCACTTGGGTCTCCTGGGAATGGGGGAGGTCCGGGCCCCGAAGGGGCGCGGGGGGGCTGACATGTGCGGCTCTGCCGCGTGGCGCAGCCAGCCACAATGCGCCCGCAGACGGAGCCCCGGACCTCCCGCGTCGCGCTTACAGCGAGGGATATGCGTTCTTCAGGAGCTCCTTGAACTGCGCCGAGAACCACTTCCCGGAGATCGGCGCGTCGGGGAGCGCGCCGGACGGGTTGTGGCCGTTGCGCGGATTGCCCTGGTAGGTCGGGTCACACATGCGGTCGAAGCCCTTGCCCTCGTCGTTCGGGATCTCCTTGCTCGACCCGTCGGACTCGCCCGGCGGCTTCATCCACACGTAGGCGTCGATGCCGGCCTCCGGTGCGGTCCTCGGCCGTTCGCCGAGGCCCGCGCCCGACTGGTTGCACCAGTTGCCGATGTGGATGCGCCGGTCGTAACGACCGCCCTCCACATAGGTGTTGACGTCCGTCGTGGGGCCGGGGCCCGCGGGCCGGGCGGCGCCGCCCCAGCCGTTGCGTGAGGTGTCGATGAGCATGCCTATGTCGGACCTGAAGCCGGTGGAGACCAGTTGGTCGCGGAACGACTGGGCGAAGGAGAGCTCGTCGACGGAGCGGTTCCAGTCGACCCACGTGGACTCGCGGACCGAACGGCCGTTGACGGTGTCGCCGATCTTGAAGTTGTTCTCCTTCAGGGCGCTGTAGTTGGCCGTGTTGGTGATGAAGCCGTGCACCTTGTCGACGGTGCTGCCCTCGGAGGTCGCCGCCTGGTGCATGACCTGGGCGGAGGCGGCGAAGTTGTCGTCCCAGCCGATCCACCCGTGGTGGCCCGCGTCCACGTAGTTGTAGACGTTCGGCACGGCGCCGAGCTTGTTCAGGGCGTAGCCGACTCCCTTCACGTAGTTGCCGTTGGCCTTCATCACGTCGCACTCGGGCGTTGCGGTGGGGCGGCCGCCGGTGTTCGTGACCAGGTTGGGCAGCGAGTCGATCTCGACGGTCGTGACGATGCGCAGGTTCGCGTACTTGGATTCGGCGAGGATCGTCGCGATCGGGTCGATGTACTCGCTCTTGTAGCGGTCGATCTCGGTGGGGCCGAGCTCCCCGTTGGACGCGAGGGCGGCACAGTCCCGGCCCGGCAGGTTGTAGATGACCAACTGGATGATGCCTGCGCCCTGTTGGAGAGCGGCGTCGAGGTGGTCGCGCAGGCCCATCGCGGAGCCCGCGCCCTCGATCGCGGCGATCCGGTCGAGCCAGACGCCGGTGGGCTGGTCGGCGATGGCACTGCCGCCCGGTTCGGCCTCGGCCTTCGCGGACCACTCGGGGTTCACATAGGGCTTGGCGCCCGCGTACGGATTGTCGACGCGGGCGGCGGCTGCCCGGGTCGCGCCGCTTCCGCTGTCGCCGACGGCGAGCGCGGTACCGCCGGTGGTGGCGAGGACGGTGGCGAGCGCGGCCAGGAAGAGGGTGCGGGATCTGCGGTGCCGGGTGTGCGTACGGCTCATGGTCGGCTTCCCTTCGAGTGTGGGTGGTGTGGGTGGTGCGGGTCAGCTGTCGAGCGCGCGCAGATGGTCGCGGAGCCCGACGCCGAACGGGGTGGGTGTGCCGTCGTAGGAGCTGATCAGGGCGGGGCCCGACGAGCAGTTCCAGGTGTTCCAGGTCCAGCCGAGGTAGGACGCCTGGTGCTCGTCGAGCCACTTCATGACGGTGTCGATGAAGCCGTGGGAGCAGGTGTTCTCGCCGATCTCGCCCGCCACGAGCGGCACCTTCGCGGCGACCGGCGCCAGTGTGGCGTCCCAACAGCTCGCGGTGGCACAGGAGTTGAAGTTGTAGACGTGCCAGGCCGCGGCGAGATTGCCCGCCGGGTCCGTGGGTGCGTGCTTCAGCCAGCCGCTCAGATCGTTCGCGTACGCGATGCCGGACGCGAGCACGAGATTCTTCGCGCCTGTGCCGCGAACCGCGTCGAGGAGGTCCTGCATGCCGGCGACCTCGTAGCCGATGCCGGGGCAGGTGCCGCCGTCGCGCCAGCAGGCCCAGGCCTGGTCGGTGGTGGGCGTCGCACGGTCCGGATAGGGCTCGTTGAAGAGGTCGAAGGCGACGGCCGTATCGTCCTTGAACGTGTTCGCGACCGATGCCCAGAACGCCGGGGTGTACCGGGCGTTCGGCATCGGCTTCTGGCAGCTGGCGTGCACGTCCGAGCAGGCCGACGAGTTGCCGGTGTACTGGCCGTGTGACCAGTGCAGTTCGACGATCGGCGTCATGCCGTGGTCCTGGACGCGTCGGACGAGATCGCCGATGGCCGCGCGGTAGTTCCCGCCCGCCCAGCGCGGGTCGATGTTGTCGGTGCCCAGCCAGCACTCCTCGTTGAGCGGGATGCGTACGGTGTTGGCCTTCCAGTCCGCGATGGCCTTGACGGAGGCGTCGTCGACGGGCCCGTCGAAGAAGCCCCAGCCCTGGACGCAGGCGTACTCGCCGCCGGAGCGGTTGACGCCGAGCAGCCGGTGCGCGGTGCCTTCGGTGTCGACGAGCCGGTTGCCGTCGGCGTGCAGTACGGGTGGTGGTGCCGCCGAGGCAGGCGCCGCGCCCGCCGTCGGCAGGGCGGAGGGCATGGCGAGTCCGGCGGTGATGAGGACGGCGCCCGCAAGCGCGGCAAGGGAGCGCGGCAGACGCGGGGGACGGGGCATGAGCGACTCCTCGGATTGAACCGGAATCGCTCCCACTGGTGCCGTGGAAGCTAGCAGGAAGTCGCCGCACAGAACAGAAAGGTTGGCGAGTTTCTCAGATTCTTCGGATCGACGCTGTCGAATTAATTCGACAACTCCCTTTCCTGTGACGGCTCTTGACATCGAGACCGTCCGGCTTAATTTTGGGAGCGCTCCCACTGGTTCCCCCGCTGGTTCCCTTCGCTCCCCGAGCGGAGCCCACCCCCCATCGAGCCGTCAGGAGACACCCCCGCATGTCCGCATTTCCCCATTCCCCCCGTTCTCCCCGTCCCGGTCCGCCCTCCAGACCGGAAATCAGCCGCCGCAACCTGCTCGCCCTGGGTGCAGGAGCCGCGCTGGCCCCCGCCATCGTGGCGCTCAACCCCGCAGCTCAGGGCGCCCATGCCGCCCCCGCAGCCACCGAGTACGAACAGCGTTTCCTCGATCTGTACGCGAAGATCACCGATTCCGCGAACGGCTATTTCTCGCCGGATGGTATTCCCTACCACTCCGTGGAAACCCTCATTGTCGAAGCGCCCGACCACGGGCACGAGACGACATCCGAGGCATACAGCTATCTGATCTGGCTGCAAGCCATGTACGGCAAGGTCAGCGGCGACTGGACACGTTTCAACGCGTCCTGGGAAACCATGGAGAAATTCATGATCCCGAGCCATGCCGACCAGCCGACGAACGGTTTCTACAATGCGGCGAAACCGGCCACGTACGCCCCCGAACACGACCAGCCCTCCCAGTACCCCGCCCGGCTCGACCCCGCGATCCAGGCCGGCGCCGACCCCATCGCCGCCGAGCTGAAGAGCGCGTACGGAACCGACGACATCTACGGCATGCACTGGCTCCAGGACGTCGACAACGTCTACGGATACGGCGGCGACAGCGCGGGCCCGGTCTACATCAACACCTTCCAGCGCGGCTCCCAGGAGTCGGTCTGGGAGACCGTCCCGCACCCCACCCGCGACGAGTTCGCCCACGGCGGCCCGAACGGTTACCTCGACCTGTTCACCGGCGACGCCTCCTACGCCAAGCAGTGGAAGTACACCAACGCCCCCGACGCCGACGCCCGCGCCGTCCAGGCCGCCTACTGGGCCCACGTCTGGGCCTCCGCCCAGGGCAAGCAGGCCGACGTCGCCGTCACCGTCGCCAAGGCGGCCAAGATGGGCGACTACCTGCGCTACGCCCTGTTCGACAAGTACTTCAAGGTCATCGGCGACTGCACCGACCCCTCCGGCTGCGCACCGGGCAGCGGCAAGAACAGCTCGCACTACCTGCTGTCCTGGTACTACGCCTGGGGTGGCGCCACCGACACCTCCGCGGGCTGGGCCTGGCGCATCGGCTCGAGCCACAGCCACGGCGGCTACCAGAACCCCTTGGCCGCCTTCGCCCTCAGCGCCTACGCCCCGCTGGCCCCCAAGTCGGCATCCGGCAAGGCCGACTGGACCAAGAGCCTGACCCGGCAGATCGAGTTCTACCGCTGGCTGCAGTCCGCCGAGGGTGCCATCGCGGGCGGCGCCACCAACAGTTGGCAGGGCCGCTACGCCGAGCCCCCGGCCGGCACGCCCACCTTCTACGGCATGGCCTACGACGAGAAGCCCGTCTACCACGACCCGCCGTCCAACCAGTGGTTCGGCTTCCAGGCCTGGTCGATGGAGCGGGTCGCCGAGTACCTCCACGAGACCGACGACCCGACCGCGAAGACCGTCATGGACAAGTGGGTGAAGTGGGCCCTGTCCGAGACGAAGATCGCCGCCGACGGCACATACAGCTTCCCCTCGACCCTCAAGTGGTCCGGTCGGCCCGACACCTGGAACCCGTCAAGTCCGGGCTCCAACACGGGACTTCACGTCTCCGTCGTCGACCGCACCAACGACGTCGGAGTGGCCGCCGCCTACGCCAAGACCCTCACGTACTACGCAGCCGCCACCCGTCACACCGAAGCAGCCACCGCGGCCAAGGCGCTCCTGGACGGCATGTGGCAGCACCACCAGGACGCACGGGGCATCGCCGTGCCCGAGACCCGCGCCGACTACAACAGGTTCGAGGACGGGGTGTACGTCCCCAGCGGCTGGACCGGCACCATGCCGAACGGCGACACGATCAACTCCGGATCCGACTTCACCTCCCTGCGCTCCTTCTACCGCGACGACCCCGACTGGCCGAAGGTAGAGGCCTATCTCGCCGGGGGAGCGGCGCCGCAGTTCACCTACCACCGCTTCTGGGCGCAGGCCGACATCGCCCTTGCCATGGGGGCGTACGCGGAGCTCCTCGAACCGGGGCCGGGGTCGCAGTGACCGCCCGCAGGACACGCACCGGGAAACTGCTCGGCGCCCTGTGTCTGATCCCGGGGCTGCTGCTGGTGGCCGCCCCGTCCTCCGGGGCCGACGACGCCAAGGAGAAGGCGACGGCCGCGTACACCTGGAAGAACGTCCGCATCGACGGCGGCGGCTTCGTCCCCGGCATCGTCTTCAACCGCGCCGAGAAGAACCTCGCGTACGCGCGCACCGATATCGGCGGTGCCTACCGCTGGCAGGAGTCGTCGCAGACGTGGACGCCGCTGCTCGACTCGGTGGGCTGGGACGACTGGGGTCACACCGGGGTCGTCAGCATCGCCTCGGACACCGTCGAACCGGACAAGGTGTACGCCGCCGTCGGGACGTACACGAACGACTGGGACCCCGGTATGGGCGCCGTCATGCGCTCGGCGGACCGGGGCGAGACGTGGAAGAGGGCCGACCTGCCCTTCAAGCTCGGCGGCAACATGCCGGGCCGCGGCATGGGCGAACGCCTCGCCGTCGACCCGCACGACAACCGTGTGCTCTACCTGGGGGCGCCCAGCGGCCATGGCCTGTGGCGCTCCACCGACTCCGGAGCCGCCTGGTCGAAGGTGACCGCGTTCCCCAACCCCGGCAACTACCAGCAGGACCCGGGCGATTCGACCGGCTACGCCTCCGACAACCAGGGCATCGCCTGGGTGACCTTCGACGAGTCGACGGGCACGTCCGGCTCACCCACCAAGACCGTCTACGTGGGCGTCGCCGACAAGGAGAACGCCGTCTACCGGTCGACCGATGCGGGCGCCACCTGGTCCCGCCTCGCGGACCAGCCCACCGGATACCTCGCCCACAAGGGCGTGCTCGACGCGGAGAACGGCTACCTCTACCTCGCCTACAGCGACAAGGGCGGCCCCTACGACGGCTCCAAGGGACAGGTGTGGCGGTACGCCACCCGCACCGGCGAGTGGAAGAACATCAGCCCCGCCCCCGACGCCGACACCTACTACGGCTACAGCGGGCTCACCGTCGACCGGCAGCGTCCGGGCACCGTCATGGTCACCGGCTACAGCTCCTGGTTCCCCGACACCCAGATCTTCCGCTCCACCGACAGCGGCGGGAGCTGGACCGGAGCCTGGAACCACGGTGCCTACCCCGAGCGCACCAACCGCTACACGATGGACGTCTCGTCCGTGCCCTGGCTGTCCTGGGGCGCGAACCCCGCACCGCCCGAACAGGCCCCGAAACTGGGCTGGATGACCGAGGCCCTGGAGATCGACCCCTTCGACTCGGACCGGATGATGTATGGCACCGGGGCCACCGTCTACGGCACCAGAAACCTTCAACAGTGGGACAGTGGCGGCAAGTTCACCGTAGCCCCGATGGTGGAGGGCCTGGAGGAGACCGCCGTCAACGACCTCGCCGCACCGGCATCCGGAGCGCCGCTGCTCAGCGCGCTCGGCGACATCGGCGGCTTCCGGCACACGGACGTCACCAAGGTGCCGCCCCTGATGTACACCGAACCCAACTTCACCACCACGACCAGCATCGACCATGCCGAGTCCGACCCGGCCACGGTGGTGCGCGTCGGCCAGCTCGACAGCGGGCCGCGTATCGCCTTCTCCGGTGACAACGGCGCCAGCTGGTCGGCGGGCAAGGAACCTCCGGAGGTCTCCGGCGGCGGCACGGTCGCCGCGTCCGCCGACGGCAGCCGCTTCGTGTGGAGCCCGGACGGCACGGGCGTGCACACCAGCGGTGATCGGGGTGCGTCGTGGACGGCGTCATCCGGCATCCCGCAGGGCGCGGTCGTCGAGTCCGACCGGGCCGACCCGAAGACGTTCTACGGCTTCAAGTCCGGGACGTTCTACGTCAGTTCGGACGGCGGGGCGACCTTCACCGCGAAGGCGTCCACCGGCCTGCCGGCCGAGGGTGCGGTGCGCTTCAAGGCCGTGCCCGGCTCGAAGGGCGACATCTGGCTGGCGGGCGGCGAGTCCGGCGGAACGTACGGCCTGTGGCACTCCACCGACTCCGGCGCGAGCTTCACCCGCGTCCAGGGCGTCGAGGAGGCCGACACGATCGGCTTCGGCAAGGCCGCGCCGGGCTCCGACCATCAGACGCTCTACACCAGCGCGAGGATCGACGGGGTGCGGGGCATCTTCCGCTCCACCGACGCCGGTGACAGCTGGGTGCGCGTCAACGACGACGCCCACCAGTGGGGCTGGACCGGCGCGGCCATCACCGGCGATCCGCGGATCTACGGGCGGGTGTACGTGTCGACGAACGGCCGTGGCATCGTTTACGGGGACGACAACTCCCCGGGGTGACAAGGCGAGTCGAAGCGCTTCGACACAGCTATGGACAGCACACGGGTGTCGCTCTAAGGTCAGGACGGCCCCAGGTCGAAGCGCTTCGCACCCGCCTCCCGACCCGTCCATGCCCGTCTAGGAGAGCTGAATGGTCACCCTCGCCGAGGTAGCCCACCACGCCGGAGTCTCGGCCAGCACGGTGAGCTACGTACTCAGCGGCAAGCGGTCCATCTCCACCTCCACCAAGGACCGCGTCGAACGGTCCATCCGGGAGCTCGGCTACCACCCGAACGCCGGCGCCCGCGCCCTGGCCAGCAGCAAGTCCAACATCATCGCGCTCATGGTGCCGCTGCGCACCGACATGTATGTGCCGGTGATGATGGAGATAGCCATCGCCGTCGCCACCACCGCACGCACCCACGGGTACGACGTGCTGCTCCTGACCGGCGAGGAGGGGCCCGAGGCGGTCCGCCGCATCGAGGGCAGCGCGCTCGCCGACGCGATGATCCTGATGGACGTGGAGCTGAACGACGAGCGGCTCCCGCTGATCCGCGAGGCCGACCGACCGGCCGTCCTCATCGGCCTGCCCGCCGACCCCACCGGCCTGACCTGCGTCGACCTCGACTTCGAGGCGACCGGCGCCCAGTGCGTCGAGCACCTCTCCGGGCTCGGACACCGGGACATCGCCGTGATCGGTGAGGCGCCCGCCGTGTACGAGCGGCACACCGGGTTCGCCGAGCGCACCCTGGACGGGCTGCGCTCGCGGGCCCGTGAACTCGGCGTGCGCGTGCTGCACCGGCCCTGCGAGGGGTCGTACGACGCGCTCGCCGCGACCCTGGCCCGGATCTTCGACGAACGCCCCGGCACCACGGGGTTCGTCGTGCAGAACGAGTCCGCCGTGGAGCCGCTCCTGAGCCTCCTGCGTCAACAGGGCCGCGCCATACCGGAGGACGTCTCCGTCATCGCCATCTGCCCCGACCAGGTCGCCACCCAGGCCTCGGTGCGGCTCACCTCCGTCGCCATACCCGCACAGGAGATGGGGCGGCAGGCCGTGGAGCGCGTCGTCGCGAAGCTGCGCGGGCAGGGGGCTGATGAAGTCGCGCTGCTCGCACCAGAGTTGACGGTGCGGGCTAGCTCGGGCCCCGGGCCCGCCCAGTAGCGGGTCACCGGGGCCGTCGGCCTCTGGGCTGCTGCTCAGGGCGTGGACACCACCGGGCGCGGCGCCTTCGCCATGCCGGAGCCGATGGGGAAGCTCGGGTGCGGGGGCTGGTTGTAGGCCGTGTTCTGCCAGGCGAGCGCCGTGCGGTACTGGATGTCGTGGAGCAGTGTGGTGATCTTCGTCTTTGTCTCGTGCGGGGTGGAGTGGATCCGCAGTGCCTTGTTGTCCGCGGTGCGCCACACGACCTCCTCGCGCCAGTCGCCGAGGATGTCGCCCGAGAGCGCTGGGGTCGCCTTCGTGCCGTTGTTGGAGGCGACCGACGCCCCCGTCAGGAGTCGTGTCTCGCCGCCAGTGCCGTACTTGTCGATCCTCGTGCCGTCGAGGAGTTCGCGCGTGGTGTCGCCATCCCACCAGTTCACGAAGTTGATGCTGGACGGCTCGCGGCCGACCGACGCGCCGGACGGTGAGCGCAGGGTGCTGTCGGCCGCGGACCAGGACTCGGCGCCCGCCGAACCGGCGTGGATGTCCGCGGACACGCCCCGGCCGTTGTCCGTGCCCGTC
Organism: Streptomyces sp. A18; assembly: GCF_059026065.1. NCBI lineage: Bacteria > Bacillati > Actinomycetota > Actinomycetes > Kitasatosporales > Streptomycetaceae > Streptomyces > Streptomyces sp. A18. Next base: position 250,210 of record NZ_JBWLKL010000007.1, on the reverse strand, counting down.
GCCGTGGCCCACAGGCGCTGCCCCGTGCGGGCGTCGGCCATCCAGGAACCCGGCTTCGAGCTGTCCTCGGAGACCTTGAAGTACTCCAGGCCCGCGCGTGAGGGGTCGAGGTCGCCGACGTGCCCGGCGTCCCCGTGGCCCAGCTTGGTCGTCCACAGACCGCTGCCGTTGTCGTCGACGGTCATCGCGCCGTAGACGATCTCGTCCTTGCCGTCGTCGTCGACGTCCGCGACCGACAGGCTGTGGTTGCCCTGGCCGTCGTATCCCTTGCCCGCGTTCGTCGAGGAGTTGGTGTCGAAGGTCCAGCGCCGGGTGAAGGCACCGCCCCGCCAGTCCCAGGCGGCGATGACGGACCGCGTGTAGTAGCCGCGCGCCATGATCAGCGACGGCCTGCTGCCGTCGAGGTAGGCGGTCCCGGCGAGGAAGCGGTCCACGCGATTGCCGTAACTGTCGCCCCAGGATGCGACGTTGCCGCGCGCGGGGACGTAGTCGACCGTGTCGAGCGCGGCGCCGGAGCGTCCGTCGAACATGGTCAGGTACTCGGGACCGGCCAGGACGTATCCGCCGGAGTTGCGGTGGTCCGCGGACGCGCTGCCGATCACCTTGCCCGTGCCGTCCTTCGTGCCGTCCGCCGTCTTCATGGCGACCTCGGCCCTGCCGTCCCCGTCGTAGTCGTACACCTGGAACTGCGTGTAGTGCGCGCCCGAGCGGATGTTCCTGCCGAGGTCGATCCGCCACAGCCGGGTGCCGTCGAGCTTGATTCCGTCGATGACCGTGTTGCCGGTGTAGCCGGACCGGGAGTTGTCCTTGGCGTTGGTGGGCTGCCACTTCAGTACGAAGTCCAGGGCGCCGTCCCCGTCGAGGTCGCCCACGGAGGCGTCGTTCGCCTCGTACGTGTACGCCACGCCGTCCGGGGTCGTGCCCCCGGCGGGCGGTGTGATCGGCACGTCCTTGTACCCGGCACGGAACTGCACCGCGTGCACGGAGTCGCCCTGCTCGGTGCCGTCGGCCACCGCGCGGACGGTGTAGTCGGCGCTGTTCGGTGCCCCCGGGTGGAAGTAGTTCGTCGAGCCGGTGACCGGGGACGCGTTGACCTTCGTACCGCCTCGGTAGACGTTGAAGGCCACGTCGTCGTCATCGGTGCCCAGCCAGCGCCAACTGACCAGATTCCCGGCGTCGGTGTGCACGCTGACCACGCCGCGGTCCAGTGCTTCGGCCTGGCGCGTGGTGGCCGCCGACGAGGTGGACGACAGGGCGATGAGCCCCCCGGCGGCGAGCGCGCCCGCGACGACGGCGGTGATCAGGACCCGGGCGCGGGCCCGCCGTCCTCTTCGGCCCGTGCGGCGGGGTGGTTCGGTGTACGGGTGCTCTGCCATGGGTGCTCCTGCGGGGATAGGGACAGTGCCTCGGCTGAGTCGCCGCGGGGAGCGCGAATGGTTGCCGCTGGGACGACTCCTTCGTTGGCTCAGATCTGACTGGGGTTCCGGACGTTGTTCGATGTCTCGCACAGACGTTGCTATGCTCGCGCACCGCGCTTCGGAGGCAGGGGGGTCACCAGCGCGCGCTGAGCCGCGCAAGCACAGAGATGAGGTCGCCCGTGGGGACAGCCGTCGATGACGCAGCCGCCGCGGAGTTCCATGACTTCTTCGAGCGGCACTACGCCGAACTCGCCCGCCTCGCCCATATGTTGACCGGCGAGAAGGACGCCGCCGACGACCTGGCGGCGGACGCCCTGGTCGCGCTCTGGCACCGCTGGGACCGGGTGCGCGCCGCGGATCATCCGGCCGCGTACGCCCGTGGCGTCGTCGCCAACATGGCGCGCAGCCGTATCCGCAGTGCCGTCCGCGAGCGCCGCCGCGTCGCGCTGTTCTGGGGGCAGCGTGCGGAGGGCGTGGACGACCCCGACGTTCCTGCGGTCGTCGACGTCCAGGAGGCGTTGCGTACGCTGCCGTTCCGTAAGCGGGCCTGTGTGGTCCTGCGGCACGCGTTCGACCTGTCGGAGAGGGACACCGCGCTCACCCTGGGGATATCGGTCGGTACGGTGAAGAGCCAGACGTCCAAGGGGATGGCGGAGCTGCAACGGCAACTGGGTGAGCGGGCCGCGTCGCAACTCGTGGGAGGGAGGCAGTGATGGACGACGTACGCAAGAAGCTGCGCGATGGCGCGGCCGAGCACCGCCCCGACCGGGAGCGGATGCTCGCCCGGATCGAGCGCGGCATGGAGCGCGACGCCGACGATCCCGCTGCCGCGTCCCGCGGCGGGCTGCCACGGCCCGCCCCCTGGCTGCGGATCGCCGGCGCGACGGCCGCCGTGGCCGGAGTCCTCGCGTTCGGCGGGTACGCCGTCGCCTCCGTCGTCCAGGGCGAGGACGCGCCGCCGAGCACCGTGGGCACACCTCCCGCCCCGGACTCCTCGTCCGGGCCCAGCCCCTCCGCGTCAGCGCCGAACGACGAGAAAGCCAAGCCGAGTTCACCGGCCGAGCCCGCGCACCCGACGACGACCGCGCCGGGCCGGGACAAGAACCAGGACGCGGACCGGCCGCCGAAGAAGGACGACCCGCCGCCATCCACGCGGCGTGTGGCGCCGGACGCCAAGAGCGTCGAGGACGGCTACCTCTGGAGCGACGGCTCCATCGACCCGCAGAGCAACGACTTCTGGGCGCAGAGCACCCTCACCTTCAAGACCGGGAAGCCGCTCAGCGCGCTCACCGTCGAACTGCGCGTGGCGCAGACCGGCAGCGTCACCGACACCGGCAACTGGCGCTCCCTGCCCGCCGACGACTTCACCGTCTCCGTGCGCGAACAGGGCGCTGACCTGGTCTACCGCTGGACGCTGAAGGCGGGCCGGACCGTCCCGGCGGGGGAGCACGTCTTCGCGGGCCAGTACAACCACGCCGAAGGCGGCAGGGACGCGGGCGAGGACACGTACGCGGCGGAGGCGACCGCATCAGGCCAGAAGGCGGCGGTACGCGGCGACTTCGCCCGCACCTCGTAGCACCCCGCGGAAAAGGTTCGGCGGGGCGGCAACCTTCCGCACCCGGGCGGAGACCAGCAGACGCAAGGTCATCCCCCCAGCGAAAGAGCGGTCCCCATGACCACGCAACGAGCCGAACTGCGCAAGAGCCGCAAGCGCCGACTGACCCGCCGCCGTGTCGTGGGCGCGGCGGGCGGCGCCCTCCTGCTGACCGGTGCCACCCTCGGCGCCACCATGCTGCTCTCCCCGGCCGGAGCGGCGACGGCCGCGGCCGACTGGCCCACCCCCACCGGCGACAAGCCCGTCACGAAGACCATCGAGGTGTCCGGCACCTATGACGGCGGGCTCCAGCGCTTCTACGGCAGCGGAGACCTGGGCGGCGACGGCCAGGAGGAGGGCCAGGACCCGATCTTCAAGCTGAAGGACGGCGCGGTCCTGAAGAACGTCGTGCTCGGCAAGCCGGCCGCCGACGGCGTGCACTGCTCCGGCAGCTGCACCATCCAGAACGTGTGGTGGGAGGACGTCGGCGAGGACGCGGCCACCTTCAAGGGCACATCGACCGGCTCGGTGTACACCGTCACCGGCGGCGGCGCGAAGAAGGCCGACGACAAGGTCCTGCAGTTCAACGGCGCGGGCAAGCTGAACATCACCGGCTTCCAGGTCTCGGACTTCGGCAAGCTGGTCCGCTCCTGCGGCAACTGCTCCAAGCAGTACAAGCGCACGATCGTCATCAACGACGTGGACGTGACGGCGCCGGGCAAGTCGCTGGTCGGCATCAACACCAACTACGGCGACACGGCGACCCTGAGCAAGATCCGTATCCACGGCGACGACGACAAGAAGATCAAGCCCTGCATCCGCTACACCGGCAACGACTCGGGCGACGAGCCCGACGAGACGGGCAGCGGCCCTGACGGGACGTACTGCAAGTACAGCGCGTCGGACATCAGCTACCCGTAGCCGTAGGGCGTGCGGGCCACCAGCGACCGGCCGGTCACTGGTGGCCCGCCGTCGTCACGCCGTCCGCCTGTGCGAGCAGCCCGTCGACGAACACGCGGAGTCCCTGGGGGTAGATGTCCCGTGCGGCGAGCGCGGCCCATCGGACGCCGATGGCGGCCAGGTGGGGCACCTTGGACGGGTCCAGGTCGTCGCGGTAGGCGAAGGGCTTGCCGGCGGCGTGCCGGCGGGCGGAGTGGGCGCGGACGAGGACCTCGCCGACGGTGTAGTACCAGAGGCTGCGGAAGACGTCGACGCTCTGCTCGGGAGTGCACCCGTGGTCGTCGGCCCCGGCCACGATGGCTTCGACCATCCACATCGCCGATTCGTCGAGGAGGCCGACGAAACCGTCGGCCGACAGGACTTCCGCGGCCCATGGCCAGGCGGCGAGCGCGTCGTGCAGCGCGGTGGTGGCCACGACGATGCGCTCCCGCGGGTCGCCGGGCAGCGGGGGGCGCTCGATCTGGGCGACGTGGTGGTTGAGCAGCAGGAGCAGCAGATCGTCCTTGCTCTGGATGTGGTGGTACAGGGTCGTCGCGCCGATGCCGAGCTCGGCGGCGAGCCGGCGGATGGTCAGCTTCTCCCAGCCGTCCTGGTCGATCAGCCCACGGGCCGCCGTCAGGATCTGCGCACGGGAGGTCAGGGGTGGCCGGCCGGTGCGGCCGTGGGATGCGGGGGATCGGGCCATCGCCCCATCATGCCGCCCCGTCGACCCGGCCTTGATACGGGTGCGGATCCAGCCTTCGTGTTCACAGCCCGGCTGTCTCGATGCTACTTTCGGAACATGTTCCGAAAGTTATTCGAGCTGCTGGCCGACCGACTGACGAAGGCGGGGGAACGATGAGTGACATGGCGGGGCTGTTGCGCCCGCACGTCCGGAGTTTCGCCGCCGTGGTGGTCCTTCAGGTCATCGGTGCTGTCGCCGGTCTGGCGCCGCTGCTCGCGGTCGTCGAGCTGGGGCGCACGCTGTTGTCACCCGGACCCGTCGACCACGGACATGTCCGGGCCGTCGTCATCGCGGGCGCGGCCGGTATGTTCGTCCGGCTGCTGTTCACGGCCGCGTCCTCCGGCATCGGTCATGTCGTCGACGGGCAGGTGCAGTTGACGTTCCGTCGGCAACTGGCGGCCCGCCTCGGGCGGGTACCGATCGGCTGGTTCTCCCGGCGCCGGACCGGTGAGCTGGCCAAGGTGGTGGGGGAGGACGTCGGCGCGGTCCACCCGTTCATCGCCCACACCCCCGGCGAACTCGTCTCCGCGTTCGTGGTGCCCCTTGCGTCGCTGATCTACCTGTTCACCATCGACTGGCGGCTCACTCTGATCACGCTGATTCCCGTGGTCCTCGCGGTGGCCCTCGTTCCCCTCATGATGACGCCGACCCGGCTGCGCGAGCAGGAGGAGTTCGACGCGGCCATGGGGCGGATCTCGACGTCCGTCGTCGAGTTCGTGCAGGGCATCTCGGTGGTCAAGACGTTCGGCGGATCCGGGCGCGCCCACCGCGAGTTCCTCGCGGCCACCGACGACTTCGTGGACACCTTCAACCGCTGGGTGCACGGCATCTCGCGGATCGCCGCGGGGATGCAACTGGTGCTCTCGCCGCCGTTCGTCCTGCTCGTCGTGCTGATCGGTGGCGTGTCCCTGATCACCGGCGGCGACCTCGCCCCGGCCGACCTGCTGCCCTTCCTGCTGCTCGGCCTGGGGCTGACCGCACCGGTGGCTGCCCTCGGCCACGGCTTCGACGAGATGCAGGCCGCCCGGCGCGCCGTCGGCCGGATCCGGGACGTGCTCGACGTGCCGTCGCTGCCGGAGCCCGCGCACCCGGCCACACCCCGGGGCCACCGGGTGGAACTGCGTGACGTCCGGTTCGGATACGAGGCCGATCGCGAAGTGCTGCGCGGGATCGACCTGGTGCTCGAGCCCGGCACGGTCACCGCGATCGTCGGACCGTCGGGAAGCGGAAAGTCCACTCTGGTCCAGCTGTTGCCCCGGTTCTTCGACCCGACCCACGGTTCCATCGTCCTGGGCGGTGTCGACCTGCGCGCCCTCGACGGCCGGGAGCTCTACCGACGGGTCTCCTTCGTCTTCCAGGACGTCTCCCTGCTGCGCGCGTCGGTCGCGGACAACATCGCCCTTGCCGTACCGCGCGCCGACCGCGCGGACGTGGTGCGCGCCGCCCGGCTCGCGAACGTTCACGACCGGATCCTCGAACTGCCCCGCGGCTACGAGTCGGTGATCGGAGAAGACGCCGGCCTGTCGGGCGGCGAGGCGCAGCGGATCTCGCTCGCCCGTGCCCTCCTCGCCGATACGCCCGTCCTGGTCCTTGACGAGGCGACCGCCTTCGCCGACCCGCAGACGGAACAGGCGATGCGCCGGTCCCTGGCGACGCTGGAGGGCGATCGGACCCTTCTGGTCATCGCCCACCGCCTGGAGACGATCACGGAGGCCGACACCGTGGTGATGCTGGACGACGGCGTGATCGTCGAGCGCGGATCACCTTCCGAACTCCTCGCGCAGGACGGCAGGTTCGCCGCGTTCTGGCTGTCCCACCACCGATCGGCGGTTGCCGCTGGGACGGCAGCCCACGGCATGGAGGTCCACAGCGCCGAAGCCGACAGCGCCGAGGCCCACAGCACCGAAGCCGACAGCCGCGTGCCGCAAGGAGGCGAGCCCCGATGATCCGCATGCTCCTGCGCGTCCTCGGGCGCGAGTACGCACGGCCGTTGCGCCGCACCGTGACCCTCATGACAGCGACCGCGATCACCGAAGGGCTGTCCTACGCCCTGCTGGTGCCCCTGTCGCGGGCCCTGTTCGGCAGCACGCCCGACGACGCCTGGCCCTGGCTGATCGCGTTCGGGGCCGCGATCGCGCTGTACGCGGCTCTGCGCTACATCAGCGACCTGTCCGGATTCCTCGTCGGGACCGCGCTGTTGCGCGGCATGTACCACCGGCTCGGCGACCATCTGGCCCGCCTGCCCATCGGCTGGTACGAGGCGGGCCGCCTCGGCGAGGTGTCGGTCCTGGCCGGTCGCGGCGTCCTGCAGGCGATGAGCGTGATCGCCCATCTCCTCGCACCTTTCATCTCCGCAAGCGTGACACCCCTGACGATCGTCGCCGTGATGCTGGCGTTCAACTGGCAGATGGGGCTTGCCGCGTCGGCCGCCGTACCGATCGTGGCGGCCATCCAGCTCTGGACGGCACGCTCGATGGCCGCGGGTGACGCGGAGCGTGCCGCGCGCGACGACGAGGCGACCGGGCGGGTCATCGAGTACCTCCAGGTCCAGCCGGCGCTGCGGGCCGGTGGCCGCACGGCCGAACGCTTCCGGCTGCTCGACGAATCGCTCCGGGAAGTCGAACGCGCCTCCCGCCGCTCCACGCTGTCGGCGCTGCCCGGCGCGGTGGGTCTGACCCTCACGGTGCAGGCGATGTTCACCGGGCTGCTCGCCCTGGGTGCCCACCTCGCGCTCGACGGGGACATCGGCGTCGTGGAGGTCCTGACGATCCTGGTCCTCGCCGCCCGCTGCGCGGATCCGCTCCTCTCGCTGTCGGACATCGGAGGAAGACTCCGCGGCGCGCGCTCCGTACTGGCCAGACTCGACGAGGTCCTGCGCACCGAACCGCTGCCGGAACCGGCCGTGCCGGTCCAACCAGCGGGCCATGACCTGGAGTTCGAGTCCGTCACCTTCCGGCACGGGGAGCGCACGGTGTTCGACGACGCGTCGCTGTCCGTGCCCCAGGGCCGACGGCTCGCCGTCGTCGGTCCCTCGGGCGCGGGCAAGAGCACCCTGCTGCAACTGCTCGCGCGGTTCTACGACGTCGACGCGGGCGCGGTGCGCGTGGGAGGCGTGGATGTGCGCGCCGTCGACACCGAGGTGCTGATGGCGCGGTTCTCGATCGTCTTCCAGGACGTCTACCTCTTCGGCGGCACGATCGAGGAGAACATCCGCATCGGCCGACCCGACGCCGACGAGGCCGAAGTGCGGGCGGCAGCCACGGCGGCGCGCCTGGACGAGGTGATCGAGCGGCTGCCCGCGGGATGGGCGACGCATGTCGGCGAGGGCGGCGCCCTCCTGTCGGGCGGTGAGCGCCAGCGGGTCTCGATCGCCCGAGCGCTCTTGAAGGACGCGCCCATCGTGCTCCTCGACGAGGTGACCTCCGCACTTGACCCGGTGAACGAGGCAGCCGTCCACGAGGGCATCGAGCGCCTGATGGCGGGCCGGACGGTCGTGATGGTCGCGCACCGCATGCGGACCGTCCAGCGCGCCGATCACGTCGTCTTCCTGGACGGCGGCCGCATCGTGGAAGAAGGCAGCCACGACGAACTGCTTTGCCTCGGCGGCCGCTACGCCGATTTCTGGAACGTCTCCCTGGCACCGACGGCGGGTGATTGAGTCGGACCTCATGAGTCGGTATCTCATGAGTCGGTGCCTCGTGCATCGGTCCGTCGTGTACGAGTGCTCAGGGGGCCCGATTGCTTCGCCCGCATCTCACGGCCGCCACGCTGCTCAGGGTGTCCGCCGAGGGGGTCGCGACCGCGCTGGTGCTCACCGTCCAGGCGCGTACCGGGGACGCGGCGAGCGCCGGGTTCGTACAGACCGCGATGACGCTTCCGTACGTGCTGAGCGGGCCGCTCATCGGCCACGCCCTCGACCGGACGCAGCGTCCGCGCCGTCTCGTGATCGCGCTCGCGGGCGGCTATGCGCTCGCGACCGCCCTCCTCATGACGACGGCGGGGCGCTCGCCGCTGGTGCTCGTGCTGATGGTGGCCGCCGTGGTCGGCTGTGTCGAGCCGGTCGTGGCGGCGCTCACCAGCCTGCTGCCGAGGTTCGTGCCCCCTGAGCGGCTCTCGCGTGCGTACGGCCTCGAGGCGTCGAGCTACAACATCGCGGCCATCGCCGGTCCTGGCCTCGCCGCGGTGGTCGCCGCGCTCGCGGGCGGAGGAAACACCGGGATCGTGATCGTGGCCGCCGCCGTGCTCGGCCTGCTCGTCGTTCCTCTGATGCGGATCCCGCCGCCGCCGGAGGTCAGGAAGGAGCGGACGGGTGTCGTGCAGGTTGTCGCGGGCGGGCTCTCTGTCCTCGGGGCCAACAGGGTGCTGCGGGCCCTGACCGTGTCGACGATGTTCGCCTGGTTCGGATACGGCGGGTTCGCGGTGGCTGCGGTGCTGCTCGGCCAGGACATCGGGGCGGGCCCCGCGGCGGGCGGGCAACTGCTGGCCTGTTTCGCTCTGGGATCCCTCGCGGGGACGCTTGCTTCGTCACGATGGCTCACGCCCCGCGGATCCGAACGGGCGGTGCTGGGTGGCCTGTTGGGGTTCGGCGCGGCCGTCGCCGCACTGGCGGTGGTGCCCTCCCTGCCGTGGGCGTGGGCCGTGTGCGTGGGAGCGGGCCTGGCCGAAGGGCCGCTCTTCGCCGCGACACTGATGCTCCGTCAGCGCGAGTCGCCGCCGGACCGCCTCGGCCAGGTCAACACCACCGGAGGCAGCCTGAAGATCGGTGCGTCGGCGGGCGGCGCCGCGCTGACCGGGGTGTTCGCCGGCCGACTCGGCGCCGACGGCCTGATGCTGAGTATCTCCGTGTTCCAGTTCACGGGGGCGGCGCTGTGGCTGTGGCTGCTCAGCCGTCCTTCCGCGCCGGAGTCCAGTCCGCCAGGTAGGAGGCGCGCGTCGCGGACCCGGCCTCGGCGTCGGTCAGTTGAGGGCGGTTCTGCGGGACCGTGACGACCGCCCCCGGCCCCGTGTTGCGGTACTCGGCGAACCGCTGGGCCTGCCAGGGGTGGGCGTCGCGCATGTTCGCGTACGGAGCCACCGCGTCGATACCGCGCCCGAGTCGGGTGTCGCGCACCGTCAGCATGGGGCGTGCCGTCGTGTCCGAGCTGGGGACCCAGGGGCGGGCCAGTTTGTAGTACGCGTCCGGGGCGCCACTCGTCACCCGGCTGCGGGAGACCAGGTAGCCGCGGGGGTTGGCGACGGCGGTGGACGGCGCGAAGACGAAGCCGTAGGGCGCCGTGGCCAGGTCGCTCCGGGTGAGCGTGTGGAAGCGGCAGCGCTCGAAGACCGCGGTGGCGCGGCCGAAGACGAAGTCGACGTCGCCCTCCACGTAGCAGTCGCGAAAGTACTGGCGGGCAAAGGCACCCAGCTCCGCGGTGTCGGCGTAGAGCGTGTCCTGGTGGCCCAGGAAGCGGCAGCGGAAGAAGGCCGAGCGGTCGCCCGTCGCCTTGAGCGCGACGGCCTGGGTGCCGGTGTAGTCCGGGTGGTCGGCGCGCAGCCAGTCGTTGGCGAACGTGATCGCGTGGGCGGTGAAACCGGCGGCCCGCACGGTCGTGGTGGCCGACCCGCTGGTCCCATGGGTCCCGGAGCCGTCGGGCTTCGGGGTGCCCGCCGCGTTGTCGTACACGATCACCGTGTCGCGTGGATCGCCGCTCGCGCCGATGAGCGTGAGCCCGGCGCTCGTCTCGGGCACGGTCACCGTCTCGCGGTACGTGCCCGGGGCGATGACCAGCCTCCAGCCCGCGCCGGACGTGGCGTTCACGGCGGCCTGGACAGTGGTGTGGTCGCCGCGCCCCGCCGGGTCGACGTACAGCGTCCGTCGGGTGGGGCGGTGCGCGGCGGCGGCGACGGCGGGCGCGGCGCCGAGGGCCAGGGCGGCTCCGACGCCCGCGCTCGCGGTGAGCAACGTACGCCGGTCGAAGGTCGTGCGGGAGTGGTGCGAGGGCATGGCTGATCCTTCGCTGTGCGGCTCGGGCAGGAGGGAGGTACGAGGGAGAGGAGGGCGGGCTCAGCGGTGCTTGCCGGCGCCCGCCCGACGGTCGAGCAGGCCTGGCAGCCTGCGCGGGTCGTCCACCCGCGTCCGGAGGCTCGGTGTCCAGCCCGCACCCGACTGAAGGGTCTCCTCGGGGATCTCCGCGTTGTGCACGGCGATGAGATCCACGCGCTTGCCGTTGACGTGGTTGGCGTCGGCGGTGACCGGCGCCTCCTTCCACTTCTTCAGGATCTTCGCGGCGCTGACCCCGTGCGGGAGCGTGAACGCGTTCTTCTGGGCGACGAGTTGAGACTCCTGGCCGATGCCGAAGGAGTACTGGTAGCCGTCCGCGGGGACCACGAAGTGGTTGTTGTACGCGTCCACCTTCCCGAAGCGGACGCGCGGCGCCCGCTCGACGATGTCCCGGAAGACGTTGTGGTGCAGGGTGACCCGCAGCTTGCCGCGGTCCGTGTCGCCCGCGCTGTCGCTGTTGCCGATCATCAGGGTCTTGTCGTGGTCGGCGAAGACGTTCCAGGAGGCGGTGACGAGGTCGGCGCCGCGTACGACGTCCAGCTCGCCGTCATGCTGCTGGTAGAGCTCGCCGTAGTAGGACGGCAGCGAACTGTCGGGATGCTCGCCGTCGGTGAACGTGTTGTGGTCGACCCACACATGCGTCGAGCCGTGCACGACCATGCTGTCGTACTCGGAATTCCAGGCCCCCCTGTCCCCGTCCGTGGGATCCCACTGCGAGAAGCAGTCCAGCGGGCTCTCCAGCGTGAGGTCGCGGACGACGACGTTGTCCACACCCTGGATCTGCAGGCTGCCGCCGACGATCCCGGCGCGCCGGCCGACGCCCACGATGGTCGTGTCGGCCGGGACGTACGCCTTGATCGCCGCTGCCTGCCGCGTCGCCGACGCCGCCCGCAGGTCCTCCTGCGCGCCGCTGACAGGCGTGTCACGTCCCCATACGGCGGGGTCGTAGTCCGCCAGGTAGCGGTCGAAGTCGTAGCCATCGGCCTCGAAGGCGGCGCAGCCCTCCGCCGTGGCGTTCAGCGTGCCCTTGACCTTGATGATCCGGGGAGCGCCCGGGTCGTCCGCGAGCGCGGTCCGCAGTTCCTCCCAGGTGGTGACGGTGTAGGTGTGCGCGGCATCGGCCCCGGCGCCGCCGGTGGTCCCGCCGTCGGCGGACGCCCAGCCGTCGCGGGGCGGCAGTACGTCGTGCCGGGCGCCGGCGGCCGAGGCCGGGGCACTGGTGACCGCCATCACCAGGGCGGTGCACCCCGCGAGTGCGGCGAGGGATCTGCGTGCCGGCATGCTCGTCGTCCTCATCGTCATGATCCTTCCGGCCAGGTGATCCAGGATTCGGGTATCGCGTCGTCGAGCCGTCGCACGTCCCGGGGCGCGAGCACCCCGCGGTGCAGCAGCCCGGCTGCCACCAGCCGGGCCACTTCGATCGCGCCCGGCGGATTGAAGTGCGTGTTGTCCTGCTCGGTGGCGGTCCAGTTGAAGTACGCCTTGGTCGCCTCGACGCCGAGCCTCTGCCACAGGGCCAGGGACTGGGTCTGGACGTCGAGCAGCGGCACGCCCTCGGCGTCGGCGAGGGCCCGCATCGCCGCCGGATACTCGCCATGGGTGGGCAGCGCGGTGCCGTCCGCGTCGAACTTCCGCCGCTCCACGGCGGTGGCGAGCACCGGCCGCGCGCCACGGGACCGCGCCCCGTCGACGTACTGCCTGAGGTAGTCCTGGTAGGTCGACCAGGGTTCGGTGTAGCGGGCCGGGTCGGCGCTCTTCTCGTCGTTGTGCGCGAACTGGATGAGGAGGCGGTCGCCGGGTCGGATCGCCTCCAGGATCACCGCTAGACGGCCCTCGTCGACGAAGCTCTTCGAACTCCGGCCGTTCATGGCGTGGTTGGAGACTCTCAGCCGGTCGTGGAGGAAGAAGGCCAGAGCCATGCCCCAGCCGGTCTCGGGCGCCGCGTCCGCGTACTTCTGCGCGGCGGTGGAGTCTCCGGCGATGTAGAGCGTGGGCCTGGTGCCTGCCGGGCGGGCGAACGCCCCCGGGGCCGCGGCCGCCGTGAGCGGAAGGCTCGCGAGGGCCGCGACCGCACGGCGTCTGCCGACGCCGTGCGCGGGGCGCGCTGTCACTTGTTCTGTTCCTTCCACTCGGCCTGAGCCTTGTTGAGCTGCTCGGCGAGGGTGTCGAGGAAGTCCTTCGCGGACATCTTGCCGAGCAGGACCTTCTGGTAGTTCGGCTCGTTGTCGGCCTTGCTGATGGTGTTCCAGTCGGGCAGGTAGTACGGCAGCTGCACGATCTTCAGGGAGCCGTCGTTGAGCGCGGCGGCGGCCAGCTTCGTGGGCTCGGCCTCGTTCACCCAGGCGTCCTTGGAGGCCGCGGTGTTGGCGGGGATGGCGCCGGCCGACTTGTTCCACTTGCTGTTGGACTCGTGCGAGGCCGCGAACTCGATGAACTTCCAGGCCGCCGCCTTCTTCTTGCCGGACTTGAACAGGCCGAGCCCGTCGACCGGGTTGGAGACCTGGACGCGGACGCCCGCGTCGGTCGTCGGGTTGGGCAGTCCGCGGAACTTGCCCTCACCGAGCGCCTTCACATGGTCCGTGTAGGAGCCGAGGTTGTGGCTGAGCATGCCGATCTGGCCCGTGTCCCACTGGGCGTTCATCTTCTTGAAGTCGTTGTTGACGTCGGCCGCGGGGGTGTTGTTCTTGTAGAGCGCCACGTACTTCTTCAACGCCGCAACGTTCTTCGGGTCGTTGACGGTGGTCTTGTCGCCGTCCCAGAACGATCCGATGCCGGACTGGCCGTACGTCGCGTCGAGCGCCTGAGCTATGGAGCCCTCGCCGCCGCGAATGGTGTACCCGAACTTGTTGTCGCCCTTGGCGGTGAGCTTCTCCGCCGCCTCATAGAACTTGCCCCAGTTGGTGGGGGCGTCCAGACCCGCGGCCTTGAACAGGTCGGTGCGGTAGTACAGCACGCCGTTGCTCGCCGACGTCGGCACCGTGAAGAGCTGCTTGCCGCCGCCCGCGGCCCGGACGCTGTCGACCATGCCCGGGTTCAGCTCGCCGTCCAGGGAGCTGCCGCTCAGCCGCTCGTCAAGGGGCTCCAGGGCGTCCTGCGCGGAGATCCCGGCGAGCATCGCGGCGCCGACACCGCCGACGTCCGGCAGGCCGCCGCCCTGGATGGCGGTGTCGTACTTCGACTGCACGCTCTCGGCGGGGATCGGCACGTACTTGACGCGGATGTCGGGGTTCTTCGCCTCGAAGTCCTTGATGATCTCCTTCCAGACGTCGGTGCGGACACCGCCGTTGTTGTCCCAGAAGGTGATCTCGCCCTTCCCGGACCCCTCCTGGCCCTTGTCCCCGCCGGCCCCGCTGCCGTCGTCGCCACAGGCGGTGGCGGTCAGCGCGAGCGCGGCGGTGACGGCGACGGCGGCCACCGCGCGACGGCTTCTGTCTCTGCTTCCTTCTCTGCTTCTGTCTCGGTTCCCACGGATGGTGATGCTCATGATCGGCTCTCTTCTTTGAGGGTGTGCGGCATACGGGGCTTCAGGTGATGCGGAAGTGCGTGAACAGGGCCGTCCCGGCTCCGTTCCGGCCCGAGGGGGCGGCGGCGAACAGGCCGATGAGTGCGCCCACCCACCGCCACGGAGCCGCCGCGAAGACCTGGCCCGAAGGACGGAAGCCGTCGCCGGTGTCGGCGGAGAAGCGGCAGCGGGCGCCGTCCGTGATGTCGATCCGCAGCCGCGCGGTGCCGTCGGCGGCGGGGCGCGGATGCTCGGCGTCGCGCTCCCGTTCGGCGACGGACTCGGCGAACCGGTGGACGAGTCGGACCGAGCCGTCGCCGTCGCGTTCGAGGCCGATCCAGTGGAAGGCGTCACCGAGCACCGCGAGCCCGGCCCTGGCGTCGGCCGTGGCGCCGTCGAGCCGCAGGGCGACCTCGACGGTGCAGGGCGCGAGCGGGAGCCGCTGGGTCAGGACGTGCGGCAGGCGGCGCAGGTCGTGGGCGTCGGCGGACCGTACGCAGGCAAGGCGCAGACCGTCCGCCGCGTGCGAAGTCGTCCAGCCCTCCCGGGGGTTGGCGGACCACTGCCACTGGCGGCCGTGGCGCCCGCCGGGGAAGTCGTCGTCGGTGGTGGGCGCGGAAGCGGGTTGCGGCGGCAGGTCGGGCTTCTTGTGTACGTCGACGGGGGCGCCGCCGTCCCCGATCACCGGCCAGCCGTCGGCGCCCCAGCGCAGCGGCTGGAGGTGGACGACACGGCCGTACGCGCCGCGCTGCTGGAAGTGCAGGAACCAGTCGTCGCCGGACGGGGTGCGCACCCAACCGCCCTGGTGGGGGCCGTTGACGGCGGTGTCGCCCTGCTCCAGGACGATCCGTTCCTCGTAGGGGCCGTGGAAGGTGCGTGAACGGAAGGCGCCCTGCCAGCCGTTCTCCACCCCACCGGCGGGAGCGAGGATCCAGAACCAGCCGTCATGGCGGTAGAGCTTGGGCCCCTCCAGCGTGAACCAGCCGGGGATCTTGTCGGCGTCGACCAACACTTGTCCCTCGTCCAGGAGTTCGCGGCCGTCCAAGCTCATCCGATGGCCGGTGAGGCGGTTCTTGACGCCGGAACGCGACTTGGCCCAGGCGTGTACGAGATACGCCTCGCCGCGCTCCTCGTCCCACAGCGGGCAGGCGTCGATGAGCCCCTTGCCCGCCTTGACGAGATGCGGGGCGCTCCAAGGTCCGCGGATGTCGGGGGAGTTGACCTGAAAGACGCCGTGGTCGGGGTCGCCCCAGAAGATCCAGAACCGTCCCTGGTGGTGCCGGATGGACGGCGCCCACACCCCGCAGTCGTGCCGCGGCGCGGCGAACGACTCCGCCGGTTCCAGGCGCTCCAGGGCGTGCCCGATCAGGGTCCAGTTCACCAGGTCGCGGGAGTGCAGGAGCGGCAGGCCCGGGGCGCGCCCGAAGCTGGACGCGGTGAGGTAGAAGTCGTCGCCGACCCGCACGGCATCGGGGTCGGACCAGTCGGCGGCGAGGACGGGATTGCGGTACGTCCCGTCGCCGAGGTCACCGAGCCTGTGCGCGTCGGGCCAGGGTGCGTTCACGCGGTCACCGCCTTGCGGACGAGCCCCGCGGCCTCGGCCCGGCTGGGCCGCCCGTCGGCGACGACGGTGATGACACGGCGTACGACGGTCTCGCCGGGGCCGATCGGCAGGCGTCGCGCGGACGCGAGCGAGGAGCCGACGCCCGGGTACTCCGCGGTCCGCACGAACCACGGGTCGCGGCGCGTCTCGGGCGTCGCCCCGGCGAAGACGAGGGTCCAGCCCTGCCCCGCAAGGGCCAGCCAGTCGGCGGGGGCGCCATGGACGGCGGCCTCGCCCTCGGCGTCCGCGGTGAACACCTGGGGCGCCTGCCGCTCCTTGGGGGCGCGCCAGAAGAAGCCTCCGTAGGCGGCACCGGGGCGGCCGTTGGTGGCCGGGCTGCCGAGGGAGATCTCCGTGGCGGCCGGGTTGGTGAGGGAGAACGTGAGGTCGAGGGCCCAGGCGGAGGTGGTGAGCGGCGTGACCGCGACGGTGCGCCGCTCGCGAAGGAGCTCGCACGCGCCGTCGAGCCAGCCGATCTCCTCGACGAATCCGTCGGGGTCGCGCAGCTTGAACTCCAGGTGGCGCTGCTCGCCGTGGTTGTCGAGCTCGGTCGGCCCCTGGTCGCGTACGTAGGTGCGCCCGCCCCAGAAGTTGCGGCCCGCCGCGTCGGGCACGGCGACGCCCGCGCCGAAGTGGTGCGGGTGGTCGGTCGGGCCGTACTCGGTGACGGGGAGGCCGCCGAAGGTCCGCACGGGGTGGAGGTAGGGGCGGGGCGCGAGCCGGGGTTCGGCCGAGGGGTGGATGACGTAGCGGACGACGGGGCGGCCCGAGCAGCGCAGCATGAGCGCGGTGTCGGTCGCGGTTCTGTTCATGGCGTTCTCACCTCGGTGGGGTCTCGGCGGTGGGGGTGCGAGAAACCGGCGGCCGGCGGCCGGGCGCCCGGCCGGGCGGCAGCGCCCAGAACGTGCCGAGCTCCGCGTAGCCGCACAGCGTGTCGGCGCTAGCCGCGACGAGTCCGTCGATGCCGTGCACGATCCGGCGCCGCACGCCTTCGTGTTCGCCTGGCACGGCGCGCCAGGCCTCGACCGGCAGGGGCCGCGGGTCGGGCGCCCGGCGGACCGCCTCCACGACCTTCATGAAGGCGCCCGTAGAGGCCGGCGGAACCAGCAGCTCCGCGCGGCCCGCGAGATGGTCGACGAGGTTCTCGAGGAGGTCCGTCCGACCGTTCAGGACCTCCTGCGGCCCGTGCCCCGCGCGCTGCACGAGCACCCGGTCCTGCTTGTACCAGAACGTGATGCGGCCCTGGCTGCCGTGGACGATGACGTACGGCTCGTCGGGCTGCTCGGCGCAGAGCGTCGCGGCGACACCGACGTGTCCGCGGCGCGCGGTGGTGATCCGCACGAACGAGGTGTCGTCGGACTCGATGGCGTTGGCGCGGAACAGTTCCGTGTCCACCCGTGCCACGTCCTCGGCCCGTACGGACCCGTCGACCGCCAGGGCGGTGGCGACGGCATGCGCCAGGGGGTTGGTCAGGACCCCGTCCACGACGTCAGCGCCGTCCAGGCGGCGCCGCCCGGCCCAGGGCGCGCGCCGGTAGTACGCCTCGTCACGCGCCCAGGCGCCCGCAGCGCCGACCCCCATCGGCTCGCCGATCACCCCATCGGCGACCAGCGCGCGGACGGCGGGCACGGCCTGCGAGCCGAGCGACTGGAACCCGACCTGGCAGGCCACCCCCGCGGCGCCGACCGCGTCGGTGATCCGCCGGAAGGCGGCGTACGAAGGGGCGGGCGGCTTCTCCAGGAGCAGGTGCACGCCCCGCGCGGCGGCGGCGACGGCCAGGTCCGCGTGGGTGGGGATGGGCGTGCAGATGACTGCCGCGGCGGCTCCGGTGGCGTCGAGCAGGGCGGCGAAGTCCGCGGACTGCACGGGCTCACCGGCCCCGTCGAGCTCGGCGGCGGTCAGCGGTTGTAGCTCGCAGATCCCCACGAGCCGTACGCGACCGGCCTGTTGGAGGCGCCGGATGTTCGCCAGATGCCATCTGCCGTGTCCGCGCGCTCCGGCGAGGACGACGGGCAGGGGCGCGGCGCTCACCCCTTCACCGCCCCGGCGCTGAACCCGGTGACCAGCCACTTCTGGATGAAGGCGAAGACGATCACGACGGGCAGTGCGGCGATGACGCCGCCCGCCGCGAGTGCGCCGAGGTCGACGCTGTCGGCGCCCATCAGCGTGGCGAGGCCGACCGGGATCGTCTGCTTGTCCTGGTTGGAGAGGAACATCAGGGCGAACAGGAAGTGGTTCCAGCTGTGCACGAAGGCGAAGGAGCCGACCGCGATCAGACCGGGCCGCAGCAGGGGAAGGACGACGGCGCAGAAGGCGCGGAAGCGTCCGCAGCCGTCGACCCAGGCGGCCTCCTCCAGGGAGTACGGCACGTTCTTGATGAACCCGCTGATCAGGATCATCGAGAGCGGCAGCTGGAAGACGGCCTCGGCGATGATGACGCTGCCAAGGGAGTTGATCATCTGGAGGTTGGCGAAGATCTGGAAGAGGGGCACCAGCATCAGTGCGCCGGGGATGAACTGCGAGCACAGCAGCGCCAGCATGAAGCCGCGTTTGATCTTGAAGTCGAAGCGGGCCAGGGCGTAGCCGCCGGCGAGGGCGACGAGCGTCGTCATCAGCATCGACAGGACGCCGACGATGAGGCTGTTCTGGAAGAAGAGCGCGAAGCTCCGCTCGGTCCACACCTTGTCGAAGTGCTCGAACGTGATCGGCCAGGGGAGCAGCGAGGTCGAGCCCGCCGGGCGGATCGCGAAGAGCAGCATCCAGTAGAAGGGGATGAGGGTGAACAGGAGGTACAGGCCGAGGGGGAGATAGATCTGCCAGCGGGGGGCCTCGTCCCAGGGGCGTCGCCTGGGTGTGCGCGGGCCGCCGGCGGACGGCTTGGCGGGAGCGGTCACGGCCGCCATGTCGGCTCCCCTGTCCAGGTGCTGAGTGGTGGTCACTTGTCCTGCCCCCCGAACTTGCTCAGGCGCAGATAGACCATCGAGCAGAAGAGGAGGATCACGAACGCGATGGAGGTCAGCGCGGATGCGTAGCCGAAGTCGTGCGAGTCGACGGCGATGGACGCGATGCGCAGCGGCAGGGTCGTCGTCTCGCCCGCGGGTCCGCCGCCGGTGAGGGTGTAGAGCAGGTCGACGTTGTTGAACTCCCAGACCGCGCGGAGCAGCGTGGAGAGGATGATCGCGTCCTTCAGGTGGGGCAGCGTGATGTGGAAGAACTGCCGGAAGCGGCTCGCGCCGTCCACCTCCGCGGCCTCGTACAGATCCTTCGAGACGGACTGCAGGTCGGCGAGGATGAGGATCGCGAAGAAGGGGACACCGCGCCAGAGTTCGGCGACGACGACGGCCGGGAAGACGGTGCTGGTGTCCGAGAGCCAGGACGTTCCGTACGTGCCGATCCCCATGTCCGCGAGGTAACGGGTGATGCCCGTCTGGGAGTTGAAGATCAGCAACCAGATCGTCGAGGTCAGTACGCCGGAGACGGCCCACGGCGAGAAGACGAGGGCGCGGGCCATCGCGCGGCCGATGAAGGTCTGGTTGACGATCAGCGCGAGCCCCAGGCCCAGGAGCAGCTGCAGGACGACCTCGACGGCCACCCACTGCAGGCTGAAGCCGAGCGTCTGCCAGAACTGCGGGTCGTCGGTGAAGGCGGTGACGAAGTTCTCGAACCCCGCGAAGCCGTCGCGCCACGGCTTGGTGGGGTTGTAGTGGCGCAGGCTGTAGTAGAAGACGCTGATGACCGGGTAGGCGATGAAGCCCACCATCAGGAGTCCGGCCGGCGCGATCAGCAGATACGGGAGGCGGCGCGGGGTCGCTCCCGTGCGGCGCCGGGGCGCACCCGGCGTGCGGCGCCGGGGCGGTGGCTGCGGTGGCGCTTTCGCCACAGCTGAGGCCATGTCTGCTTCTCCGTTCTCATGGGCGGCACACAGTCCGCGAGATGAAGCGCTTCGCAGACGTTGTTCGAAATCTCGTACAAATAGAAGAGCTGGGAGAGGGGAAGGGCTCAGCCCGCGTACGGCTCGGGGACCTCGCCCTCGCGGGCCAGGAACGCGAAGTCGCAGCCGGTGTCGGCCTGGGTGATCTGCTCGCTGTAGAGCGCGCCGTAGCCGCGCCCGTAACGCGCGGGCGGCGGTGTCCACGCGGCCTTGCGCCGCGCCAACTCCTCATCATCGACGTCGAGATGGAGCGAGCGTGCCTCGACGTCCAGGGTGATCAGGTCGCCCGTACGGACCAGGGCGAGCGGCCCGCCCACGTACGACTCGGGCGCGACGTGCAGCACACACGTCCCGTACGACGTGCCGCTCATCCGCGCGTCGGAGATCCGCACCATGTCACGCACCCCCTGCTTGAGCAGGTGATCGGGGATCGGGAGCATGCCGTACTCGGGCATGCCGGGACCGCCCTTGGGGCCCGAGCCGCGCAGCACCAGGACGTGGTCGGCGGTGATGCCGAGCGCCGGGTCGTTGATGGAGCCCTGCATCTGCCGGTAGTCGTCGAAGACGACCGCGGGGCCGGTGTGCCGCAGCAGATGCGGCTCGGCGGCGATGTGCTTGATGACGGCGCCGTCCGGGCAGAGATTGCCGCGGAGCACCGCCACTCCGCCCTCGTCCGCCAGGGGCTCGGTGCGGGGGCGGATGACCTCGGGATTGTGCACGGTGGCGCCCGCGAGCTGCTCGCGCAGGGTGTCGTGGGCGACGGTGGGCCGGTCCAGGTGGAGTACGTCGGTCAACTGGGCCAGGAACGCCGGGAGTCCGCCCGCGAAGTGGAAGTCCTCCATGAGGTACTGCCCGCCGGGGCGCAGGTTGGCGAGGACGGGCACGGTCCGCGCGATCCGGTCGAAGTCGTCCAGCGTGAGCCGTACGCCGCTGCGGCCCGCCATCGCGATGAGGTGGATCACGGCGTTGGTGGAGCCGCCGAGCGCGAGGACGGTGGCGACCGCGTCCTCGTAGGCCTCCGCCGTCAGAAGCCTCGACAACGTCAGGCCCTTGCGCACGAGTTCGACGATCCGCAGGCCGGAAGCGGCCGCCATCCGGTCGTGACCGGAGTCCACCGCGGGGATGGACGAGGCGCCGGGCATCGTCACGCCGAGCGCCTCGGCCGCCGCGGTCAGCGTGGAGGCCGTCCCCATGGTCATGCAGTGACCGGGGGAGCGAGCCAACCCGCTCTCCAGTTCCGCCAGTTCGCAGTCGCCGATCAGACCGGCCCGCTTGTCGTCCCAGTACTTCCACATGTCGGTGCCGGAGCCGAGGACTTCGTTGCGCCAGTGCCCGGGGAGCATGGGCCCGGCAGGCACGAACACGGCCGGCAGGTCGGCGCTCGCGGCGCCCATGAGCAGGGCGGGAGTCGTCTTGTCGCAGCCGCCGAGCAGCACCGCGCCGTCCACGGGATAGGACCGCAGAAGCTCCTCGGTCTCCATGGCCAGGAGATTCCGGTAGAGCATCGGGGTCGGCTTCTGGAAGGTCTCCGACAGTGTGGAGACGGGGAATTCGAGGGGGAAGCCGCCCGCCTGCCACACCCCGCGCTTGACCGCCTGGGCACGGTCGCGCAGATGGACGTGGCAGGGGTTGATGTCGGACCAGGTGTTGAGGACCGCGATCACGGGCTTGCCCAGATGCTCCTCGGGCAGATACCCCAGCTGCCGGGTGCGCGCGCGGTGGCTGAAGGACCGAAGGCCGTCCGTGCTATACCACTGGTGGCTGCGCAGTTCGTCGGGCCTCATATCGCCCACGCCTTCACCAGCGCCGCTATCTCCTCGCGCCGCTCGTCGGGCAGGACCCGGCTCGGCGGGCGCACCTCGCGGCGGCACAGACCGAGCGCTGCCAGGGCCTCCTTGACGACGGTGACGTTGTCCGCGGACTGGTCGGCGGCGCGCAGCTCCTCGAAGCGGCGGATCCGTTCCCAGACGTCCATGGCCGCCGGGTAGTCGCCCGCCCGCAGGGCTTCGAGCATGCTCAGGGACACCTCGGGTGCCACATTGACCAGGCCCGACGTGAAGCCGGTGGCGCCGACGGACCAGTACGCGGGCGCGTACAGCTCGGCGAGCCCCGCGACCCACACGAAGCGCCCGAGCCCCGCGTCCCGCGCGAACGCGGCGAAGGCGGCGGCGTCCGGCGTCGCGTACTTCGCGCCGATCACGTTCGGGCACAACTCGCCCAGATCCGCCAGGCGTTGACCGGCCAGACGAGGATTGCGGATGTAGGGGACGACGCCGAGCTCGGGCACGGCGTCGGCGACGGCACGGTGGTAGTCGACCCAGCCGTCCTGGGACACGTACGGATGCACCGGCTGATGGACCATCACCATGTGCGCCCCGGCGTCCCGCGCGTGCCGGGCCGCGGCGATCGCCGTCGGCAGGTCGTGCCCGACGCCCACCAGGACGACAGCGCCGTCCCCGCCCGTCTCCTCCATGGTCAACTCGGTGACCAGGCGGCGCTCGTCGGGGCTCAGCGCGTAGAACTCCCCGGTGTTGCCGTTCGGGGTGAGGGTGCGCACGCCGGCGTCGACGAGGCGTCGCACCAGGGCACGGTAGGTGTCCGGCTCCACGGAGCCGTCATCGGCGAACGGGGTCACCGGGATCGCGACGACGTCGGCGAGAGCGGAACGCAGCGCGTCGAAGCGGGAGTCGCCGAAGGGGGAGTCGTGCTGCTGGAGGCTCGGTCCGGTCATGAAAGCTCCCCCTCCGGGAACGCCCGCCGCACGAACGAGGCGATGTGGTCGTGGAGTCCGCGCGCCGCCGCGTCGGCTTCTCCCGCGAGCGCGAGGCGCAGGATCTCCCGGTGCTCGGCCGCCTCCCGCTCCCAGGACGGCAGGGTCGCCCAGGCCACGGCGGAGACCAGGGCCGCCTGGTCGCGCACGTCGTCGAGCATCCGGGACAGCAGAGGGTTGCCGCACGGCACGTAGAGCGCGCGGTGGAACTCCCGGTTGGCCAGCGAGCGTTCGGCGGCGTCGGCCGCGCGGTCCGCCCGTTCCAGGGCGTCGCGTGCCTCCTCCAGGAGGGCGCCCGAGTGGACGGTGCGGCGCAGCGCCTCCGGTTCGAGCAGGAGGCGTACGTCGTAGACCTCTTGCGCCATGGCCGCGTCCACCGTGCGCACGGTGGCGCCCTTGTACTGGCTCATGACGACGAGCCCGGTCCCGGCGAGTGTCTTCAGCGCTTCCCGCACGGGAGTCTTGGAGACCGCGAACTGGGCGGCGAGCTCGGTCTCGACGAGCGGCTGGCCGGGCGCCAACTGCCCGGTGAGGATACGGTGCTTGACCGCCTCGAGCACGTACTGCGTGCGCGAGGGGATGGGGTGGGGCGCAAAGTTCATCGATGCTCTCAGTCGTCGTGCAGCCGTCGTGCAGCCGTGGCGCGGCCGCCGTGCAGTCATCGCGTATCGCGTCTCATATATGACGTACGAAGTACGACGCGATGAAGTTAGGACGCCCACCGGCCCGCGTCAATGTTTCGCGCAGGAAAACCCTTCTGGTGTGGCCGGGTTGGAGTGCGCGGGCTCGAAGCGCTTCGACCGTTCCTGCCCGAACCGTTGACGTACGCATCCCGGCTCCCTACCTTGTCCCGGCAAGCGCTTTCCTAAAACGATTCAATCGGGTACTGACGCACCGACGGAGGACGAACTGTGCCGACGCATGGGGAAGTTGACAGGCGCGGCCTGTTGAGACTGGCCGGCGGCTCGTTGGCGGCCCTCGGGCTGACCGCGGCGGGCTGCGGCGGCGGAAGCGGGTCGGGGAACGGGACCGTCACGATCCGGTACGCGTGGTGGGGCTCCGACGACCGCGCCCAGCGGATCAACCGGACCATCGAGCTCTTCGAGAAGAAGCACCCGAAGATCAAGGTGAAGACGGACTTCCAGCCCTACCTCGACTTCTGGAAGAAGTTCAACACGCAGGCGTCCGGCGGCAATCCGCCCGACGTCTTCCAGAACGCGATCGGCTTCCTGCGCAAGTACGACCAGCGCAACGTGCTGCTCGACCTGAACGCGCAGGCCAAGGCGGGCAACCTCCGCCTGGACGGATTCCGCGCGGGCCTGGAGAAGTTCGGCGAGGTCGACGGGAAACTGCTCGGCGTCCCGGTCGGCAGCAACTCGATGGCCCTGGTGATCGACAAGCCGGTCTTCGAGAAGGCCGGTGTCACCCCCAAGATGGGCTGGACCTGGGACGACTACCACTCCGCGATGGAGAAGATCCACGAGCAGGGCCGATCGGGCGACAGCGGCCTCTACGGCGTCATGTACCTCTATGACCCCTACCTGCGCCAGCAGGGCAAGGCCTTCTTCACCGAGGGCGGCCTCGGCTTCGACGAGGCCGACCTCAAGGAGTGGTGGACCAAGGGGTACGCCGGGGTGAAGTCGGGGATCTACGCCGACCCGAAGAAGGTCGCCCAGATCAAGCCCAAGTCGGCCGTCGCCGCCGAGATCGCCGCATCCGAGTTCACCTGGGACAACTTCACGGTCCGCTACACAGCCGAGGGCAAGAGCAAGTACGGCCTCGCGCCGCTCCCGACCACCGACGGCAAGAAGACGGGCCAGTACCTCGGCTCGCTGATGCTCAGCGGCTCCAAGCGCACCCAACACCCCAAGGAAGTCGCGCAGTTCATCGACTTCATGGTGCACGACCCCGAGGTCGCCAAGATCATGGGCTACGACCGCGGCGTGCCCACCACGACCGCGCAGTACGAGGCGTACAAACCGGCCGAGGAGAAGGACAAGGTCATCGCCGCGGTCAACAAGGAGATCGCCGCGTACGAAGAGCAGCTGGTCGACGCCGGTGTCCTGGAGACCATCACGCCGCACCCGGCGGGCGCCGACGTGTGCGAGGCGGCCTTTCTGCGCATCGCCGAGGAACTGGCCCTGGGGGAGCGGTCGGTGGACGAGGCGGTGGAGCAGTTCTTCACCGAGTGCAAGACCGCGCTCGGTTCCTGATGGGCGGCACGATGACCTCGCCGCAGACAGCCGCCGCTCCCCCCGCCACCCAGAAGCCGTCGCCGCCGCGTGGCACCCGCCTCCCCGAGGCCGCGCGGCGGCGACGGCGGGGCGAGAACATCGCCGGGCTCCTCTTCATGTCGCCCTGGATCGCGGGCTTCCTGGTCCTGACCGCCGGGCCCATGGTCGCCTCGCTCTACTTCGCGTTCACCGACTACAACCTGTTCGACGCCCCGAAGTGGATCGGCCTGGACAACTTCACCGAGATGTTCGGTGACCCGCGCTGGCGCAAGTCGGTGGAGGTGACGCTCTGGTACGTGATCGTCGGCACCCCGCTCAAGCTGGCCGCGGCCCTCGGTGTGGCGCTGCTGCTCAACCAGAAGCGGCGCGGACAGGCCTTCTACCGGGCGGCGTTCTACGCGCCGTCCCTGATCGGCGCCAGCGTCTCGATCGCCGTCGTCTGGAAGGCGATCTTCTCGGACGACGCCATCGTCGACCGAACGCAGCGTGCCGTCTTCGGCATGGACGTGGGCGGCTGGACCGGCGACCCGCAGTGGATCATCTACAGCCTGATCGCCCTCACCGTCTGGCAGTTCGGCGCCCCGATGGTCATCTTCCTGGCCGGCCTCAAACAGGTGCCGCGTGAGCTGTACGAGGCAGCGGAGGTGGACGGCGCGGGCACCTGGCGGCGGTTCTGGAACATCACGCTGCCGATGATCTCCCCGGTCCTCTTCTTCAACGTCCTTCTGGAGACCATCCACTCCTTCCAGATCTTCGCGTCGGCGTACATCGTCGGCGGTGGCGCGGGCGGCAACGCCTGCGGCCCTGCGGACGGTTCGCTCGTCTACACCTGTTATCTCTACGTCCAGGGCTTCGAGAACAGCCGGATGGGTCTCGCCTCCGCCATGGCCTGGATGCTGCTGCTCGCGGTGGCGCTGGTGACGGCCGTCCTGTTCTGGTCGCAGAAGCGCTGGGTGCACTACGAGGAGGGCTCCCGATGACCGCACCGAGCGCACTGCCCGCCCGCCGCCGTCGTGGCGCCGGTTCGCTGGCCTGGCACGCGGGGTCCCTGGTGGTCCTCGCCGTGGTTCTCTACCCCGTGATCTGGGCGATCGGCGGCTCGTTCAAGCCGAACGACGAGATCGTCGGAAGCCTCGACCTGTTCCCGACCGACCCCATCGTCGCGAACTACTCCGGTCTCGCCGACGGCATCGCCGACATCTCCATCGCCACCTTCTTCTCCAACTCCCTCTTCCTGGCACTCGGTTCGGTGGTGGGCGTACTCATCTCCTGCTCCCTCGCGGGCTACGCCTTCGCGCGGATCAGGTTCGTCGGTCGAGGCGTGCTCTTCGCGCTGATGATCGGCACCCTGCTGCTGCCGTATCACGTGCTCCTGATCCCGCAGTACGTGCTGTTCCAGAAGATGGGCCTGATCAACACCTATACGCCGTTGCTGCTCGGCAAGTACCTGGCGGTGGACGCCTTCTTCGTCTTCCTGATGGTGCAGTTCATGCGGAACCTGCCCAAGGAACTGGACGAGGCGGCGCGGCTCGACGGCTGCGGGCATCCGCGCATCTACTGGTCGATCGTCCTGCCGCTGTGCAGGCCCGCCCTGATCACCAGCGCGATCTTCACCTTCATCAACTCCTGGAACGATTTCATGGGGCCGCTGATCTATCTCAACGACCCCTCCAAGTACACCGTCTCGCTGGGCCTGAAGATGTTCGTCGACCAGGAGGGCCTGGCCAACTACGGCGGCATGATCGCCATGTCCCTCGTCGCGCTGCTGCCCGTCCTCGCGTTCTTCCTGGCCTTCCAGCGGTACCTGATCGACGGTATGGCCACGTCGGGTCTGAAGGGCTGAGGCGTGGTGAGTGGCCGCGTGCGCGGGAAGTCACGCTTCATGGACGGCTTCGGCGCCTTCGCCGAGTGTCTGCTGACCGGAGTGTGGATCGGCCTGGCCGCCCTGCCCCTGGTCACCCTGCCCGCCGCTTTCGCTGCGGGCGCCCGTCACCTCGACCGGCATCTGGCCCATGAGGCATCCGGCTGGCGGGAGTTCACCGCCGACCTGCGCGCGGCGGTGCGGCGCGGCTGGCTGGTGGGCCTGGCCGGCTGGGCGGCGCTCGCGCTGCTCCTCGCCGACATCGCCTTCGTACGGGCGGGGCTTCCCGGGGGCGCGTTCGTCGGCGCGGTCGGGGTCCTCGCCCTGTTCGTCCTGGTCGTCGCCGGACTGCGGGCCGCCGCGAGCTGGCGCCCCGACGCGTCGTGGCGCGCGCTCCTGACCGGGGCGGTACGCCGCACGCTGCGCGATCCCGCCGGTTCGCTGGTGATCGTCTGCGGGTTCGCCGTGGTCGCGGCGTCCGCCTGGTTCGCGCTGCCGCTGGCGGCTCCCGCGCTGGGGATGGTCGCGGCGGCGGCGCTTGCGGTCGAGCGGCGCGGCACGGCGGGCTGACGCCCCCTCCCACCCGGGCCGGACTCGCCCGGACATCTGTATCTGTCGTGCACGTATCTGTCATGCCCACGCAAAGAGAGAGGATCACCATGTCTCCGATCCCCCGCAGGTCCCTGCTCAAGGCCGCCGCCGTGGCCGGTGCCGCCGCGCAGTTCAGCTGGGCGCTCGGTCGTGGCGACGCCGAAGCCGCTCCCCGCGCGGCGGCGGACGACGGCCCCGTCACCATCGGCTGGCTGGAGAAGGGCGGGCTCGGTGCCGCGCCAGGCTCCACCTTCGGTGTCCCGTGGCCCAAGGGCGCCCACCCCGCCGGGCAGCGGTTCGCCCTCGCCACCGCCGACGGCAAGGACGTCCCCGTACAGACCTGGACCACGGCCCACTGGCCCGACGGCTCGGTGAAGTGGACGGCGCACGCGGTCGGTCCGGAAGCGGCCACGGGCGCCGAGAAGTTCCGCCTCGGACCGGGCACACCAGCCCAGGGCAAGACGGTCCGCGTCACCGAGACCCGCAAGGCGATCACCGTGGACACCGGCGTCTTCAAGGCTGTCATCGCCAAGGACGGCGAGCGGCTCGTAGAGTCCATCACCCGCGACGGCGTGAAGATCGCCACCGACGGCCGGCTCGTGCTGCTCCGCCAGGGCGACCTCGACGACGGCGACCACGGCAACGCCGAGTGGGAGAGGTTCGACGGCGAGATCAGCGGCGCGAAGGCCGAGCAGGACGGCCCGGTACGCGCCGTGGTCCGCATCGATGGCAAACACCGCAAGGGCAGGCGCAGTTGGCTGCCCTTCAGCGTGCGCCTCTACTTCTACGCGGGCGCCGAATCCTTCCGTATGGTGCACACCATCACGTACGACGGCGACGCGGAGAAGGACTTCATCCGCGGCCTGGGGGTGCGCTTCAGCGTGCCGATGCGCGACGTCGCGTACGACCGGCACATCCGCATCGCGGGCGAGGGCAAGGGATTCCTGACCGAAGCGGTCAAGGGCATCACAGGCCTGCGCCGCGACCCGGGCGCCGCGATCCGCACCGCCCAGGTCAAGGGCGAGAAGCTGCCGGACCCCGCGACCTGGGACCAGCGGGTCACCACCCGCCTCCAGTACGTCCCCACCTGGGGCGACTACACCCTCGCCCAGCTCTCCGCCGACGGCTTCACCCTGCGCAAGCGCACCGAGCCGGGGCACAGCTGGATCACGGCAGGAGGCGGCGGCCGTGCGACCGGGTTCGGGTACGTCGGCGGGGTCGGCGGCGGGTTCTCCTTCGGCCTGCGGGACTTCTGGGAGAAACACCCCGCCCAGCTGGACATCCGGGGCGCCGCCGGAGACACGGCCGAGGTCACGCTCTGGCTCTGGTCACCGGAGGCGCAGCCGATGGACCTGCGCACGTACCACGACGGCATGGGGCAGGACACCTACCCCGAGCAGATCGAGGGCCTCAACATCACCTACGAGGACTACGAACCGGGCTTCGGCACCCCGTACGGCATCGCGCGCACCAGCGAGCTGATGTTCTGGGCGAACGCCGCGACCCCCTCCGCGGCCACCCTCGTCGACCAGGCAGCCGCCGTACGCACCCCGCCTCAACTGGCGGCGCCCCCCGAGCACGTGACCAGGACGGGCGTCTTCGGCGGCCTCTTCTCACCCGTCGACCGCTCCACGCCCGCGAAGGCGACGATCGAGGACCACCTCGACTTCCTCTTCACGTACTACAAGGACCAGGCCGAACAGCGCCGCTGGTACGGCTTCTGGGACTACGGCGACATCATGCACACCTACGACGAGGACCGGCACCAGTGGCGGTACGACGTCGGCGGCTACGCCTGGGACAACTCGGAGCTCTCGCCCGACCTGTGGCTCTGGTACGCCTACCTGCGCTCGGGCCGCGCCGACATCTTCCGTTTCGCCGAGGCCATGACCCGCCACACCGGCGAGGTCGACTCCTACCACCTCGGCGAGTGGGCGGGTCTCGGCACCCGGCACGGCGTCCAGCACTTCGCGGACAGTGCAAAGCAGCAGCGGATCTCCACGGCCGTCTACCGTCGCCCCTACTACTTCCTCACCGCCGACGAGCGGGTCGGCGACCTGATGCACGCCCTGGTCGACTCCGACGAGACGTTCCTCGTCCTCGACCCGCTGCGCAAGATTCGCACCGAGCCGTACGAACCCGACCGCAACGCCCTGTCCATCGGCTTCGGCACCGACTGGAGCGGCCTCGCCGCGGCCTGGCTCACCGAGTGGGAGCGCGGCGGCCCCAAGGCGGCCAAGGCCGAGGCCCGCCTGCGCTCCACCATGGAGACCATCGCGGCCCAGCCCAACGGCTTCGTCCAGGGCAGCGGACTCTACGACCTCGACACCGGGAAGTTCGCGGTTGCCGCGGAGCCCGCCGTCGACGTCTCCCACCTCTCCGCGATGTTCGGCCTGGTCGAGATGTGCGCCGAGCTGATCGACCTCGTGGACCAGCCGAAGTTCAAGGAGGCGTGGCTGGACTACTGCCGCTACTTCAACGCCACCAAGGCCGAGCAGAAGGAGCGCTACGGCAAGGACTTCGGCAGCCTGCTGCTCTTCCAGGGGCACTCCCGCCAGGACGCGTACGCCGCCGCCCTGTCGAAGGACGAGAAGCTGGCGGCGCGCGCCTGGCGGAAGTTCCACGACAGCGACGGCTACACGAAGGACATGAGCTGGGCGAAGACCGACCTGGAGGGCCCTGCGGTCCTGGAGCCCGGCTACGAGAATCTGCGGATCAACACCAACGAGACCGCGCTCTTCGGGCTCGCCGCGATCCAGAACCTGGCCCTGGCCGGTGATGCGCTCCCCGGCTAACCGCCGCTCACGGTCAGGGAATTGGTCGTGAAGTCGAGCCCTCCGGCCGAGCCACTGATCTCGTAGCCGAACTGCACGTCACCGATGGTCTCGTTGCCCATCCAGCCCTTGGTGTCCTTGATCCACTTCAGGATCGGGAGGATGTCGACGGACCCGGACGAGGAGTCGGAGGTGCGCAGGAAGGAGAAGACCTCGTTGGCGCCGTTGGTGCCCTTGTAGACCGCCCAGGTGTGGCCGCCGAGACTGACGCTGCCCTGGGCGGTGCCGAGGGGGCCGACGTTCCCGTGGTAGTTGACCCAGAGCATGATCTCGTAGTCGTAGTCGGTGTCCCAGATGTCGTACGAGGAGTTGTAGTCGCCGGCCGACGGGACCTTGACGTCGTACGAGCTCTTCAGCGAGGACAGTGAGTCGACGGGCTTGCCGATGACCTTCTTGGAGTTGGGGTAGGACTTGATGCCGCTGGTGTTGGGGTGGTCGGCGTGGACGCTCCACTTGGTGCCGGAGTCCGCCGATATGCACTGGCTGCCCGCGCCCGAGCCCCAGATGTTGTTGTAGAGGGTGTAGCCGTCCAGGGTGGTGTTGCCCCACTGGTCGCAGGAGTTCCAGATGGCGGCCTGGGCGGGGGCGGAGGCGAGCCCGAGCACCGCGCCCGCCGCGAGGGTGGGGGCGAGCAGCAGATGGGTGAGGGTGCGGCGGGGGCGTTGTGTCATGTGGGGTCTCCAGGGTGGGGGGAGGGGTGCCCCGGGTCCGGGGCGGACCCGCGGTCGTCGTCGGGGGCGTGGCGCAGGACGGCCACGCCGTACCGGCCGAGGTTGATCGAGTCCTCGGCCGTCTTGCCGGTCAGCAGATCGAGGTGCCTGCCCGGCACGGGCACGGTCACCTCGCCGCGGCCGTGGTGCAGGAGGAACAGGAGCTCGCCGCGGCGTACGGCCTCCACCGCGCGGGGGAGGCCTGCGAGCAGAGGCCGTACGCCTGCTTCGGCGGCCACACGCGCGAGCAGATCGCGTAGGGCCTCGGGCTCGGGCAGCGTGGACAGGTACCAGGCGCGGTCGCGGCGCAGCACCGCCGGAAGGCCGTCCAGCTCGCCGCCCCGGTAGACGGCGACCGTCGTCGCGCTGTCGTCGGCCTGTAGCTCCTCCGACCAGAGCGTCCCGGTGAACTGACCGCAGTCCAGGCGCTGTTCGGTCTCCAGCGGCCACCACTCGTGCACGGTGCGGATCCCGAACAGCGCGCGAAGGCGGGCGTCCATTCCGCCGGGCCGCACCCGGTCGTCCGCGTCGGCGACTCCGGTGAGGAATCCGCAGACGAGGGTGCCCCCCTCGCGCACGTACGCCAGCAGGTTGTCGATCGCGGCGTCGGTGAGGAGATAGAGGTGCGGGACGACGACCAGGCGGTAGGGGGTCAGGTCGTGCTCGGGGTGGGCGAAGTCGACGGGCGTGCTCGCCTCCCACAGGGCGCGGTGCCAGGCGCCGAGCACCTCCGCGTGGTCGACCAGGGCGGAGGGGCGGCCATCTTGTCCACTGGCCCACCAGGAGTCCCAGGCGTGCAGGACGGCCACCTCGGCCGTGACGCGCGTGCCCGCCACCTCGGGGCCGACCGCGGCGAGTTCGGCGCCGAGCTCCTTGACCTCCTGGAAGGTGCGGCCGTGCTCGCCCGCGTGGCTGAGCATCCCGGAGTGGAACTTCTCCGCGCCCTGCCGGGACTGGCGCCACTGGAAGTAGCAGACGGCGTCCGCGCCGCGCGCCACCGCCTGCCAGGACCAGAGGCGGTTCAGGCCGCGCGGCTTGGGGTGGTTCACGCCGCGCCAGTTGACCGGCCCCGCCGCCTGCTCCATCAGCATCCACGGCCCGCCGCGCGCCTGGGAGCGCGTCATGTCCTGGATCAGGGCGCCCTGTTGAGCGCCGAGCGGGTCCCTGGGGTCGGGGTAGAGGTCGACGGAGACGACGTCCTCGTGCGCGGCCCACTCCCACGCGTCCTGCCCCGCCCACAGCGGCATGAAATTGGTGGTCACCGGCAGGTGCGGGGTGTGCGCGGTGACGATGTCCCGCTCCGCGAGGAAGCACTCGAGGAGGGAGTCGGACGTGAAGCGCCTGAAGTCCAGGACCTGGGTGGGGTTCTTCAGGTAGTGGGCGCGGCGGGGCGGCAGGATCTCCGCCCAGGTGTCGTAGCTCTGCCCCCAGAAGGCGCTTCCCCAGGCCGAGTTGAGTGTGTCCAGCGTGGTGTACTTCGCCCGGAGCCAGCGGCGGAAGGCGCCCGCCGCCTCGTCGCCCCAGTCGTAGGTGCAGTACTCGTTGTTGATGTGCCACATCGTGAGCGCGGGGTGGTGCGCGTACCGCGCCGCCAGGTCCTCGGTGATGGCGGCGGCGTACCTGCGGTAGTCGGCACTGGAGTGCGCGAAGTGCTGGCGCGAGCCCCACCATTCCACCTGTCCGTTCTCGTCCCGGGGCAGCGTCTCGGGGTGCAGGCGGCCGAGCCATGGCGGGGGAGCGGACGTCGGTGTCGCGAGGACCACGCCGATGCCATGCTCGTGCAGCAGGTCCATGAGCCGGTCGAGCCAGCCGAACTCCCGTTCTCCCGGCCGAGGTTCGAGCTTCGCCCAGGAGAACACGCCGAGCGTGACGGAGTTGACCGAGGCCTCTCGCATCAGGCGTACGTCGTCGGGCCAGACCTCCTCGGGCCACTGCTCGGGGTTGTAGTCGCCGCCGAACAGGATCCGGCCGCGGGTGGTGTCGTCGAGGGAAGGCATCGGTGGGGTCAGCCCTTCACTGCGCCGGTGAGCATGCCCTGCTTGAAGTGCCGCTGCACGAACGGCGAGAGGACGGCGACCGGCAGGAGCGCCAGGACCATCACGGCCATCTGGATGGCGAGCGGTGACAGGTGCCCCGTGTTGATCGCCTGGGACAGGCCCGTCGGCCTCTGCTGTTTGATCACCAGCTGCTGCATGACGTTCTGCAGCGGCATCATGTCCGGATCGCTGAGGTAGATCGACGCGTTGAACCACGCGCTCCAGTAGCCCACCGCGTAGAAGAGGGTGATGACCGCGATCACCGCGCGGGACAGCGGCATGACGATCCGCCACAGGATGCGCAGGTCCCCGGCCCCGTCGATGCGCGCGCTCTCGATCAGCTCCTGCGCCGTCCCCATGAAGAACGCCCGCAGGACGAGGATGTTGAAGACGTTCAGGGCGCTCGGCAGGATCAGCGACAGATAGGTGTCCGTGAGGCCGAGGCCCTGCACCACCAAGTAGGTGGGGATGAGCCCGGCGCCGAAGAACATCGTCGCGACGATCACGAGCAGGATCGGGCGGTGCAGGACCGACCCCGGACGCGAGAGACCGTACGCGCACAGGACGGACACCACCATGCTGAACAGCGTGCCGACGACCGTGACGCCCACACTGACCAGCGTGGCCCGCGACACCTGGCCGCCGCCGAGCAGCTCCTGGTAGTGGACGAAGGTGATGCCCCGGGGGATCACCACCAGGCCGCCGGTCTCGGTGATGGTCCTGACCGAGGAGAGGCTGGTGACGACCACCACCCACACCGGGAAGAGGACCGCCAGGCAGACCAGGGTCAGCGTCACGCCCTTGGTGGCGAGGCCGGCCCTCGTCGGGGGCTCCTCCCACACCGGTCGCAGACCGGACCTGCTGCCGGGCTTGATGCCGAAGTTGAGCACGCTCATCGCTTGTACACCCCCTGCTCGCCCATGAGGTGGGCGGCCTTGTTGGCGCCGAGCACCATCAGGAGGCCGAAGACGCCCTTGACGATGCCGATGGCGGCGCCGTAGCCGAAGTTGCCGTTGTCCAGGCCGGTGTTCCACACATAGGTGTCGAGGACCTCCGAGGCCGTGGGGCCCACGGCGGTGCGCTGGAGCAGGATCTGCTCGAAGCCGACCGTGAGCGCGTTGCCGACCTGGAGCACGAGGAGCAGAGCCACCACCGGGCGCAGTGCGGGCAGTTGGATGTGCCACATGCGCCGCCAGCGATTCGCGCCGTCCATCGCCGATGCCTCGTACAGGTCGGGGCTGACGGCGGCGAGCGCGGCGAGGAAGACGATGACGCCCCAGCCCGCGTCCTTCCAGACCATCTCGAAGGTGACGAGGAACTTGAACAGGCCCGGATCGGTCATCAGGTCGAAGCCCTCGTGCCCGTGGTCCCGCAGGACCTGCGCGACAAGGCCCGCACCACCGAACATCTGCTGGAAGACGGTGATGACCAGCACCCAGGAGAAGAAGTGCGGCAGGTACAGGATCGCCTGGGCGACCGCCCGCACCCGGGGCCGCACGAAGCTGTTGATGAACAGCGCGAGCGCGATCGGCAGCGGGAAGAACAGCGTCAACTGGATCGCGAAGATCGCCAGGGTGTTCCTGACCGCCTGCCAGAACAGCCGGTCCTCCACCATGTGCCGGAAGTGCTCGATGCCGATCCAGGGGCTCTGCGCCATCGCCTGGAACGCGTTGTCGGCGATGTAGGGGTCGTAGTCCTGGAAGGCGACGACATTGCCGATCAGCGGCACGTAGTTGAAGACCAGAAGGATCAGCAGCGCGGGCAGCACCATCAGGAGCAGTACGCGATCGCGGCGCAGGCGGTGCCGCAGCGGGACGCGGGCGGCTGCCTTCTTCGCGGGGGGCGCGGCTTCGGCCGGTGTCTGCGACACCGCCGGCTGGGTGTTGTCGCGCGCGTGAGCCGTGCTCTGGGCCATGTCAGGACGCCGAGTCGCCGGTCGCCCCGGTCTCGTCGAGCAGCTTCTTGTACCAGTCGCGCAGCTTGTCGCCGCCGCCCGACTTCCAGTCCGAAGCCGCCTGCTGCATGTCGGAGACCTTCTTGCGGCCCCGCACGATGTCCTTCTCCAAGTCCTCGAACTCGGCGTTCAGTTCGGTGTACCGGGTCGGCTCGATGATCATCATGCCGTGGAAGAGCGGCTTGTTCGTGTGCGCTCCCTGGCGCTGCTGCCACCCGACCATGCCCTCGGTGACGTCCGGCAGATCGGGGTAGGCCACGAAGGGCGCGGGCGACGCCAGGTACTCGTACGTCGAGAAGACCTCGTTGTTGCCCTTGCCGTTCTTGGTGAGGACGCCGTCCTTGAACGTGTGGTGGACGCCTTCGACGCCGTACATGCGCAGGCGCTGCTCCTTCGAACCGTAGGGAGCGGCCGTGTAGTTGGCGAGGGCGAGGATGTCGCGGACGGTCTTCTCGTCGGCCTTCTCGCTGATGAACGTCCAGATGTCGGCGGGCGGGCGTGCGTAGAGGGTGGGTGCGCCGCCGTCGGGGGCGAAGTAGTCGAACGCCTCCATGCGGAACTTCTTGTCGTCCACGCGCTGCACGGCCGCCTTGCCGTACCAGTCGGAGAGGTCCTGGCAGTACATCCAGACCTTGCCCGCCGCGCACAGGTCGCCGATGCTGCCGGTCTCGGCCTTCGCGTCGGGGTGGACGAATCCCGCCGAGTAGAGCTTGCGCGACCACTCCAGGGCTTCCAGATACTCATCGGTCTCGTAGCGGTTGACCAGCTTGCCGCCGACGAGCCTCCAGTAGTACGGCTTCTCCGGCAGCACGCCGAAGATGCTCCAGGCCGCCCAGCTCATGTCGCCGCACGCCCACACCTTGCTCTTGGGGGCATTGAGCTGCTTGCACAGGTCGTAGAACTCCTGGGCGCTGGTGGGTGCTTCGAGCCCTTCCTTCGCGAAGAGGTCGGTGCGGTAGAACGGCGCGATGTTCGGCGTGGTGGCGGAGGGCATCGGCAGGCCGCGCAGCTTCCCGCCGAAGATGGAGCGCTGCCAGGCGCCGGTGGGGATCGCGGCGAGGTTCGGATACTCCTTGACCTTGTCGCCGCTCAGGTAGGGGCCGAGGTCGGCGAACTTGTTGGCGATGGCGCTCGGTATCTTGCCGGTCAGCTCCCAGCCGGGCACGACGACGGCGTCCGGGACGCCGCTGGAGGCGAGGACCGCACCCAGCTTCTGGCCGTACGTGTCGCCCTGCTGGTTCCGCCACTTGACGCGGACACCGGCCGCCTCGTCCATCGCCGTCCAGTAGGGGTTCCCCTCCTTGGGTACGTTCCCCCAGATCGGCGCCATGACGGTGAACTCACCGCCCCTGCCCAACTTCTGAGGCACCGACACCTTGAGACGGTCCGCGGGCAGGGCCTTGGTGAAGCCCGCCGCTGATCCGTTCCTGGCGGGGATGTCCGGGGCGGCGAGGTCCGACGCGGAGTACGCGGGGAGCAGGTCCTTGAGCTTCTTCCCCGTCGTGGCGCCCTCGTTCTTCGACCCGCCGCCTCCGCAGGCCGTGAGCAGTGGGGCCCCGCCGGCCACGACGAGAGCGGCGATCCCGGAGTTGGCGAGGAAGGTTCTCCGGGTCGAACGGGGGCTGGTGGAGAGGGAGTTCGGCGTCATTGCGTCAACCCTTCGTGGCGCGTGCCCTGACACACGGCGGTCACCGCCGGTCGGCTTTCGAAGCGCTTCGATGTTGCTGCGAGGTTAAGTGAAGGCCTGGGCCGTAACAAGAGGTGTTGCACGACTGCCGTCTTGACATCGGCATGAGCTGCACAGAGCATCGAAGCGCTTCGAAGAACGACAAGAAGCATGGCCCTGAGCCACTTCCACCGTGCCCACCGCTCGCCGACGGGATCCGTACGTGACAGCAAGCCCACCGCCATTCCGTGACCCCGAACTGCCCCTGGATCAGCGCGTGGACGACCTGCTGTCCCGGCTGACCACCGACGAACGCATCGCGCTCCTGCACCAGTTCACGCCCGCGGTCGAACGGCTCGGCATCGCCCCGTTCCGCACCGGACAAGAAGCCCTGCACGGCGTCGCCTGGATGGGCCCCGCCACCGTCTTCCCGCAGGCGGTCGGCCTCGGCGCCACCTGGAACGACGACCTCGTCCGCCGCATCGGCGAGGCCGTCGCCACCGAGGCGCGCACCATGCGGGCGCGGGACGACCGCGTCGGCCTCAACCTCTGGGCGCCGACAGTGAACCTGCTCCGCCACCCGCTGTGGGGCAGGAACGAGGAGGGCTACTCGGAGGACCCCCGGCTCACCTCCGCCATCGCCGTCGCCTACACGCGTGGTCTGCGCGGCGACCACCCGCGCCACTGGCGCACCGCCCCCGTGCTCAAGCACTGGCTTGCCCACAACAACGAGACCGGCAGGGACACCTCGTCCGCCTCCGTGCGCCCGCGCGTCCTGCACGAGTACGACCTCCGGGCCTTCCGCGCCGCCGTCGAGGCGGGTGCCGTGGCCGGGGTGATGCCCGCGTACAGCCTGGTCAACGGCCGTCCGAACCACGTCTCGCCGCACCTGCGCGAGCACTTGCGCACCTGGACCGACCAGGAGCTGCTGGTCTGCTCCGACGCGGGAGCGCCCAGCAACCTCGTCGAGTCCGAGAAGTACTTCGACACCCACGAGGAGGCCGCCGCGGCCGCCCTCGTCGCGGGCGTGGACAGCTTCACGGACCACGGTACGGACGCGTCGGTCATCATCGGCCGCGTCCAACGGGCCCTTCAACAGGGCCTGTTGACCAGGGTCGACATCGACACGGCGGCACGCCGTCACCTGTCCGTCCGCTTCCGGCTCGGCGAGTTCGACCCCGACCAGGGGCCGTACGCGAACCCGGCATCGCACGCCTTCGACACCCCCGAACACCGGGCGCTCGCCCAGGAAGCCGCTGAGCAGGCCGTCGTCCTGCTCAAGAACGACGGCCTGCTCCCGCTGCCCGAAGGCACCCGGATCGCGGTCGTCGGACATCTCGCCGACGAGTGCAAGACCGACTGGTACAGCGGCACCCTCATCCACCGCAGCACGCCACTCGACGGACTGCGCCAGCGGTTCGGGACCGACCGCGTCACCTTCGCCGAAGGCGCGGACCGAGTTCGCCTGAAGTGCGCGGCGGGCTGGCTCCGGGTGCCGGACACCGAGAGGAGCGATCGCGCCGCCGAGGTTGCCTTGGACCCCGCGCTGCTCACCGGCCGCACCGATCTGCCGCCCCTGACCTGTGGGCCCGAGCCGACCGAGTTCGCCCTCGTCGACTGGGGAGGCGGCGCATGGACGTTGCGCGCCCCCGACGGCCGCTATCTCTCGGTCGCCGACGACGGCTTCGTGCGCGCGTCCGCCGACCAGCCCGGCGGCTGGGTCGTACAGGAGACGTTCGCGCTGGTCGGTCACGGGGACGGGCACCTCATCGAGCACACAGGGACGGGTGGGTACGTCTCTGTCGCCGCCGAGGGCGTGAAGGTTGCCGAGGAGCGGGAGGTCTTCACCGTCGAGTTCATCGAGCGCGGCGAGGACGCCGTGGCCCGTGCCGCCGCCGACGCGGACGCCGTGCTCGTCGTCGCCGGGAACGACCCCCACATCAACGGCCGCGAGACCGAGGACCGCACGACCCTCGCCCTGCCGCCCCACCAGGAGCGGCTGTGGCGCGCGGCCCGTGCCGCCAACCCGCGCACCGCGCTCGCCCTGGTCTCCGCCTATCCCTACGCGGTCGCCGATGCCCATGCCCAACTGCCCGCGCTGCTCTGGAGCGCCCACGGCGGACAGGCCGCGGGTACCGCGCTCGCCCGGGTCCTGGCGGGCGACGTCTCCCCGGCCGGTCGCCTCCCGCAGACCTGGTACGCCGCAGAAGCCGACCTTCCGGACCTGCTCGACTACGACGTCATCGGCTCCCGGCAGACCTACCTGTACTTCGACGGCACACCGCTCTACCCGTTCGGGCACGGGCTGAGCTACTCCTCCTTCGCGTACGAGGACTTGGTGGCCGCGCGCGCAGGAGAGCTGCTCCGCGTCGCGTTCACCGTCACCAACACCGGTCCCGTCGCCGCCGACGAGGTGGCCCAGCTCTACACCCGGGCACCCAGGGATCCCGCCACGGCCCTCGCCCTGCCGCACCGGCAGCTCGCCGCGCACCGCCGCATCCATCTCGCGGCCGGGGCGGCGCAGCGCCTTGAGTTCCAACTGCCCCTGTCGGAGCTGGCGTTCTGGGACGTACGGCACGACCGCTGGGCCGTGGCGCCGGGAACGTACGAGATGCTCGCCGGAGCCTCCAGCGGCGACATCCGAATCTCGGCGACCCTCGACATCGAGGGTGCGCCGATCGCCGCGAGGCCGGTGCGGGAGGCCGGCCTCGCGGCGACCTGCTACGACGAACAGGACGGCACGGAGATCGTGGACCGCTCCAGGACGACCGGCGACGCCGTACGGGCGGTGGACGACGGGCCCGGTGAACTGCTGTTCCGCGCCTGTGACTTCGGGGCCGGGGTCACCGGTGTCTCGGTCGAGGTGGCGGGCGGGGGAGCCATCGACCTCATCTCGGGCAGCACCGCTACCACCGTCACCGTCCCGGCGACGGGCGGCGTGTACGACTACGCCGCGCGCACCTCCGGCTTCACCGTCTGCGGAGTGCGTGACCTGCGGGTGCGGCTGCGCGGGCCGCTGCGGCTGGCACGGATCGCC
This sequence comes from Streptomyces sp. A18, assembly GCF_059026065.1. Classification (NCBI taxonomy): domain Bacteria; kingdom Bacillati; phylum Actinomycetota; class Actinomycetes; order Kitasatosporales; family Streptomycetaceae; genus Streptomyces; species Streptomyces sp. A18. The sequence goes on along the minus strand of NZ_JBWLKL010000007.1, from coordinate 210,745 downwards.
TTCACCGCCACCGCGCAGCAGCAGAGGGAGACCGCATGAAGTTCACCGACGGCTTCTGGCTGATGCGCGACGGGGTGTGCGCCTCGTACGCGACCGACGTGCGCGACGTACGGGAAGGCGAGGGGCGCTTCACGGCGTACGCTGCCGTCCACCGGGTCCGCGAGCGCGGCGACACCCTCAACACACCGCTCATCACCGTCGAATGCTTCTCGCCCGCCGAGGGCGTCATCGGGGTCCGGGCCACCCACCACGCGGGAAAGGCCGTGCATGGACCGGAGTTCGGCCTGAGCGGCACAGACGGCGCGGGGCGCGTCAAGCGCGAAGGCGCCGTCACCGAACTCACCAGCGGCCCCCTCACCGTGCGCCTGGACACCGACAAGCCCTGGGGCCTGGAATTCCTCGGCGCCGACGGGCGGCGGCTGACGGCCGTCGAGCGCAGAGGAACCGGCTTCGCCACCGCGCCCGACGGAAGCCACCACATGATCGGCCAACTCGCCCTGGGCGTGGGGGAGTACATCTACGGGCTCGGTGAACGCTTCACCCCTTACGTCAAGAACGGCCAGAACGTCGACATCTGGCAGGCCGACGGCGGCACCAGCAGCGAGCAGGCCTACAAGAACATCCCCTTCCACCTCTCCTCGCGCGGCTACGGCGTCTTCGTCAACCACCCCGGCAAGGTCTCCTACGAGATCGGCTCCGAGTCCGTCGGCCAGGTCCAGTTCAGCGTCGAGGACCAGTCGATCGAGTACTACGTCGTCGCGGGCCCCACGCCCAAGGAAGTCCTGCGTCGCTACACCGCGCTGACCGGCCGCCCCGCCCTTCCGCCCGCCTGGTCGTTCGGCCTGTGGCTGACGACGTCGTTCTGCACGCCCTACGACGAGGAGACCGTCACCTCCTTCGTCGACGGCATGGCCGAGCGCGACCTCCCGCTCAGCGTCTTCCACTTCGACTGCTTCTGGATGCGCGAGTACCAGTGGTCCGACTTCCGCTGGGACCCGGAGGTCTTCCCCGACCCGGAGGGCATGCTGCGCAGGCTCCGCGAGCGCGGCCTGAAGGTAAGCGTGTGGATCAACCCGTACATCGCGCAGAAGTCCGGACTCTTCGCCGAGGCGGCCGCCGCCGGCTACCTCGTCCGACGCCCGAACGGCGACATCTGGCAGTGGGACCTCTGGCAGCCCGGCATGGCTCTCGTGGACTTCACGAACCCGGCGGCACGCGAGTGGTACGCCGACCAGCTGCGTACCCTGCTCGACCAGGGCATCGACAGCTTCAAGGCCGACTTCGGCGAACGCGTCCCCACCGACGTCGTCTGGCACGACGGCTCGAACCCCGAGCGCATGCACAACTACTACGCGCAGCTCTACAACAGCACGGTCTTCGAACTCCTGGAGAAGGAACGCGGCCCGGGGGACGCGGTCCTCTTCGCCCGCTCGGCCACGGTGGGCGGCCAGCAGTTCCCGGTGCACTGGGGCGGCGACTGCTTCGCCTCGCTGGGCGCCATGGCCGAGTCGCTGCGCGGCGGCCTGTCCCTCTCGCTCTCCGGCTTCGGCTTCTGGAGCCACGACATCGGCGGCTTCGAGGGCACCCCTGACCCCGCGGTCTTCAAGCGCTGGCTCGCCTTCGGCCTGCTCTCCTCACACAGCCGCCTGCACGGCAACGTCTCCTACCGGGTGCCGTGGGCGTTCGGCGACGAAGCGGTAGCCGTGGCACGGAAGTTCACGCGCCTCAAACACCGCCTGATGCCCTACCTGTACGGATCCGCCGTCGAGGCCCACCGCACGGGCGTCCCCGTCATGCGCCCCATGGTCCTGGAGTTCCCGGACGACCCCGCCTGCCGCACCCTGGACCGCCAGTACATGCTCGGCCCCGACCTCCTGGTCGCCCCGGTCTTCACCGCCGAGGGAGACGTCGAGTTCTACGTACCCGAAGGCACCTGGACCCACCTCCTGACCGGCGAGACCGTCGAGGGCCCCGCGTTCCGCCGTGAGACCCACGGCTTCGACAGCCTCCCCCTCTACGTCCGCCCCGGCGCGCTGCTCCCCCTGGGCGCCGACGACCGGCGGCCCGACGGCGACTGGCTCCAGGACCTCACCCTCCTGGTCACCCCGGACACGCGGGACGGCACGGAGATCACCGTCCCCGACCTGGAGGGCCGGCCCGCGGCCGTCTTCCGCGCGGCCCGGGACGGCGCCGAGGTCCGGGTCACCGGCGAGGGGACGGAACATGCCTTCACGGTGCGCACGGAGTTCACGGCCGCGGACCTCGGCTTCGAGTGACCGATACGCTGCTGCGGCTCAACGCGCCGAGAAGCTGTGCACCGTGCTCGACCGGTAGGTCTCGCCGGGCCGCAGCACCGTCGAGGGGAACGTCGGCTGGTTCGGGGAGTCCGGGAAGTGCTGGGTCTCCAGGCACAGACCGTCGCCCTGCCGGTAGGTGCGTCCCGAAGGTCCGGTGAGGGTACCGTCCAGGAAGTTCCCGGAGTAGAACTGCACCCCCGGCTCGGTCGTGGCGACCTTCAGGGTGCGCCCCGACTCCGGGTCCCGCAGCGTCGCGAAGTGTTCGGGGCGCCGCGTGATGCCCTTGTCCAGGACCCAGTTGTGATCGAAGCCCTTGGCGGTCACCAGCTGCTCGTGCGAGACACGGATGTCTCGGCCGACCGTCTTCGCGTGCCGGAAGTCGAAGGGCGTGCCCGCCACCTTCGCCAGCTCGCCCGTGGGGATGAGACCGGCGTCGGTGGGCGTGAACCGAGAGGCGGTCAGGGCCAGTTCATGGTCCAGGATGTCTCCGCTGCCCTCGCCCGCGAGGTTGTAGTACGTGTGGTTCGTCAGGTTCACCACGGTGGCCTTGTCCGTGGCCGCCGCGTAGTCGATGCGCCAGTCGCCGCGCGCGGTGAGCGTGTACGTCACGGTCACCCGCAGTGTTCCGGGGTAGCCCATCTCGCCGTCGACGCTCGTGTAGTGCAGTCGCAGGCCGACGCCGGAGGAGTCCTTGAACGGCTCGACGTCCCACACCCGCGTGTCGAAGCCCTTGGCCCCGCCGTGCAGGCTGTTCTCGCCGTCGTTCACGGACAGCTGGTGGGTCTTGCCGTCCAGGGTGAAGCGGCCCTTGGCGATGCGGTTGCCGTAGCGGCCGATGAGCGCGCCGAAGAATGTCGTCCCGGCCGTGTACGCCTCGATGGTGTCGTAGCCGAGGGACACGTTGGTGTAGCGGCCGTGACGGTCCGGGAGTTCGAGGGACTGCACGATGCCGCCGTAGGACAGCACCTTCATACGGGTGCCGCCGTTCTCCAGCGACCATCGGTACACCCTCGTGCCGTCGGCCAGCTTGCCGAAGAGTTCCTTCACGGGCTTCTTGCCTTCCGCGGCGTACGAGGTACCGGCGACGGCGGCGGTAAGGCCGACGGCGGCAGCCGAGGCGAGGACGGTGCGTCTGCTCGTTTCCATGTGCGGGTCCAATCAGGGGAGTTGAGGCGGGACTAACGACCGACCTTCCGCTTGTTCCAGACGTCGAAGCCGACGGCGGCCAGCAGCACCAGGCCCTTGATGACCTGCTGGTAGTCGGTGCCGATGTTGACCAGGGACATGCCGTTGTTCAGGACGCCGAGCACCAGGCCGCCGATCACGGCGCCCATCACCGTGCCGACGCCGCCGCTCATCGACGCGCCGCCGATGAACGAGGCCGCGATCGCCTCGAGTTCGAAGTTCAGGCCCGCCTGCGGAGTGCCCGCGTTCAGGCGCGCCGCGTACACACAGCCCGCGAGCGCGGCGAGCACACCCATGTTCACGAAGATCAAGAAGGTGACGCGCTTGTCCTTGACGCCGGACAGCTTCGCCGCCGCCTTGTTGCCGCCCAGCGCGTACACGTGGCGTCCGACCACGGCGTTGCGCATCACGTAGCCGAGAGCGATGAGCAGGCCGCACATGATGAGCAGGACGACGGGCACGCCGTGGAAGCTCGCGAGGGTCAGCGTGAAGGCGACGACGGCCGCGGTGATCGCGACCAGCTTGGCCGCCCACAGGCCCGTCGGCATCACATCGAGGTCATAGGCCAACTGCTGCTTGCGGCTGCGCCATTCGCGGAAGAGCAGGAACGCCACCGTCACGAGACCGAGCACCAGCGTCGGGTTGTGGTACTGCGTGTACGGGCCCATCTCGGGGATGAACCCCTTGGCTATGTTCTGGAAGCCCTCGGGGAACGGCGAGAGCGACTGGCCCTCCAGGACGATCTGGGTGAGACCGCGGAAGAGCAGCATGCCGGCAAGGGTCACGATGAACGACGGGATCCCGACGTACGCGATGAAGAAGCCCTGCCACGCGCCCGCGACCGCGCCGATCAGGAGCGACAGGACGAGCGCGAGCACCCAGGGCATGTCGTGCTTGACCATCATCACCGCCGACATGGCGCCGACGAAGGCGACAAGTGAGCCGACGGACAGGTCGATGTGGCCGGCGATGATGACGATCATCATGCCGATGGCCAGGATGAGGATGTAGCCGTTCTGCTGGATCAGGTTCGAGACGTTGTTCGGCAGGAGCAGCGTGCCGTCGGTCCAGATCTGGAACAGGATGACGATGAAGGCCAGGGCGACGAGCATGCCGTACTGGCGCATGTTCGAGCGCACGCTCTGCAGCAGCAGATCGCGGGCGGACTCCTTGGCGGACGGTGTGGACGAGGTGTCACGTGGTGGCGTGGTCGTGGTGGTCATCGCGGATGCCTCAGCTTCTGTTCTTGGTCATGTGGCGCATCAGGAGTTCCTGCGTGGCGTCCGCGCGGTCGACCTCACCGGTCAGCCTGCCCTCGGCCATCGTGTAGATCCGGTCGCACATCCCGAGCAGTTCGGGCAGTTCGGAGGAGATGAACAGCACCGCCTTGCCCGAGGCCGCCAGCTTGTCGATGACGGTGTAGATCTCGTACTTGGCGCCGACGTCGATGCCGCGCGTCGGCTCGTCGAGGATCAGGACCTCGGGGTCGGCATGGATCCACTTGCTCAGGACGACCTTCTGCTGATTGCCGCCGGAGAGCCGCCCCACCTGCTCGAAGACGGTGGGGGCCTTGATGTTCATCGACTTGCGGTACCGCTCGGCGACGGAGCGTTCGTGGTGCTCGTCGACAAAGCCGCCCCCTCGCCGCATGCCCGGCAGCGAGGCCAGGGAGATGTTGCGGTTGATGTTGTCGATGAGGTTCAGGCCGTACTGCTTGCGGTCCTCGGTGACGTACGCGATCCCCGCGTCGACCGCCGCGGGCACGGTCTTCGTCACGACCTCGCGCCCGTTGACGGCCACCGTGCCGGCGACGTACTGACCGTAGGAGCGCCCGAAGACGGACATCGCGAGCTCCGTGCGGCCCGCGCCCATCAGGCCCGCGATGCCGACGATCTCGCCGCGCCGCACGGTCAGCGACACGTCGTCGACGACCTTGCGCTGGTGATCGACCGGATGCCGCACCGTCCAGCCCCGCACGGACAGGGCGAGAGATCCCGCGTCATCGCCTTCGTAGGGCGTGCGGTCGGGGAAGCGGTTGTCGAGGTCGCGGCCGACCATGCCGCGGATGATGCGGTCCTCCGACAACTGTGGGTCGGACTCCGGGTTCTCACGGACCGTCAGGGTCTCGATGGTCTGCCCGTCGCGCAGGATCGTCACCGAGTCGGTGATGGCCCGGATCTCGTTCAGCTTGTGCGAGATGATGATGCAGGCGATGCCCTGGGCGCGCAGCTCCAGGATGAGGTCGAGCAGCTTGGCGCTGTCCCCGTCGTTGAGCGCGGCCGTCGGCTCGTCCAGGATGAGCAGCTTCACCTCCTTCGACAGGGCCTTGGCGATCTCCACGAGCTGCTGCTTGCCCACGCCGATGTCGGCCACCGGAGTCTGCGGCTTCTCGCTCAGGCCGACCCGCTTGAGCAGCGCGCTCGCCCTGCGCAGCGTGTCGTTCCAGTCGATGAAGCCCCGGGTGCTCTGTTCGTTGCCGAGGAAGATGTTCTCGGCGATGGACAGATACGGGACGAGCGCCAGCTCCTGATGGATGATGACGATGCCGCGCTTCTCGCTGGCGCGGATGTCCTTGAAGGCCATCCGCTCGCCCTCGAAGTGGATCTCGCCGTCGTAGCTGCCGTGCTCGTGGACGCCGCTGAGGACCTTCATCAGCGTCGACTTGCCCGCGCCGTTCTCGCCGCAGATCGCGTGGATCTCCCCGGCGCCCACGGTCAGGTTCACGTTGGAGAGCGCTTTGACGCCGGGGAACGTCTTGGTGATCCCGCGCATCTCCAGTACGGGCGCGCTCACTTGAGCTGCCCAGCCTTGAAGTAGCCCTCGTCCACCAGGAGTTGGGTGTTGGATTTGTCGATGCTGACCGGGTCGAGGAGGAAGGACGGAACGGTCTTCTTGCCGTTGTTGTAGTCCTTCGTGTTGTTGACCTTCGGCTTCTTGTCGTTCAGGACCGCGTCGCCCATGGACACCGTCTGCGCGGCCAGCTTGCGGGTGTCCTTGAACACCGTCTGCGTCTGCTCGCCGCGGATGATGGACTTCACCGAAGCGAGCTCCGCGTCCTGCCCGGTGATCACCGGCAGCGGCTGGCTCTTGGAGCCGTACCCCGCGCTCTTCAGCGCGGAGATGATGCCGATCGAGATCCCGTCGTACGGCGAGAGGACCGCGTCGACCTTCGCCGAGCCGTAGTTCTTGCTGATCAGATCGTCCATGCGCTTCTGCGCGGTGCCGCCGTCCCAGCGCAGCGTGGTGGCCTGGTTCATCTTCGTCTGCTTGCTGCGGACGACGAGCTGGCCGCTCTCGAAGTACGGCTGGAGCACCTTCATGGCGCCGTTCCAGAAGTACTTGGTGTTGTTGTCGTCGGGCGAGCCCGCGAAGAGCTCGATGTTCTTCGCGTCGCCGCCCTTCTCCGGCTTGCCCAGCTTCAGTTTGTCGACGATGTACTGGGCTTCCAGGCGGCCGACGCGCTCGTTGTCGAACGACGCGTAGTAGTCGACGTTCTCCGTGCCGAGGATGAGGCGGTCGTACGAGATCACGGGGATGCCCGCGTCGGCCGCGCGCTGCAGGACCTCGGAGAGCGCGGATCCGTCGATGGCGGCGACCACCAGGAGGCTGCGCCCCTTGGTGATCATGTTCTCCAGCTGGGCGATCTGGTTCTCGACCTTGTCGTCGCCGTACTGCAGATCGGTCTTGTACCCGGCCTTCTGGAACTGCTTCGCCATGTTGTTGCCGTCGGCTATCCACCGCTCGGAGGACTTCGTGGGCATCGCGAGGCCGATGGTGCTGCCTCTGCCCTCGTCCGGCTTGTAGCGGCTGCCGCCGATGGCCTCCTGACCGCAGGCGGTCAGCGAGCCGAGGAGCACGGCGGTGGCCACGGCTGCGGTGAGACGCGCTTTTCTGGATATGCGGGTGCTCATGGGTCAGTCCCCTTCCGGGACGGGGAAGCGCTGGAGCTCGCCGGGCAGGCGGGAGCCGAGCGGCGACATTCCGCCGTCCGCGCCGTGCCGTGCGAGCAGGTCGAGTGCGAGACGTCCGCGGCGGACCCGCTCGCGAGCGGTGGCCAGGGTGTGGTCGCGCAGGTGGGCACCGTAGGGATAGATGCCGGGTGACTTGCTCAGGCCGAACTTGAGGTAGAGCGGGGCGCCGCGCCGGATCAGCTCGGCCGCCTCGTACATCCGGACGTAGCCGCCCAGGTCGTCGGGTGCCTCGACGTACAGGTCCATCGGGGCGCGGCTCGCCCGGCGGATCTCCGTGATGTGGTCCAGGGTGAGGTCGGAGGGGATGTTGAGGGAGTCGGCGCCGAGCCGCTCGTAGACCGCGTACGAGGCCGGGTTGACCGGGCCGATCAGGGCCGACACCTTGAACGTGGTGTCGGCGGGCAGCACCCCCGCGACCCGCAGCCGGTGCAGCGTCCACAGCACGCCCTCGTCGGCGACGAGCAGGCAGCGCGCCCCCAACTCCGTTGCGCGGACGGCGTCTTCGACGCATCCGGCGAGCGCTTCATGGCCGCGCGAGCGCAGCCCGCCGCCGCCGGAGTCGGTGCGGGTCGCGGCGCCGATGTCCCAGGTGCCGCGCGGCCCGGTGAACAGGCAGAGCTCGATGTCCCGTTCGGCGCAGGCCTCGACCATCTCGGTGATCTCGTCGTCGGAGAGCATCCAGATCCCGCTGCCCTGACTGATCCGGTGGATCGGCACGTCGAGCCGTGAGCTCTCCTTGAGCACGACGGCGAGCGCTTCGGGCCCCTCCACGGAGGGGATCTCGGTGCGCCAGGTGCCGCCGTCGGGGAACGCGTACGCGGACGCGTCGGCCGGGTCGATGGCGGGCACGGGGTGCCCGATGCGGGCAAGGGCGTCGACGCCGGGGCGGCGGGGTGCTGACGGGCTGGTCACGGGACTCCCATACGCTGTGAATGACGCTGTGTTCGGTATTTCGTACGTTGGTCGGTTCAAGGAGTACGTCTTACGGCGCCTGAGGTGCCTCGGGCGCTTTGGGTCTCTCAGGGGCGCAAGAGCACCTTCCCGGTCTTCGGGTCGCCGCCGCCGACCAGCGCGACGGCCTCGGCGAAGCGCTCCAGCGGGAACTCGTGCGAGATGAGCGGCGCCGGTTGGAGCAGACCGAGCCCGAACGCCCGGACCGCGTCCGTCCACGCCGATGACGGCGCGCCGAAGACGCTGCGCACCTCCAGCTGGCTCAGCGAGAGATGCACCGGATCGATGCCGACGGCACCCGGAGTGAACATGCCGGTCAGCACCACCCGGCCGCCCCTGCGCGCGAGCAGGCAGGACGAGGCGGCCGTGCCGTGCGCGCCCGCGGTCTCCACGATCAGGTCGAAACGGCCGCGGTACGCCTCCGATTCGGCGGGCGTCAGACTCTCGCTCGCCCCGAAGTCAAGGGCCTGCCGACCGCGTTCGGCCCGCGGGTCGATCACGGCGAGCTCGCCGGGCGACGACGCGGCGAGCAGCTGTACCGCGAGCATCCCGAGGGTGCCCGCGCCGACCACCGCGATCCGCTCGCCGGGCCGCGGCCGTCCCGTCCGTACCGCGCCGGCGATCACGGCGGCGGGTTCGAGGAGAGCGGCTGCGGCCAGGTCCGCGTCCGGGGGGAGGAGGTGCAGCAGGCGCGCGGGTACGGCCACGTGGTCGGCGAAGGCGCCGGGCTCGGTGAATCCGGTCTCCGCGTACCCGCCGCCGCACAGGCTCGTCTCCCCGCAGCGGCACCGCTCACAGGTGCCGCAGGCTCGGAACCCCTCGGCGACCGTCTTCTGCCCGATCAGCGCGGGGTCGACGCCCTCGCCGACCGCCTCGACGGTGCCCGACCACTCGTGCCCGGGGGTCACGGGATAGCGCACGTAGGCGGGATCCCGGTGACCGTCGTACACCTCGCGGTCGCTCATGCAGATCCCGGCGGCGGCCACCCGGACCAGGACCTCACCCGGGCCTGGCTCGGGCCGCGGGCCGGCCGTGAGCCGGTGCGAGCCGGGACGGTCGACTACGATCGCGCGCGACGACGGGCCGCTGCTCACTTCCCGGCCGCCTTGGGGGCGCGCTTCTCCCAGCCCTCGGCCCACAGGTCGAACCGCGCCTGCTGCTGCGGGAACTCGGCCGCCGCGTCCGTGTCGAGCTCGACGCCGAGGCCCGGCTCGTGCGACACCTCGAAGTAGCCGTCGACCACCTGGGGCGCGCCCTTGACCACCTTCTTGATCTCCGCGTCCGCGAAGTCGTTGAAGTGCTCCAGGATCTTGAAGTTGGGCGTGCAGGCGGCGAGTTGCAGCGAGGCCGCCGTGAGCACCGAGCCGCCGACGTTGTGCGGGGCGATCAGGGTGTAGTGCGTCTCCGCGGTCGCGGCCAGCTTGCGGGTCTCCAGGATGCCGCCGATGTGGCCGAGGTCCGGCTGGATGATGTCGGCGGCCTGGGACTCGAACAGCTCGCGGAACTCGATCCGGTCGTGGATGCGCTCACCGGTGGCGATCGGCATGTCCACCTTGGCGGCGACCTTCTCCAGGGCCTTGAGGTTCTCCGGCGGCACCGGCTCCTCCAGCCAAGCGGGCCTGAACCGCGCCATGTCCTTCGCGAGACGCACCGCCGTGGACGGGCTGAACCGCCCGTGCATCTCCAGCATCAGCTCGGCGTCCGGACCGATCGCGTCCCGTACCGCCTCGATCAGCGAGACCGCGTAGGACGTGCCCGCCTGGTCGAGCTCGAAGTGCCCGGTCCCGAACGGGTCGATCTTCAGGGCGCGGTAGCCGCGCTCGACCACGGCCAGAGCGGCCTTGTGGTACGCCTCCGGAGTGCGCTCGGTGGTGTACCAGCCGTTCGCGTACGCCTTGACCTTGTCGGTCACCTTCCCGCCGAGCAGCTGCCAGACGGGCACCCCGAGGGCCTTGCCCTTGATGTCCCAGCAGGCCATCTCCACGCAGGCGATGCCCGACATGACGATCTCGCCGGCCCGGCCGTAGTCGCCGTACTTCATCCTCCGCACGAGGTCCTCGACCGCGAACGGGTCGGACCCCACGATGTGGTTGGCCGCCGCCTCCTGGAGGTAGCCGAGCAGCGCGTCGGTGCGGCCGAGCATGCGGGTCTCGCCGACGCCGGTGAGACCTTCGTCGGTGTGGACCTGGACGTAGGTGAGATTGCGCCACGGCGTCCCCACCACGTGCGTGCTGATTCCCGTAATACGCAAGGCAGTTGCCCCTTGGTTGTTCGGTATTTCGTCACACGTTCGAAATGTTGGCGTGACCGTATTCACGCAGGCGGCAGGGTGTCAATGGGTCGCGCCAAACGGTCTTGGGTCGGTCTCGGACCCGCATGTGTGCCCCTCAGGCCGTTGCGCCGCGAACGTCGCTGTGTCTAGCCTGTGTTCGTCATATCGATCGTTGACCGAAGTTTCGGACGCCGCGGCGGACGCGACATCGGACGCACGGGGTGGGAGGCCGACCATGGGACGACTCGTTCCCGCGGTGACCAGGGCGCTGGACATACTGGAATTGTTCCTGGAGGGCGAAGGGACACTGTCCGCCCCCGAGGTCACGCGCAGACTCCAGCTGCCGCGCACCACCGTGCACGAACTGCTCACCACCCTTGCCGCCCGCTCGTACCTTGTCCAGATCCCGGACCAGACGGGCCGCTACCGCCTGGGCGTACGCGCCTACCAGCTCGGCAGTCGGTACGCGGAGCAGCTGGACCTGGCCGCCGAGGGCCAGCAGGTGGCGCGCGAGGTCGCCGAGACCTGCGACGAGACGGTCCACGTGGCGGTCCTGGAGGACACGGACGTCATCTACATCGCCAAGGTGGACTCCACGCACGCCGTGCGCATGGTCTCCGCCGCGGGCCGCAAACTGCCCGCCCACTGCACGTCGGTCGGCAAGATGCTGCTCGCCTCACTGCCCCCGACGGATCTCGAATCCCGCCTGGCGGGGCGGGAGTTGGTGGCGATGACGCAGAACAGCATCACGGAGCCGGAGGCGCTCCTCGCCGCGCTCGCCGACATCCGGGAGCGCGGCGTCGCCGCCGAACACCGCGAGTCCAACCCGGACGTGAGCTGCGTGGCCGCCCCGGTCCGTGACGGCGCGGGTCACGTCGTCGCGGCGCTCTCCATCTCCGTGCCGATGATCCGGTGGAGCGAGCAGCGCGAGGAAGAACTCGCCGAGCTGGCGGCGAAGGGCGCGGGCGACCTCTCGGAGCGCCTGGGACACCGCGGCGGACGCTAGTGCGTCACTCGGCCCTTCGTCGACTCAGCTCCCCGACTCCAGGTCCAGGAGCCGCTGCTTGGCCTCAAGGCCGCCCGCGTACCCGGTCAGCGAGCCGTCGGCGCCGATGACCCGATGGCAGGGGCGGACGACGAGCAGGGGGTTGCGCCCGATCGCCGTGCCCAGGGCGCGGACCGCGGCGCGCGAGATGCCGAGCCGCGCGGCGAGCTTCCCGTACGTGGTGGTCGTGCCGTACGGGAGCGTGTCGAGGGCGTGCCAGACCCGCTCCTGGAAGTCGGTGCCGACGCCGCTCACGTACTCGACGTCGAAGTGCCGGCGCGTCCCCTCGAAGTACGCACGCAGCTGCCCGGCGATCACGGCGAAGGCCTCGTCGTCGCGCACCCACCCGTCCTGGACGACGGCGCCGCCCTTCTGACCCGGCATGGACAGCGAGGCCAGCGCGGTGCCGCCGTTCGCGGTGGCCGACTCCTCGCCGACCAGCAGCAGCTCGCCCAGCGGGCTGTCGATGGTCGTGAAGACGGCCTTGGTCATGACCTTGGTCATCAGATGCTCCCTGTTTCCCGGTGACACCCCCAAGTCTGCGGGGTGCGCCGATGTCCGGCTGGCGGGATTCGGACGTGGCGCTCACACGGGACCGGCGGCGGGCGTCAAGGTCAGGAGAGCGCCGCTCGTACGGTCGGCGGCGGGCCCGGTCTCCAGCAGGATCTCACCGGGTTCCACGACCCACTCCAGCGTGCGGTCCAGCGAGGTCAGGGTATCCGCCCCGACGACGAAGGCGACCTCGGCCTCTTCACCTGGGGCCAGGTCCACACGGGCGAAGCCGCCCAGCTCACGGATGCGCGGCCAGGAGCTTGAGCCCGTCAGGCGGCGCACGTAGAGCTGCACGGTCTCCCGCACGGCCCGCGCCCCCGTGTTCGTCACCGCGACCGTGCAGGTGAGCGCCGGATCGGTGAGCGGAACCTCGGTACGGGAGAGCCGGGGCTCCCCGTACTCGACGGTCGTGTACGAGAGCCCGTGGCCGAAGGCGTGCAGCGCGGTGGCGGGCTGGTCCGCGTAGCCCCGGTAACCGTGGTCCTTGGCGTTGTAGAACACCGGGAGCTGGGCGGCCGAGCGCGGCACGGAGACGGGCAGCCGCCCCACGGGCTCCGCGCGCCCGAAGAGCACGTCGGCGACCGCCCGCCCTCCCCACGGCCCCGGATACCAGGCCGAGAGCACGGCACGAGCCCGCCCGACCGGCTCCGGCACGGCATGCGGACGACCCTGGACGAGGACCACGACCACGGGGGTGCCGGTGGCGGCCACGGCATCGAGGAGCGCCAACTGCCCCTCCGGAAGGCGCAGTTCGGCCAGGTCGACCCCCTCGCCGCACGTCATGCCCACCGGAGCGCCGGAAGTCACGACAGCAGCCCCATTGCTGTCGAAACCGGTGTCGGCCTCCCGCGCGCTGGAGCCACCGAGCACGAGTACGGCGGTATCGGCGCCGGCGGCCAGCGCCACCGCGTCCGCGATGCCGCCGCGGTCGCCGCCCGTCAGCTCGCAGCCCCGTGCGTACGTCACCTCGACTCCCGGTGGCGCCACCGCCTCGATCCCGCCGAGGACGGTGAGGCCGGTGCCGGGGCGCTGCGGCGCGGTGTAGTCGCCGAGCTGCTGGGAGAGCGAGTCGGCATTGGGGCCGATGACGGCGATCCGGGACGGCTCGGCCAGGGGGAGCGTCGCCCCGTCATGGCTGAGCAGGACGATGGACTCGCGCGCCAGGCGCTCGCCCAACTCGTCCAGAGCGGGGGAGTGTTCAGGCGCCGGGGAGTCCTGGTCGACGTAGGGCCGCTCGAAGAGACCCAGGCGGAACTTCAGGGCGAGGACGCGGGCGACCGCGGCGTCCAGGGCCTGCTCGGCGACCAGGCCCCGCTCCACCGCCTCCGCGAGCCGCGGGAAGCAGCCGTCCCACAGGCTCAGGTCCGTGCCCGCGTCCAGGGCGAGCGCGCCCGCGGCCACCGGGTCACCGGCGAGGCGTACGAGACGGTCGAGTGCGCACCCGTCGGCCATGACCAGGCCCGTGAACCCCCAGCGCTCACGCAGGAGACCGGTGAGCAGCTCACGGCTCGCCGCGCACGGCAGGCCGTCGAACTCGTTGTACGCGGCCATGACGCCCGCCGCTCCGGCGCGGACCCCGGCCCGCGCCGCCACCAGGTGGATCTCGTGGAGTTCGCGCGGGCCGAGCTCCGTGGCCGCGCTGTTGCGGCCGCCGATGGTCGCGCCCTGCCCGGCGAAGTGCTTGAGCACGACCGCGGCCCGGTCGGGGCCGAACCTGGCGTCGTCGCCCTGCATGCCCCGCACCAGCGCCTCGGTGAAGCGCGCCGCCAGATAGGGGTCCTCGCCGAAGCACTCCTCCGCCCGGCCCCAGCGCGGATCCCGCACGAGATCGAGCGCCGAGACCAGGGCGACATGGCCGCCACGGGCACGCAGCTCGCGTGCCGCGCCCGCCGCGGCGGCCTCGTACAGATCCGGGTCCCAGGTCGCGCCCACCGCGAGATTCACCGGGAGGACCGTGCCGTCCAGGGCCTGATGGCCGTGCGGGACCTCCTCGACGAGGAGGACCGGGATGCCGAGCCGGGTGTTCGCCATGACGTGCCGCTGCACCGAGTCGGCGACCCGCGCCGCGTCCGCGGCCGTGATGCCGTCCGCGAACGTCACCCCCGACCACGGGTCGGCGCGCTGGAGTCCGTACAGCGCGCCCATCCCGTCGAACGCGGCCACCTCGGCGCGGAAGGCGTCCGTCAGGCGGTGTCCTTCGGGCGTCCGCTCGTACGCGTGCCAGCCGTACATCCGCTGGTTGACCTGGCCCACCTTCTCGGTGAGCGTCATCCGCGCCAGCAGGTCGCGCACCCGGTCGGCTACCGGGGCGCCCGCCTCCCGGTACAGCGGCGCGCTCATCGCTGTTCGAGGACGCGCACGCCGAACGGGACGAGCCGCACCTCCGCCACCGCCTCACCCGTCACCAGGTCGTGCAGCGGACCGTCCACCGCGGGACGCACCGTCAGCTCTTCGTCCGACTGGCTGACCAGCCACACGAACCGCCGCCCGTCCTCGTGCACCAGGGAATCCGCCGATACGTAGGGGCTGTCGACCGTCACCGGCCGCCGCACGCCCGCGAGTTGGGCCAGCGCCGCGTACAGGCGGTGCGTCTGCTCCGGGTTCACTCGGGCCGTCCGCGCGGCCATGTGCTCAAGGGGGTAGGTGGCCAGGACCGTACGGCCGCGCCCTGTCTCGTTCACGAGGAGCGCGGGGCGGCCGTGTGCGTCCTTCGCCACGACCCGCGCGTCCGTCGGGACGACCGGCAGGTAGGCGCGGCTGTCCTCGTTGCCCGCCACGGGGAAGGTGAGCGTCTCGCCCGCCGCGATCCCGCCGAACTCCTCGGTGAAGGTCACTTCAAGGACGTCGTCCTCGATGGGTTCGGCCACCCCATAGGTGAGCTGGAGCTCGACGCCGAACAGCCCGTCCAGGTCGTCGAACCACGGGCCGCGCGTTCCCGGGTGCTCGCCGGAGCAGAACGACAGGTACACGGTGGCCCCCTCGCAGGCCCGCCGCTCGAGCTCGCGCCGCGTCCGGGTCGTCAACTGCCGGGTGGACGGCAGGAGGTAGAGCGCCGCGTCGCCGGGCATGCCGTCCGCTTCCCGCGTGAGAGCCACGGGGAGATCGGCCCCGCGCGCGGCGACGTACCCCTGGTGGAGCGACGTGAAGATCAGGGGGCGGTCGGCCGGCCGGCTGTAGGGGTAGCCGCGCTCCAGGAACGCGGGCACGACCAGCGCCGCGTCCGCGTCCGAGCGGCGGCAGCGGGCGAAGTCCACCTGCTCCAACACCTGGGAGAACGCGGCGAGTTCGACGAGCGGAGCCTTCGGGGCGCCCGTGCCGTCCGTGATGCCGAAGTGCATCTCGAAGGGGTGGTGGTCGTACGGCGACTGGTCCCAGAGGTCGTCGTAGTCGGTGTTGTTCCAGGCCATCCAGCCGGTCGCGCCGCCCAGGAGCGAGTTGTGGAGCGTCTGGCGGTAGTAGATGCCCGCGTTCTCGGCCGACACGGTGTCCGTCGAGAGCCCGAACTCCTCCAGGATCACCGGCTGTTCGGTGACCCCCGCCAGCTCGCACTCGAAGGCGGCACGGTAGTGCTGGCGTACGCGGTCCGTGTCGGATCGGTAGACGTGCGGGCCCACGAAGTCGACGTACTCGGCCGTGTCGCGCAGCGAGAAGCCGTTGTCGCGGCCCGTCACCTCGATGCCCCACGCGCCGTCGCCGAGCGACACCGGCTGCGTGCCGCCCGCCGCGCGCACCGCGTCGCACATGAACTGCGTCCAGGCGGTGACGACATCGCTCGACGGCGGGTCCACCTGGTAGATGCGGCCGTACCCCGGCATCTCATTGGTGATGAGCCAGCCGGTGACCGCCGCGTGGTCCTTGAAGCGGCGCGTCATCTGCGAGACGAACCACGCCTGGCGGCCGACCAGCCACACGTCCTCGTAGAGGTCGCGGCCCCCGCGCCACGCCGGGTCCCAGTTCTCGCCGGACATGTGCCCCACGATGAAAGTGGGCACGGTGCCCATCCCCAACTCGATGTGCGCGTCCAGGAAGTCACGGAAGCGCTCGCACAACTCCTCGTCGATGCGGTGCGGTTCGGGGTGGAAGTCCGGCCAGTAGAAGAAGGAGCGGGTCATCGTCAGGCCGTGCTCACGCAGCACGGTCAGTTCTTCACGAACTGTCTTCGGGTCGTAGTTCCGCCACATCAGCGGACCGCCGGTGCGGGACCAGAAGTTGGCGCCTATCCAGGGCAGGACGGCGGAGTCATGGGTGAGCTGGGCGCTGTGGCGTCGCATGGTGGTACTCAGGTCTTTCCGTACGGGGGTGGAGAGGTGATGAGGAGTCAGGTTCAGACGGCGGGCCCCGTCGACTCCCGGACGACGAGCCGAGGACGGTCGTCGAGCGACACGGGCGGCACGTCCTCGCCGCACTGCGCGAGCAGCGCACGCGCGGCTGCCGCGCCGACCCGCTGCACCTGCTGGTCGACGGTCGTCAGGCGCGGATGCAGCCAGCGGCCGATCGGGAGGTTGTCGTAGCCGACGACGGACAGGTCGTCCGGGACGCGCAGCCCGGCGCGCTGAGCCGCGCCGATGCCGCACACCGCCATGGAGTCGTTGGCGTACATGACGGCGGTGGGACGCTCCGCCATGCCGAGCAGTTCCTCCGTCGCTGCGACGGCCGCCGCCTCGGAGAAGTCGGTGCTCAGGACGGCGGCGGGCCGGGCTCCCTTGAGCTGCAGGGTCTCTTCGAAGACCGCGCGGCGCAGCCCGGTGTGCAGCAGCTCGCCGGGCCCCGACACATAGGCGATGCGCCGGTGACCCAGGTCCATGAGGTGGTCGACGGCTTCGTGTATGCCGGCGCCCTGGTTGCCCAGGCCCACCGTGGGCACGAGTGCGTCCGGCCGTGGCGCGCCGAGCAGCACGGCGGGCAGCCCCAGGCCGCGCAGGAGCGGCGGGCGGGGATCGTCGGCACGGGCGTCGGTCAGGACGGCGCCATCGACGCGGCCCTCGGCGGCAAGGCGTTCGTACAGCGCGCTCTCCTCGGCCACGTCCGTGACCAGGTGGAGCAGCAAGCCGTAGCCGCGCGGCGCCAGTTCGCCCTCCAGACCGGTGATCAGCTCGCTGAAGTGCGGGTCCGCGCCGAGCACGTCCGTGGGGCGGCGCACGACGAGGGCGAGCGTGCGGGTCCGCGCGCTGCGCAGGGCCGTCGCCGTGGCGCTCGGCGACCAGCCGAGCTGCGCGGCCGCGTCCAGGATGCGGCGCCGGGTGGCCTCGGAGATGCGCCCCTTGGCGTTGAAGGCCTGCGAGACGGCGGCCGTGGAGACCCCGGCCACAGCGGCTACCGCCTTGATCGTCGGACGTCCGCCGTTGTCCCTGCGGGATGCTTCCGAGCCGCTCACATCTTCACCGCCCCACTGACGAGGGCCTGCTGCATCCGCTTCTGCAACACCGTGTAGACGGCCCATACCGGTACGAGAGTCAGTACCGTACCGGCGGTGAGCACCCCGTAATCCGTCCCCGTCAGGGACTTGAGGGTGGGCAGGGCCACCTGCACGGTGCGCTGGGACGGGTCGGGGCCGATGATCACGAGCGAGTACAGGTACTCGTTCCAGAACGTCAGGAAGTTCAGGAGCAGCACCGTCGCGATGCCGGGCAGACACATCGGCGTATAGACGTGGCGCAGGACCGCGAACGTGGAGGCGCCGTCCATGCGCGCCGCCTCCTCCATCTCCTGGGGGATGGTCCGCATGAACTGCACCAGGATGACGACGGACAGTGGCATCGCGGTGGCGGGCAGGAAGAGCACCATGAAGAGGCGCGTGTGGAACAAGCCCGTCGCCGCGGCGAGCAGGAACGTCGGGAAGAGCGCGGCGAACGTCGGGATGAGGAAGCCCAGCGAGAAGACCTTCTCCACGAAGGCCCCCATCCGGCCCGTCGCGCGGGCGATCGCGAACGCCGCGGGAATGGCGAGCGCAAGGGTCAGCGCGAGCGAGAAGACCGTCACAAGCGCCGAGTTGACGACCGCAAGGCCCAGATCGGCACTCTCGAAGGCCGTGGTGAAGTTGCCGAACGACAGTGAGGTGGGAAGGGAGAAGGGGCTCGCGAAGATCTGGTCGTTCGTCTTGAAGGCGGAGGCGAGCAGATAGTAGAGGGGGACGACGAGCAGCGCCGCGTACGCCCACGCCAGGATGTGCGCGGGCAGCCAGGACTTTCCGTGTTTCAAGGTGACCGGCTCCAATCGGGGGTCGTACGGCGTCAGTAGTTCTGGCGGAACGCGCGGCGGATGGTGAGCAGACCGACGAGACCGACCAGGAAGAGGACCACGCCGACGGTCTGGCTGTAGCCGAGGTCGGCTGCGATGAACGCCTTCTGGTAGACGAGGAACGACAGCGTCGTCGACGAACTGCCGGGCCCGCCCTGCGTGAGCAGCAGGACGTGCTGGGCGGAGCCGAAGAACGTCCAGAGGAACTGGAGCATCGTCACCACACCCACGAACTCGCGAATGACCGGGAAGTGCACGCCCCACATCGTTCGCCAGTGCCCGGCGCCGTCCAGTTGCGCCGCCTCGCCGATCTCCTCGGGCACACTGCCGAGCCGGGCGGCGAACAGGACGGCCGTGAAGCCGATGCCGCCCCAGACGTCGAGCACGATCAGACACGCGAGGGCCGTCGAGGGCGAGGCCAGCCAGGCGTCGGTGACCGAGCCGAGGCCCACCGACTTCAGCGCGCCGTTGACCAGGCCGTCGGGGGAGAGCGCCGCGTAGAACACCATCGCCTTGGCCGGGGTGGAGATCAGGCCGGGGATGAAGAGGAGGTAGCGCAGGACGCGGTGGCCCGGCGGCTTCTGCGCCACGTAGTAGCCCAGCATGTACGCGCACACGATCATGATCGGCAGCGCGACGGCGAGCTGGACCGCCGTGTTGCGCACGGCGTCCCAGAACACCGGGTCGTCGAGGACCGCACGGACGTTGTCGAGCCCGGCGAACGAGACGGGCTGCAGCATGCCCGGCCAGTGCAGGGCCGCGATCACGAAGATCGCGATCATCGGCCCGACCATGAAGACCAGGTACCAGACCAGGGCGGGGACGGCGAGGATCGTGCCGCCCTCGCGGCGGCGCGTGCGGACAGGTGGCTCGGAGGGGGCGGGGCGGACCTCGGTCCCGCCCGGCGGCACGTTCGTCGACATCGTCGGCGTCGTCATCTCGGGTGACTCCCAAAAGGCTCGGGCGGCTCGGGCGGGCGGCTCATGCGGTGCGGTACGCGGCTTCGAGCACGGAGCGCACCTTGGCGGGGCTGGTGCCGCGCGTGAACGCCGTACTGGTCGCGGTGATCAGCGGCTGCGTCGCGGCCGGCGGCACGTACAGGTCGGGCAGCAGGGCCTGGCTGACGTCGGTGCCGAGCTTCTGCGCGTCGGCCACCAGCGGGAAGTCCGTGCTGAGGGTGTCGGAGCGCAGGGCCATGTCACGGCCGCTCTCCTCGATGAACCGCGAGACGGTGTCGGGGCGGTACATGAAGCGCAGGAACTTCTCGACGGCGCCCAGCTTCTTCGTGCCGTTCGGGCTGATCCAGAAGCCGATGAGGGTGTACGTCCGCAGGATGGTCGGCTTGGCGTGCGCGGCGTCCGGCGCGAGCGGCCAGCCGCCGACCTCGGTGTGCCGGGCGACCTTCTCGGGGACCTTGGCCAGCGCCGATGACATCGCGGACTGGATGGCGGCTGCCCCGGTGTTGAACTGCGTCGTCATCGAGTCGGAGGTCAGGCCCTGCGCCTTGTCGGCGAAGACACCCGCGTCGCGCAGGGCGGTGAAGTACTCGATGCCGTCGCGGGCGCCCCGGCTGCCGCTGAAGTCGCCGGTCGTGAACACCTTCCGTGCCTCGTCGGGGGTGAGGAAGGTCTGGATGATCTGGGCGAGGAGCTTCTGTCCCGTCCAGTCGTTGCCGCCGACGGTCACCGGGGCGATGCCCTTGGCGCGCAGCTTGCGGGCGGCGGCGATCAGTTGGTCGCCGGTGGTGGGTATCGCGGCGACTCCGGCCTTCTCGAGCAGCGCGGTGTTGAACGCGACCGGCCAGTTGGTGGCGAAGTACGGGAAGGCCCGCAGCCGCCCCTTGCCGTCGGTCCAGGCGTCGAGGGCGACGGGCAGGACGCGCTTTCGCAGCCCCCAGTCGTCCATGTACCCCTTGACGTCGACGGTCGCCCCGACGTCGGTCCAGGCCAGCGTCTTGTCGTAGAGGTTCACCATGACGACGTCCGGTTCCTTGCGGGCGAGCCGCGAGGTCTCGTAGACCTGCGCGAGGTCGTCGCCGTTCACGAGGTTCTTCACCTTCAGGCCGGGGTTCTCGTCCCGGAAGGTGTTCAGGGCGGACAGGTACGTGGGCGAGCCCGGCGCGGTGGTGCCGAGCTGGCTGTGCACCACGAGCGTGTCGGGATCGGAATCCGCCGAGGCCAGCGTGGAACAGCCGGCGAGGGCGGGCAGGGTGGTGGCGGCGGCCAGGCCTGAACCTGCGGCGAGGAAGCCGCGCCGACTCATCGTTGAGCGCACAGCGGGATGTCTCCAACCAGGGCGATGACAACCAGGGGTTAATCGATATACCTGCGGGGGTGCGAGGAGCGTAGGAGTGCTCCGTCGAATGGTCAATCCCCTGTTGCGCCCTGCGAATCTTCCGGCGAAAGGGGTGAATCGGTCCCGTGATCTGCGCCTCACGCTTTATGCAACTAGTTGCACAACAGGTCATGCGTCCTCTAGAACTGTCCCGACGACACATCGCGACATCGCGTACGGAGGGCCCGCATGAGCCGCTACCCGAACCTGCTGAACCCGCTCGACCTGGGCTTCACCACCCTGCCCAACCGGGTCCTGATGGGCTCCATGCACGTGGGCCTGGAAGAGGCGCCGAACGGTTTCGAGCGGATGGCGGAGTTCTACGCGACCCGTGCGCGCGGCGGTGTCGGCCTCATCGTCACCGGCGGCATCGCCCCGAACGAGCTGGGCCGCCCCTGGGACGGCGGCGCCAAGCTGACCACCGAGGCGGAGGCCGAGAAGCACGCGGGCGTCACGGCGGCCGTACACGCGGCAGGCGGCAAGATCGCCATGCAGATCCTGCACTTCGGGCGGTACGCCTACCACGAGGGCCTCGTTGCACCGAGCGCGATCAAGGCGCCGATCAGCCCCTTCGTGCCGCGCGCCCTTGAGGACGACGAGGTCGAGCAGACCGTCGAGGACTTCGTGCGTGCCGCCGAGCTCGCCAAGCTCGCGGGCTACGACGGCGTCGAAGTCATGGGCTCCGAGGGCTACTTGATCAACGAGTTCATCGCGGCCCCCACCAATCAGCGGGAGGACCGCTGGGGCGGTGCCTACGAGAACCGCATCCGCTTCCCCGTCGAGATCGTCCGGCGCATACGCGAGCGCGTCGGCGCGGACTTCATCATCATCTACCGCCTCTCCATGCTGGACCTGGTCCCCGGCGGCTCGACCCTCGAAGAGGTCGTCCACCTCGCCAAGGAGATCGAGGCCGCGGGTGCCACGATCATCAACACCGGCATCGGCTGGCACGAGGCGCGCATCCCCACCATCGCGACGTCGGTGCCGCGCGGCGCGTACACCTTCGTCACGAAGAAGGTCATGGGCGAGGTCGCCGTACCGCTCGTCACCACCAACCGCATCAACACCCCGGAGATCGCCGAGCAGTTGCTCGCCGACGGCGCCGCCGACATGGTGTCCCTGGCCCGTCCGCTGCTCGCCGACCCGGACTTCGTGGCCAAGGCGAAGGCCGAGCGGTCCGACGCCATCAACACCTGCATCGGCTGCAACCAGGCCTGCCTGGACCACACCTTCAATCTCCAGATCACCTCCTGCCTGGTGAACCCGCGCGCCTGCCACGAGACCGAACTCGTCCTCGCGCCGACCCGCCGCAAGAAGCGCGTCGCCGTCGTCGGCGCGGGCCCGGCCGGACTCGCCTTCGCGGTCTCCGCGGCCGAGCGCGGCCACGACGTCACGCTCATCGACGCCGCGTCCGAGATCGGCGGCCAGCTCAACGTCGCCCGCAAGGTGCCCGGCAAGGAAGAGTTCGACGAGACCCTGCGCTACTTCCGCACGCAGCTCGAACTGCACGGCGTGGACGTCCAGTTGAACACCCGCGCCACCGCCCGGGACCTCGCGGAGGCGGCGTACGACGACGTGGTCGTCGCCACCGGAGTCACCCCGCGCACCCCCGAGATCCCCGGCATCGACCACCCCAGCGTGGTCGGCTACCTCGACGTGCTGCGCGACAGCGCGCCCGTGGGGGAGCGGGTCGCGATCATCGGCGCGGGCGGCATCGGCTTCGACGTCGCCGAGTACCTCACCGACAGCGGCGACAAGGCGAGCCTCGACCCGGCGACGTACTTCCGCCAGTGGGGCGTCGACATGGACTACAAGGACCGCGGCGGCCTGACCGCTCCCGACCGTCCCACTCCGCCGCGCTCCGTCCACCTCCTGCAGCGCAAGACGTCCAAGGTCGGCCAGGGCCTCGGCAAGACCACGGGCTGGATCCACCGCACCGAGCTGCGCCACCGCGGCGTCACGATGGTCGCGGGCGCGAGCTACGACCTGATCGACGACGCCGGCCTGCACATCACGGTCGACGGACAGTCCACGGTCATCCCCGTCGACACGGTCGTCCTCTGCTCGGGACAGGACCCGCGCCGCGACCTGTACGAGGAACTGCTCGCCGCCGGGCACAGCGCGCACCTCATCGGGGGCGCGGACGTGGCGGCCGAGCTGGACGCCAAGCGCGCCATCAAGCAGGGCACGGAGCTGGCCGCGGCGCTGTGACCCCGGGCGCCCTGTGACCCGGGCGTCCGCCCCGGACGCCGTACTTAGGATGGCCGCCATGTCACTCCCGCACGCGATTCTCACCGCCCTGCTAGAGAAGCCTTCGTCGGGGCTCGAACTGACCCGCAGGTTCGACAAGTCGATCGGCTACTTCTGGTCGGCCACGCACCAGCAGATCTACCGCGAGCTGGGAAAACTGGAGCGGGACGGGGCCATCCGCGCGCTTGAGCAGCAGCAGGCGACCCGCGGCCAGAAGAAGGAGTACGAGGTCCTGCCCGCGGGCCGCGCCGAGCTGGCCCGCTGGACGGCCGCGAGCCAGGATCCCAAGCCGCTGCGGGACACGCTGCTGCTGCGCCTGCGGGCGGCGGCGGTCGTCGGCACGGACGGCATCGAGGCGGATCTGCACCGCCATCTCGCCCTGCATCGGCGGCAGTTGGCCGAGTACGAGGAGATCGAGGAGCGGGACTTCCCGCCGGGCAAGGACACGGTGGAGGACCGGCTGAGGCATGTGGTGCTGCGGGCCGGGATCGATCTGGAGACGTTCTGGACGCGGTGGCTCGAGCGAACACTTGAGGAGCTCGGGGCGCCTGAGGTGTGACGGGGCACGCTCGCGCGGACGACGGCTGCCGCCGGCCCCGACTCACGTCGGACCGGCGGCAGTCGCCTTCTTTGTGGCCGCCCTGGATCAGAGCCGGTGCTGCGCGCCGCGGCGACGCAGGTACCAGGCGCCGCCACCGCCTGCGGCCAGGACCACGAGGGCCCCGCCCGCGACGAGGGTGAGCGTGCCGTAGTCCTCGCTGCCGCCCCCGAGGCCGCCCCGGACGCCGCGCGCGGGCGCGGACGTCGAGGAGACGGTGGGTGCGGCACTGGTCGGCCGTGCTCCGACGGTGACCGTCTGTGAACCGGCCGTCGAACCGTCCTCGCAGACCACAGCCACCGTATGGACCCCGGTGCTGACGTTCTGCCAGGAGGCGCTGCCGTTCGTCAGGGGCATCTGCCTGCCCTGGGCGAAGCTGGCCTGGCCGTTGCTCATCAGCGAGGCGTTGCCTCCGTCGGTGCAGGCCGCCGTGGTCACCGTGACCGTCGATCCCGTGGCGGTCACCGTGATTCCCGCGGCGTACGCCGAAGGAGCGGTCAGTGCCAGCGGAAGTGCAGCAGCGGCGGCGATGGTCAGGCCGGCGCGGACGAATATCTGAGTAGTACGCATGAGTCTGCCCTCCGGTGGCACGGGAGGCGGTACGTCCCATGCGCCGCCGGGGGTCGGGGAGCGCCCGTGCTACCTGACGACGAGCCAACGTGCCCTTCGCCGCCACCGCATGCGGACAGCCACCGGGCAGGTGACGGAATCCTTCGTACGGCCGACAGCTGACCCCGTGTCACGGGCGTCAGCCGGTGGTGACCGTCCGTTCGGCGGAGTAGCCGCCCCACGTACCGTCGGGGAGCTTGGCGCGCAGCTTCACGCGGTGCGTGTCACCCGGCTTCTTGCCCACGTAGAAGCTGTGTGTGGCCTTCTTCTGGGGCGCCGTACCGCCGAAGACCAGCGACGTGGCGGTCTTGCCGTCGAGGTGGATCTGATACTCCGCCACCGCGCCGCCGGTGCGCGGCGGCGTCCACGCCAGGTCGATGTAGTACGCCCCGTCGTCGTGGCGGGTCTTCGCACGGAAGCCCGTGGGCGCCGTGCCACGCCCGTCGTCCCGGCCCGCCGCGGTGGTGAGGCGGACGGCACGGCTGGCGGGCGAGGCGTTGTCGGCCGCGTCGAGCGCCTTGACGGTGAAGCGGTACTCCGTGCCCGGCCGCAGCCCGGTGACGAGGGTCTCGTGATCGCTCCCGGGCACGCTGTGGATCTTCGACGTGCCCTGATAGATCTCGTACGAGGCGACGCCCCGGTCGTCCTTCGAGGCGCCCCAGGACAGCGTCACCGTCCGGCCCCCCGCTGTCGCGCCCCGCGGCGGGCCGGGGCGCGACGGCGGCTCGTGGTCCTCGGCGGCCGCGGCGGGCGTGGTCACCGTCAGCTTCTTGCCGGCGGGGCCGACGTTCCCCGCGGCGTCGCGGGCGCGGACGGTGAAGGTGTAGGCCGTGGACGGTTTCAGGCCGACGACGTCCACCATGTGCTTTCCGCTCGGCACGCGCTCGACCCTGGTCCTGCCCCGGTACACGTCGTAGCCGGTGACCTCGGTGTCGTCCGTGGCCTGGTTCCACATGACGTGGGCGGTGGTGGCGCTGCCCGCCTGGACGGTGACGCCTCGGGGGGCGGCCGGGGGCTGCACGTCCTTCGCGTCCTGGTCGCCGCCGCTCCAGGCGCAGGCGGTGAGGGCGGTGGCGGTGGCGGCGAGGAGGGCACACAGGTGGGGGGTCCGGCGCACGGTCGTGCCTTCCATTCGGGCGGCATTGGTCCGGACCTATTTGACACAGGTGTCGGGTGCACATCAAGAGGGTGTGCGTGTGCTCCGCGGACCGCGACCGGTGGCCGAGGTGTAGGACCCGGGACAGATTGGGATGTCTGGTCACGTGCTTCAGGCTGCCGGCGTCCGCTCGTCCGACCAGCCGTCAGTTTCCTCCTAGGGAAGGTCCTTCTTCGTGCGCACCACCATCGCGACGCTCGCCGTCGCCGTCGGAGCCGCCCTGCTCTCGCCCGCGTCGCTGCCCGCAGCGGCGTATCCGCAGGGGAGTGCCTCGGACTTCAAGCCGACGGCGAACAGCGGGAGTTCACCGGCTCCGGGCGCACGGGAAGGATCCGTGTCCGCTGCCGCGCTGCTCGCCGAGGTGAACTCCTGCAAACAGGTATCGCGCGGCAAGTACCGTACGGACGACGGTGCCCGCGCGAACGTCCCCGTCTGCGGCAAACGCGGAGCGGTGTTCTGGAAGGCCGACATGGACATCGACTGCGACGGCCGCCCGAGCAAGGCCTGCAACCGGCGCACGGACCCGCTGTTCTTCCACGCCACCGCGTTCCAGGAATCCAACGGCCGTCAACTGAGCGCGGAGCGCCTCCCGTACGTCGTCGTGCCGGGCGCGAGCCGCCGCTGGAGCCACGTCGAGCACGGCATCACCGGCGGCTCGGTGGTCGCCGTGATCCACCGGGACGAGGTCCTGTACGCCGTCGTCGGCGACACGGGACCCACCGACCTCATCGGCGAGGCGTCGTACGCCGCGGCGAAGTCGCTCGGCATCAGCCCCGACCCCAAGTCCGGCGGCACCGGCGAGGGCGTCACCTACATCGTGTTCAACGGCCCCAAGGCATCGCCCATCGAGAGCCACCGGGCCGCGGTCACCCGGGGTGACGCGCTGGCCCGGCAGTTCGTCCGGCAGAACTGACCGGCCAGGCTCCTCACGCCTTCCGGTAGGAGTACGCCTCCGCCGCCGCGGCCTCCACCGCGGTGAGGTCGGCGCCCGACGAGGCGGTCACCACCGCCGCGACCGCGCCCTCCACGAACGGGGCGTCCACCAGACGGGAGCCCTCCGGGAGCTCGTCGCCCTCCGCGATCAGTGCCTTCACGGTCAGGACCGCGCTGCCCAGGTCGGTGAGGATCGCGACGCCCATGCCGCGGTCCACCTTCGCGGCGGCCTGGGCGATGAGCTCCGAGCTGGTGCCGAGGCCGCCGTCCTCGGTGCCGCCCGCGGGGGCCACGGGCGCGGTCGCACCGCCGCCCGCGAGCCCTGTGGCCAGCGCGGCGACGGACTCGGCGACGGGTCCGCTGTGCGAGACGAGGACGATGCCGACCAGCTTCTCGTCACTCGCGTCGGTGTTACTCACGTCCTGCCTCCGCGGTCTGCACGAGCGCGTCGAACAGGAGCGCCGACGAGGTCGCACCGGGATCCTGGTGCCCGATGCTGCGCTCGCCCAGATAGCTGGCCCGCCCCTTGCGCGCCTGCAGCGGCGTCGTGGCGACGGCACCTTCGTTGGCGGCGTCGCGCGCCGAGCCGAACGACTCCGCGAGCGCGTCGACCGCGGGGACCAGGGCGTCCAGCATGGTCTTGTCACCGGGCACGGCGCCGCCGAGCGCGCCGACCGCGTCGACGCCGGTGCGCAGCGCGTCGGCGAACTCCTGCTCGCTGACCTCGGCCGCGTCACCGAGCGTCTTGCCGGTACGCCGGAGCAACGTCCCGTACAGCGGCCCCGACGCACCCCCCACCGTTGAGATCAACTGCCGCCCCGCCAGGGTCAGTACGGCCCCGGGCGTGGCGGGTGCCTCCTTCTCCAGAGTGGCCGCCACGGCGGCGAACCCACGCTGCAGATTGCTGCCGTGGTCGGCGTCGCCGATCGGCGAGTCCAGCTCGGTGAGCCGCTCCGCCTCCCGGTCCACGAGAGCGGCGGCCGAGGTCAGCCAGCGACGGAAGAATGCGGCATCGAGCACGGAAACTCCTTGCGCGGTAGAACAGTTGGGTACGAAAGATCATGCGTCGTACGGGGTGACGGCCCGGAGTCAGACTCCCCAGCGGAGCCCGGCGGTACGCACCGGAGCGTTCCAGAGCCGCAGCAGCTCCTCGTCGACCTGGCACAGGGTGACGGAGGCCCCGGCCATGTCCAGCGAGGTCACGTAGTTGCCGACGAGCGTGTGCGCCACGACGACGCCGCGCTCGGCGAGGACACGCTGCACCTCGGCGTTGAAGCCGTACAGCTCGAGCAGGGGAGTGGCCCCCATGCCGTTCACGAGGACGAGCACGGGATTGCGGGGCTGGAGATCCCCGAGGACGACGTCCACGGCGTAGTCCGCGATCTCGCTGGACGTCATCATCGGGCGCCGCTCGCGACCGGGCTCGCCATGGATCCCGACGCCCAACTCCAGCTCGCCGGACGGCAGATCAAAGGTGGGGCTGCCCTTCGCCGGCGTGGAGCAGGCACTCAGGGCGACTCCGAAACTCCGCGCGTTCTCGTTCACCTGCCGCGCGATCGCCTCGACCCGCTCCAACGGCATGCCCTCGTCGGCCGCGGCCCCCGCGATCTTCTCCACGTAGAGCGTCGCGCCGGTGCCACGCCGTCCGGCCGTGTACAGGCTGTCGGTGACGGCCACGTCGTCGTTGACGAGCACCTTGGCGACCTGGATGCCCTCGTCCTCGGCGAGCTCGGCGGCCATGTCGAAATTGAGGACGTCCCCGGTGTAGTTCTTCACGACGAACAGCACCCCCGCCCCGCTGTCCACGGCGGCCGCGGCCCGCACCATCTGATCCGGCACGGGCGAGGTGAACACCTCACCGGGACAGGCGGCCGACAACATCCCCGGCCCCACGAACCCGCCGTGCAGCGGCTCGTGCCCCGATCCGCCGCCGGAGACGAGGGCCACCCTCCCGGCGACGGGAGCGTCCCTGCGTACGATCACGCGGTTCTCCACGTCGATCGTCAGGTCCGGATGCGCGGCCGCCATACCCCGCAGCGCGTCCGCCACGACCGTCTCCGCCACGTTGATGAGCATCTTCATGGGTACCTCCAGGTGGGGTGAGCAGTTAAGTCTCCGGGCCGGGTTTTACCGGGTCAAGCAGTGCGTTTGCGGAGCCGAGGTCAAGTATCGGGGCAGTGGACGCCAGAAGGTGCGAGGGAAGTGGCGGGTTTACCGTGAAAAGAAGGGGAACTTGATCCACTCCGGACGTTCGAGACGCGGGAGGCGAGCCGCCCATGGCGATCGCGACCTACACCTTGGTTGCACTGGACTGCCCCGACCCCGAGCCGCTGGCCCGTTTCTACGAGGCCGTGCTCGGCGGTGAGGTCCGGCAGTACGACGAGGACTGGTACGACCTGTACGCCCCGGGCGGCCATCGGATCTCCTTCCAGCGCGCACCGGACCACCGCCCGCCCAAGTGGCCGCAGGGCGCGTCGGATTCGCAGCAGCTGCACCTCGACTTCACCGTCGCCGACATGGACCGGGCGCAGGAGGAGGTGCTCGCGCTGGGGGCGACGCCCCTCGACCTCGACGACCGGGGCGGAGAGCGGGGCTGGCGCGTCTACGCCGATCCCGTGGGGCACCCCTTCTGCCTGTGCAAGGAGGAGTGATTCACGAGGAGCCGCGTCCGGCGGCCCGGTCGATGCTGTCCTGCGCCAGCTTGCGGTCGAGGGCGGCCCGGACGAGTGCCGCGGCCGCCACACCGGGCCGCTCGTCGCCCGCGAGCCGCAGCAGCGCGGACGTGGTCCTGGGCAGACCGAGGCGCTCGGCTCCCTGGAGCACCTTCGCGTCGAAGCAGGGCGCGTACTCGGTCCATACGTCCTGCACCTCGCGCAGGAAGATGTCCGCGCCGACGGGACCGAGGCCCGGCACCTGCCGCAGCAGCCGCTTCAGGGCCGCCGCGTCGCCGTCCGCCCGTTCACGCACCCCGCGCAGGTCTCCGCCCCACTCGTCGAGCACCAGCCGGGCGCCGTCGCCGAGCTGGGTCGCGGTCCGTTCGTCGTAGCGCCGGTAGCCGCCGCGTCCCAGCGCATCGACCCGCTGCTGCCAGGATGCGTCGGCCATCTGCCGCGGACCGCGCATCCCGGCCTCGTACAGCGCGCGGCTGCTCGCCACGGCGACGGACGCCCGGATGCGGGCGCTGAGCAGGCAGGAGAGGACGAGCGTGCGATAGAGCGGCTGAGGGGTGTCGGCCAGTCGGATGCCCGCCTCCGCCGCGTACGTCTGTCCTGAAGTCCTGAGCAGTTCGCGCATCACAGCCTTCTGGTCGGCCATGTCCGTCCTTTCTCTCGCATCCTCCCGCTCCGCACGCACCGCGATGTCGCAGATGTCAGCCCGGGTGGCCGGGGGTGAGGTCGGTGATGTCACTGAGGCGCAGCAGCTCCTCGTACGGCGGGGGGTCCGCGCCCGCCTCCACCGGAGTGAGATGGAAGCCGACGTGGTCACCCCAGTCGGCGTGCCGCTCCACCCTGCCGACCCACCAGGCGCAGGAGTCCGTGAGCACGGGGGCCCCGCCCGTGCCCGGCTTCCACCGGACGTCGGCGAACTTGTCGACACGGTCACCGCACTCGCCGCCGAACAGCCGTGCCAGTCGGTGCTGATCGCGCCGGAGCAGGTGCACTCCGAGGAACGCCGAACGTCGGGCCACTCCATACGTGTGGTTCGCCCGGGACAGCCACACCACGAAGCGGGGCGGATCCAACGCGCACTGCGAGCCGAAACCGACCAGGCAGCCCGTCGGCGCACCATCGGCGGCGGCCGTCACCACATACATCGGGTAGTCGAGGCGGTCCGTGAACCCGTCCACACTCACCACGGGAACAACCTCTCCTAGGCCGGGGAATCAGGGGAATCCGTGGAGTCCGCGGAATCCGGCGTCTCGTGGATCTCCAACGGGTGCGTGGCCGGGCCGTGCAGGACCGAGCCGTCGGTCGCGAAGCGGGAGCCGTGGCAGGGGCACTCCCAGGCCTGCTCCGCGTCGTTGAACTGCACCAGGCATCCCAGGTGCGTGCAGCGCGCGGAGAGGGCGGTGGCCTGCCCCTTCTCGTCGCGGAAGACCGCGCACCGCTTGCCGTTCAGGCGTACGACGGCTCCGCTGCCGGGCGGGATGTCGGTCACCGAGTCGACATGACTGGTGTGCAGCCGGTCGCCGATGAAGTGTTTCGCCGCGCCGGCCTGGTACGAGGCGAGTTGGCCGACGTCGCGGATCGGCGGCAGCCGGCGCGGGTCGTACAGGTCGGTCCAGGCCGGCCGCGGCCCGCCCGCGATATGGGCGGTGAGCAGGCGCCCCGCCATCACGCCGTTGCTCATGCCCCAGCCGCCGAAGCCGGTGGCGACGAAGACGTGCTGGGTGCCGGGATGGGCGTGGCCGACGTAAGGGAGGCGGTCGGCGGAGTCGTTGTCCTGCGCCGCCCAGCGGTAGGCGCTCTCCGCGTCGGCGAAGTGCGGGATGTGCTCGCGCGCCCACGCGTCGAGCCGTTCGAACCGGGCCCGTACGTCGCCCGCGCCCGGCTCGAACGACTCCCCGGTGACGATCAGCAGCCGCCGCCCGGCGTCGTACGGGGCGCTGCGCAGGGAGCGGGTCCCGTGCTCCGGCGTGATGTACATGCCGATGGGCGCCGCGTCCGACGGCACGGGTGCCGCGATCACCAGCTCCCGCCGGGGCTTGATCCGGGTGAAGAGCAGCGTGCGGTCGAAGACCGGGTAGTGCGTGGCGATGACGGCATCGCGTGCCCGGACCGTGGCGCCGGATTCCGTGGTCAGCCGGCAACGGGCGCCGTCGTGCAGCGCGGTCACCCGGGCGCGCTCGAAGATGCGTCCCCCCGCGCGGGTGATGTGCTCGGCCAGGGCCAGCAGGAACTTGCGGGGGTGGAACTGCAGCTGGCCGTCCACGCGTACCGCGCCGGCGACGTCGAAGGGCAGGTCCGTGTCGGTCACGAACGACGCGTCAAGACCGGCCCGGCGCGCCGCCGCCGCCTCCTGCTCGAGCTCTTCGACGCGTCCGGGGTCCTGTACGTAGGTGAAGGCGGGGGCAGGTTCCAGGTCCGCGTCGATGCCGAGTTCGGCGCACAGGGCCGCGGTCCGCTCGACCCCCTCCTGCTGCGAGAGCGCGTAGAGGCGGGCGTCGCCGACGCCGTGCTCGGCCTCGATCCCGGCGTAGACGAGGCCGTGCGCGGCGGTCAGCTTGGCCGAGGTGTAGCCGCTCACGCCCGCGGCGATCCGGTCCGCCTCGAGGACGACGACGTCAAGGCCCGCGCGGACCAGATCCCAGGCGGTGCACAGACCGGCGATACCGCCGCCGACCACCGCGACGTCCGCCGTGAGATCCGCGCCGGGAGCCGGATATCCGGTGCCGGGCGTGGTCGCCATCCAGTACGACTCGTCAACCGTCTCGCGTTGCGTGGTCATGTCTTCTCCTGTTGGACCGGTAGGGAGCCACGGCGATGGCGCCGTACGGGGGCGTCACGGCGCTGATGCAACCGGGTACCCCCGGCAACGCGGTCTCTCCCGTCACCGTCGGACAGGGCCTGCACCCAGGCTCGCGGAGACGGAGGCGGGCCACACACCGCAGGGGGCCCGATGGGTGAATGCGCCGCAGCGCGGCAGCGCGCGCAGGAGGCCGCTCCCGGAAGATGGTGGAGCCCGAGAGACGTCACCCGAGGCCGGAGGCCCCCCATGGAGCGCGACGAGGACGCCGGGGGCCTGCGCTGCCTGGTGACCGGGGCGACCGGATACATCGGGGGGCGCCTCGTCCCCGAACTGCTCGACGCGGGGCACCAGGTGCGGTGCCTCGCCCGCTCGCCGGGCAAACTGCGCGACCACCCCTGGGCCGGGCGGGCCGAGGTGGTGCGGGGCGACGCCTCCGACGCCGAGTCGATCGGCGCGGCCATGCGGGACATCGACGTCGCGTACTACCTCATCCACGCGCTCGGCACCGGATCCGGCTTCGAGGAGACGGACCGGACGACGGCCCGGATCTTCGCCGAGCAGGCACGCGCCGCGGGCGTGCGGCGCATCGTGTACCTGGGCGGGCTCACCCCGGAGGGCATCCCGGAGCAGGAGCTGTCGCCGCACCTGCGCTCGCGGGCCGAAGTGGGCCGGATCCTCCTGGAGTCGGGCGTGCCGACCGCCATGCTCCGCGCCGCCGTCATCATCGGATCCGGCTCCGCGTCCTTCGAGATGCTGCGCTACCTCACCGAACGCCTGCCGGTCATGGTCACGCCGAGCTGGGTGCGCACCCGGATCCAGCCGATCGCCGTGCGCGACGTCCTGCGCTACCTCGTGGGCAGCGCCACCCTGCCGGACGAGGTCAGCCGCGCCTTCGACATCGGCGGCCCGGACGTCGTCACCTACCGCGACATGATGAGCCGGTACGCGACCGTGGCGAACCTGCCCCACCGCCTCATCGTGCCGGTCCCCGTGCTGAGCCCACGCCTCTCCAGCCACTGGGTCGGCCTGATCACTCCCGTACCCGCGTCGATCGCCCGGCCGCTCGCGGAATCGCTGCGGTACGAGGTCGTCTGCCACGAGCGCGACATCAGCCGGTACGTTCCCGACGCGCCCGGCGTCCCGATCAGCTTCGACGAGGCGCTCGCACTGGCCCTCGAACGCGTGAAGGAAGCCCAGGTCAGCACCCGGTGGTCGTCCGCCTCCGCGCCCGGTGCCCCCAGCGACCCGCTGCCCACCGACCCCGACTGGGCGGGCGGCAGCCTCTACGCCGACCGGCGCGAGCGGACCGTGGACGCTTCGCCGCAGGCCCTGTGGCGCGTCGTGGAAGGCGTCGGCGGCGACAACGGCTGGTACTCCTTCCCGCTCGCCTGGGCGGTGCGCGGCTGGCTGGACCGGCTCGTCGGCGGGGTCGGCCTGCGACGGGGCCGCCGTGACGCCCAGCGGCTGCGGGTGGGGGACTCGCTGGACTTCTGGCGGGTCGAGGAGATCGAACCGGGGCGGCTGCTGCGACTGCGGGCCGAGATGCGGCTGCCGGGCCTCGCCTGGCTGGAGATGTACGCGGAAGAGGACGACAAGGGCCGCACCCGCTACCGGCAGCGGGCGCTCTTCCACCCGCACGGTCTGCTGGGGCACGCCTACTGGTGGAGCGTCTCGCCGTTCCACGCGCTCGTCTTCGGCGGCATGGCCCGCAACATCACCCGGACGGCCGAACAGCGCACCGCCGAAACCACGCCACCATCGTGAACCACGGGCAATCCGGCGACGCACCGGCTCCGAATCACCTCTGAAAGGCGACGAGCGTCCAGGAGGATTCACCGGGTGAACGAAGTGGTGCACATCAGCGGGGCCCCCTCCGCGGGCCCCGATCCGGCCGAGCTGCTGAGCCGGGTGGCACGCGGCGACCAGCAGGCCTTCGCCTCGCTGTACGACACGATCAGCTCTCCCGTCCTGGGGCTCGTGCGCACGGTGCTGCGCGATCCCGCCCAGTCCGAGGAGGTCGCCCAGGAGGTCCTTGTGGAGGTGTGGCGCAGTGCCGCGCGCTACCGGCCGGAGCGGGGGAGCGTCATGAACTGGGTGCTCACGATGGCGCACCGCAGAGCGGTGGACCGCGTGCGCTCCGTCCAGGCATCGGCCGAGCGCGACCACAAGGCTGCGCTGCTCGAACGCACGCCGGCCTTCGACGAGGTGAGCGAGCAGGTGGAGAACCGCCTGGAGCGCGAGCAGGTGCGCCGCTGCCTGCGCAGTCTCACCGAACTGCAGCGTCAGTCGGTCACCCTGGCCTACTACCGGGGGCTGACCTATCGGGAGGTCGGCGAGCTCCTCTCCGTACCCCTGGGGACGGTCAAGACTCGGCTGCGCGACGGCCTCATCCGCCTGCGCGACTGCCTGGGGGTGAGCGCGTGAGCGCCGCCGATCTGCACACGCTGACGGGCGCGTTCGTCCTGCATGCCCTCATCGACGAGGAGCGCACGGAGTTCGAGCGGCATCTGGAGGTGTGCGACGCCTGCGCCCAGGAGGTCAGCGAACTGGCCGCGACAGCGGGGCGGTTGGCCCGCGCCGTGTCGTACGCCCCTCCGGCGGACATGAAGGCCGAGGTGCTGCGGCGGGTCGCCACCGTCCGCCAACTGCCCCCGCGCATCCCCACATCGGGGAAGACAAGCGGCGGCTCGGGCCGTGCACGGCAACTGTCCCGCTTCGCCCTCGCCGCGTGCCTCGCGGCGGCCGCGGCCTTCGGCGGGATCGCCGTGTGGCAGCACCAGCGGGCCGACGAGGCGGGCGAGCGTGAACAGCAGGCGCAGCGCCGGTCCGAGGAGCTGGCGAAGGTGCTCGCGGCGCCGGACGCCAAGGCCTCCACCGCCCGGCTCCCCGACGGCGCGACCGGCACGGTCGTGATCGCCAAGAGCCTCGACCAGGCGGTCTTCGTGGCGGCCAAGATGCCCGAGCCGCCCTCGGGAAAGGTCTATCAACTGTGGTTCAACGACGACGGTTCGATGCGTTCGGCGGGTCTGATGGATCCGGCCCGCGGCACCGAGGCGGTGCTGCTCGACGGTCCGGTGGACGAGGCGTCCGGCATCGGCATCACCGTGGAGCCGGCGGGCGGCTCCGAGGAACCGACGTCCGACCCGGTGGCCCTGATGAACTTCCCCACGGCATGAGGAGCCGCAGCAAGTGACTGTCTCCGTCGTCCTGTTCACCTCCGATCTCCGGCTGCACGACAACCCCGCGCTGCGGGCCGCGCTGCGCGAGGCGGACCGGATCGTGCCGCTGTTCGTGTACGACGACGGGGTGGAGGCCACGGGCTTCGCGGTCCCGAACCGGCGTGCCTTCCTCGCCGACTGCCTGGCGGATCTGGACTCGGGTCTCCGCATGCGCGGCGGCAGCCTCGTGGTCCGCAGCGGTGACGTCGTCGAGCAGGTCCACCGGGTCGTGACGGAGAGCGGGGCGGCGAACGTGCACGTCGCGGGCGGCGTCAGCCGGTACGCGACCCGGCGCGAGGAGCGGCTGCGGGCCGCGCTCGGCGACACCGGCTGCCGCCTCGTCGTGCACGACGCGGTCGTCACGGCCGTCGCTCCGGGGGAGCTGCTCCCGGCGGGCAAGGACCACTACGCCGTGTTCACCCCGTACTTCCGGCGCTGGACGCAAGCGGGCCCACGGGATCCCGTGTTCGCTCCGCACACGGTGCGGGTCGCCGACGTGGCATCGGATCCGGTGCTGCCGCGCGCGGAGATCACCGGCGTCTCGCCGGGACTCGACGCGGGCGGTGAGAGCGCCGGGCGCAGGCGGCTGCGCGCCTGGCTCTCCGGCGGCATCACGGAGTACGAGGAAGGCCACGACGACATCGCGGCCGACGCCACGTCGCGCCTCTCCCCCCACCTCCACTTCGGCACCCTGTCGGCGGCCGAGGTCATCCACCAGGCATCCCGCGAGGGCTCTCCGGGAGCGCAGGCCTTCGTACGGCAGCTGGCCTGGCGGGACTTCCACCACCAGGTCCTCGCGGCCCGCCCGGACGCAGCCGTCCAGGACTACCGCTCGCGCGGCGACCGGTGGCGCACGAACGAGAAGGAGATCACCGCCTGGCTGGACGGGCGCACCGGCTACCCCTTCGTGGACGCCGCGATGCGGCAGCTGCGCCATGAGGGCTGGATGCACAACCGGGGGCGGATGGTGGTGGCGAGCTTCCTCACCAAGACCCTCTACGTCGACTGGCGCGTGGGCGCCCGGCACTTCCTGAGCCTCCTGGTGGACGGCGACGTCGCCAACAACCAGATGAACTGGCAGTGGGCGGCGGGTACCGGGACCGACACCCGGCCGGGCCGGGTCCTCAACCCCGTCATCCAGGGCAAGCGCTTCGACCCGCGCGGCAGGTACGTACGCCACTGGCTGCCCGAACTCGCCGCCGTCCCGGACAAGTACGTCCACGAGCCGTGGAAACGCCAGGGCCTGGGCCGGGCGGACGTCGACTATCCCGACCCGATCGTCGAACTTGCCGAGGGCCGTGCCCGGTTCGAGCAGGCCCGCGGCGCCTGACGGCCGGCAGGCCGGGTGCGCACGATCGGGTGAATGGAGATCTCGGACCAATCCCCGGCCTGCCACGCGACGAATTCCCCATGTGAGCGAAGAACGGACGACGCCACGAAGGCGA
This sequence comes from Streptomyces sp. A18, assembly GCF_059026065.1. NCBI lineage: Bacteria > Bacillati > Actinomycetota > Actinomycetes > Kitasatosporales > Streptomycetaceae > Streptomyces > Streptomyces sp. A18. Next base: position 174,223 of record NZ_JBWLKL010000007.1, on the reverse strand, counting down.
ACGAGCCGTTCGGACCGGCCTGTTCGGCGGTTCCGAAGAGTGGCGCCGGATCCTTCGACGGGATGGCGAAGGACCCGGTCGCCACCGCCGCGTCGAACAACCCGGAGCTGTCCACCCTGGTCACCGCGGTCAAGAAGGCGGGGCTCGTCGACACCCTGAACAACGCGAAGAACGTCACGGTGTTCGCACCGACCGACGACGCCTTCGCGAAGATCCCCACGGTCTACATCGTCGACACCGTCCTGATGCCCAAGAGCTGATGGCTCGCGCCCAAAGCCTCCGCCGCCCCGCCCGGGGCGGCGGAGGCTTTCGGCGTTCCCTGCCGTTCCCGTCGGGGCGAGAGTCTTGGTGACACCAGCCGGGGTGGGAGTCTTGGTCACACGAGCCGGAGTGAGAGCCTTGGTTCAACGGAAAGGACAGCTCCACATGACCTCCCCCACCGATCTGACCCCCACCGACTTGGCGCCCGCACAGGCAGCGGCCCGACTGGACCGCTACACCGTCATCGACGTCCGCACCCCCGGCGAGTACGCATCCGGCCACCTCCCCGGAGCGCACAACATCCCCGTCGACCACCTCGGTGAGGCGCTGCCCGAGCTGAAGGCCGCCGCCGCCCGCGGTGAGCTCCTGATGGTCTGCGCCTCCGGAAACCGCTCCGCCACCGCGTGCGCCGAGCTGGCCGCCGCCGACATCCCCGCCGCCACGCTGGTCGGCGGCACCGCCGCCTGGGCCGCGCAGGGCCACCCGCTGCACCGCTCCGAGGGCGCGCCGACGGCCTGGGCGATGGAGCGCCAGGTCCGGCTCGCCGCAGGATCCCTGGTCGTCCTCGGCCTCGCGGCCGGAACCCGCTACCGGCCCGCGCGCTGGCTGGCCGCCGGTATCGGCGCGGGCCTCGTCTTCTCCGCCGTCACCAACACCTGCGGCATGGCGGCCGTCCTCGGCAGGCTTCCGCACAACCGCCCGCACCCCGACGACCTGCGCACCACCCTCGAAGCCCTGCAGTCGTAGCGGCCGCGGGCGCTCAGTGGATGCGGCGCGCCCGGTGCGGCCGGGCCGTGAGGCGCACGTCGGCCTCCAGGGTGCGGGGCGCTGCCGCCGCGCGTGCCTCGGCGACGGTGTCCCGGGCGAGCTCGCGCAGCACCGCTTCGGGTGACGCGTCGGGGTCCAGGGTCAGGGTGATGCGGGCCCGCAGCCGCCGGGGGCGGCCCAGCAAGCTCACGTGGGCACGGGCCACTCCGTCGACGGTCCGGGCCCGTTCGGCCATCACGGAGGCCAGGGCCGTGGCGGAGAGAGTGACGCCGGGCTGCCCGAGCGGCAGTTCGCGCAGCCGTCCGGTGCGGATCTGGGCGACGGCCCAGCAGAGGAACAGGACGGCGCCGAGAGCCAGTCCGGCGATCACCACCGGCACCCACCAGCCGTGATCACGCCAGCGCCCGAGCAGCTCCTGGTCCAGCCACACCCGGTCGGCGCCGATACGGGGCAGGCCCGACGGCAGCCGATCGCGCACGGGGGCGGACATGGACGCCAGCGCGGCGCCTGCGGCCAGGAGAACTGCCGCCACGCAGAACAGAGTCGAGCGGTTCGTGCCGCTACGGAGTCGGCTCATCAGGGGTGCTCCTCTCCGCGGCGGCGGGTCCGCCCGCGGACTCAGGCCCGACTTCGGACCCGGGCCCGCCCGCGGACTCAGGCCCGGCTTCGGGCGCGGGTGCAGCTTCAGGCGCGGGCGCGCGCCAGGCCGGTGCCGTTCTCAGCCGCACGCGCAGCCGCAGCGGCCGGGCGAGCCCGAGCTCTGCGGTCGCCGCCTCGGCGTCCTGGATCACCGACCGTCGCGCGCCGTCGGGTTCACCGAACTCGAGGCCGGCGCGCACCCGTGCCGTACGGCGGCCGACCCGGACCAGGACCCGGCCGACGCCGGGCACGTCGGTCGCGGCATCCCGCAGCAGGATCGCGACGGCCCGGCGGTCCAGTACCGCGCGCACGCCCGGCAGTGGAGCCCTCATCGGGAGACCGCCGCGACGCCCCGGCGTGACGGCGAGAACCAGCAGCCACACACCGAGCGCGAACACGGCGACCGCCGCGAGCACGCCGGATGTCGTGCCGCCGTCCGGGCCGTGCGTGGAGAGCCACTCCATGGCCTGGACCCGCCACCGTGCGGGAGCGCGCCCGGCCGCGTGCACGGACACCACGTCGTACAGGAGCACCCCGCAGACCGCGGCCGCTGTGAAGGCCAACACCGCGACAGGAAGGCGGCGTTGGGACCACGGGCGGTACGCACGGGTCCCGGCCGCCCCGGCCGCCCCGGCGGCTTCTGTGGCTTCTGCGGCGGCAACCGGCGGTGCCGACTGCGCGGCGGACCGTTCGCGGCGGGTCAGGCCACGGACGCGGATCCGCGCCGACGGCACGGTGAGACCGGTGAGCCGGGCGGTGCGCTCGACGACATGCGACCGTACGCTCTCGCCCGCGTCGTCGAGGACCGCGGGATAGGGCAGGGTCACGGTGACGCCGACCTGGGCCCGGCGGCCGCGCACGGCCGCCGACCCTCTGCCCACCTCGACCGCACCGGGTGCCAGGGCCTCCGTCGCCGCCCGTTCCGCGATGCGCCGCACCGCGCGGTCCGCGATGGTCGTCGAACCGCGCTCGGCCGCGGGCGTGGTCATCGCCGCTCCCGGTCACGGTCACGCCCGCCGAGGAAGGCACGCAGATCCGTGCCCTCGTCGACGAGCCGCCCCAGGACGAAGCCGACCGCGCCGAGCGCGGCGACCAGGAGGAACGCGCCGAAGCCGCCGAACCACCCGGCGAATCCGAGGGCCATGCCCGCCATCAGACCGACCAGAGCTGTGCTCACCACTCACCTCACACCACAGAAAGAGGACTCCCCATGCCGCGGAAGGCGGCGTGAGGACTGGGCCCGCGTGGGGCGGCGCGCGCTACTCGACGCGCGTCTCGCCGCCGGAGTCCGCGGTGTCGTCGTCCGGCAGGTGGACGTCGTTCACGGCGACGTTCACCTCGACCACCTCGAGGCCGGTGATGCGCTCCACCGCCGAGATGACGTTCTCGCGCACGTCGTGGGCGACGTCCGTGATGGGCACTCCGTAGTCGACGACGATGTCGAGGTCGATCGCCGTCTGCCGCTCGCCGACCTCGACTTTCACCCCGCGGCCGACGTTGGGGCGCCCGCCGGGGACGCGGTCGCGCACGGCGCCGATGGTGCGGGAGAGGCCGCCTCCCATGTCGAACACGCCGGGAATCTCGCGGGCCGCCATTCCGGCGATCTTCACGACCACGACATCGGCGATGGACGTCTTGCCCCGCGTCGCCGCGGGCTCGGCCGCGCCCGTGCCGCCCGTGACGGTGGTGGCTCCGAGGGTGCTCTTCTGGCCCCCGCCGGTGAGGTCCTTGTGGGTGCTGCCGGATCCGGCAGGCTGCGAAGTGAGGTCCTGCGTCGTCATGGTGGCATCTCCTGGTCGTCGTCGGGGATTTGGCTGTCAGGGACTTCTCTGTCTCTCCACCTGCTCCGACCCGGGTACCCCGCGTCCGTTACGCGCCTCGCGGGAATTTCTTCGCCCGGCATGTAGCGTTCCTGGGCCGCGTAACGCGGAGGGCCTTTCGTGTGTCGTAGGGGCACGATCCAAGTGAGAGGAGCCGCGTGTGCCGGGCGACCGGGGCGGAACATCCGAGGAAGCCGACGCGTCCTCGAGACGTGAGGACGGACTGCTGGCCGTACGGGCGGCGGAAGGTGACGAGGAGGCCTTCGAAGCGCTCGTGCACCGCCACGCGCCCAGGGCGCTGCGCCTGGCCACGCGCCTGCTGGGGAGCCGTCAGGAGGCGGAGGACGCCGTGCAGGACTCCTTCGTCAGCGCGTGGCGCAAGCTGCCGGAGTTCCGCGGGGACGCGCAGTTCGGTACGTGGATTTACCGCATCGTCACCAACCGCTGCCTGAACGTGCTGCGTTCGCGGCGGCCGCTCGTGGCGCTCGACGGCCTGCCCGAGCCGCCCGCGCCGGAGCACGAGGTCTCGCCCGCGAGGGCGGCCGAGGCGCACGCCGCCGTGCAGGATCTCGCGCGGGCGATGGAGGGGCTCTCGCCGGAGCAGCGGGTGTGCTGGGTGCTGCGCGAGCTGGACGGCGCACCGTACGAGTCCATCGCCGAGACGGTCGGCATCAGTCCGGAGGCGGTCCGCGGCCGTGTCTTCAGGGCGCGGCGCTATCTGACGGAGGCGATGGCCGCATGGCGATGAACGGGGAATCCGTACCGGACGATGAGCGGGAGGCGGGCTTCGAAGTGCTGCCCGAGGACGAACTGCTGCCTTGTGGGCGCGAGTTGTCGTACGTATGGGAACAGTGGGAGGCGGGCGTGCCCGACGCCCACGCCGAGAGTTGCCCGCACTGCGCGCAGGCGGTGAACACCCTGCGGCAGCTCGAGGGAATCGTCACGCAGGCGCGCGACACGGCACCGCGGGAGCCGGACACCTCCGCGCTCACCGGCCGTGTCATGGACGTGGTGCGGCTGGAACTGCGGCCGGGCCGGACGCTGCCGCTGGGCGACGAGGACGAGGACGCGTGGATCGTGGAGGCCGCCGCGGCCAGAACGGTGCGGGCGGCGGCGGAGTCCCTGCCGGGCGTGCGGGCGGGCAGCTGCCGCATCGGTCCGCTGGACGACGCACCGGCGTCCGACGCCTCCCGCGGGCGGGAGCCGGTCAGGATCCGCGTCGAGGTGCAGGTCCCGCTCACATGGAACCTGCCGGAGGTCGCCGACCGGGTGCGCAGCCAGGTCCTCGGGGCGGTGGACGCCGAGCTGGGCATGCGGACCGCGGTCGTCGACGTGACGATCACCGATGTCATCGACGACGCCGGCGACGACAGCACGGAAGGACGGCAGCAGTGAGCGACCGAGATGTTTCCCGTGTCCTGACGGATGCCGTCATGGAGGCGGTCCTCGACACCCCGGGGGTGGCCTTCCTGCGGCCGGGTCTCGCGGATCTCCTGCGTTCATCGGCCGTGCTGAGACGGGGTCTCCCCAGTGCTCCGGCGGGCTCCGCCGGCGTGCGGGTGCGGCGGAGTACGGGCACCCAGGACTGGAGCGTGGAGGTGTACGTCGTCCTGCACCGGGGGCGGCGGGCCCTGGACGTGTCGCGCGAGGTGCGCTCGGCCGCTGCGGACGCCGTCCGGCGGGTGACGGGGGAGCCTGCCGCGCCAGGGATCGCCGTCACCGTCACCGGACTCGTCTGAGGCATGGGGCGCCGGTCATCGGCACGCGTGGCACCCTGCGGTGGGCGGTGGGGCTGACATTCATGCTACTGGTGAGTAAGGTCGCGGGTCGAGGATCGGAGTTGTCATGACCCGCACGTTCACAGTGTCACGAAGCATCCTGGTCGAGGCGTCACCGCAGTCGGTGTACGAGCAGGTCAGCCGGCCCGCTCTGATGGGGCGCTGGAGCCCCGAGAACCTGGGGGCCACCGTGCCCGGAGACGAGGAGCCCGCCCGCGTCGGCCTGGTCTTCGACGGGCACAACAAGCGCGGTCCGTTCCGCTGGACCACGCGCTGCACGGTGACCAAGGCCGAGCCGGGCCTGCGCTTCGCCTTCCGCGTGCACGCGATCGGGTTGAAGAGCCCCCGGCTGCGAGCCCCGATCGCCACCTGGGAGTACCGCTTCGAGGACAGCGACGGCGCCACCAAGGTGACCGAGACCTGGACGGACGACAGGCGGTCCTGGCCCACCTTCGTGGCAGGCGCCTTCGACCGAGTCGCCACGGGCGGCAAGACCTTCGCTGCCTTCCAGGTCGGCAACATCGACAGGACGCTGAAGAACCTCAAGCGGGAGCTCGAGACGGCGGGCTGATCCGCTACGCCCGCACGGTCGCGGAGTCCTCTGCGTGATCGACGCCCGGCGGCCCGGTGATCGGAGCGACCGGCGTGTCCGCCGAGCGCACCCAGCGCGGGCCCAGGGGCCCGTACACCGCGCGCGGCTCCGGAAAGGCCGCCAGGAGGGCGAGGTGGACGACCGCGGCGACGGCCGCTCCCAGCGGGAGGCTGATGTCGGTGCCGTTCGCGAGGTCGCCGAGCGGCCCGACGAACTGTCCCGGAATGTTGGTGAACAGCACGCCGGTCACCGCACCGGTCCACCAGGCCGTCAGACCACGCCAGTTCCAGCCGTGGGCGAACCAGTAGCGTCCGCCGCGCTGCCTGCGCGTGAAGACCTGGAGCGCCTCGGGGTCGTACCAGCCGCGCCGGGTGACGTAGCCGAGCATCATGACGATCATCCACGGCACGGTGCAGGTGATGATCATCGTGGCGAAGGTGGAGATCGCCTGGACGAGATTGAAGCCGAACCGGCCCACGAAGATGAACGTGATGGACAGGACGCCGATCAGGACGGTGGCCTGGACACGGCCGAGCCGCGGGAAGACCGAGGAGAAGTCCAGACCGGTTCCGTACAGCGCGGTGGTCCCGGTCGACATGCCACCGATCAGCGCGATCAGGCACACCGGCAGGAAGTACCAGCCGGGCGCGATCGCCAGCAGCCCGCCGACGAAGTTCGGGGCGGCCGGGTCCATGTACTTCGGCGCCTGCTCGGCGATGATCGCCGCGGTCGCCAGGCCGAAGCCGAACGGCAGCACCGTGGCCACCTGCGAGAGGAAGGCAGCTCCCATCACCTTGCGGCGAGGGGTGTCGGCCGGGATGTAGCGCGCCCAGTCACCCAGGAAGGCGCCGAAGGAGACCGGGTTGGACAGCACGATCAGCGCGGCGCCGATGAAGGACGGCCAGAACAGGTCCTGGGTCGCCCGGTCGGCGTCCGGGGTGAAGATCCCGGCGTACGAGGGGTCGAAGTCCCCCGCGAAGGCGACGAGGCCGAGGACGAACAGCAGGGTGGCCGCCACGACCGCGATCTTGTTGACGAGCAGCATGAAGCGGAATCCGTAGACGCACACGGCGAGCACCAGCGCGGCGAAGACGGCGTACGCACAGGCGTAGGCCACGTCGCTCTCCGGCACGCCGAGCAGCCGGTGCGCCCCGCCGATGAGCGCGTCGCCCGAGCTCCACACCGACAGCGAGAAGAACGCCACGGCCGTGAGCAGGGACAGGAAGGATCCGATGATCCTGCCGTGCACGCCCAGATGCGCCGACGACGAGACGGCGTTGTTCGTGCCGTTGCGGGGCCCGAACACCGCCATCGGCGCGAGCAGCAGCGCACCGATGAGCAGCCCGACGAGCATCGCCGCGAGACCCTGCCAGAAGGAGAGGCCGAACAGGATCGGGAACGCGCCGAGCACACAGGTGGCGAAGGTGTTCGCGCCGCCGAACGCGAGCCGGAACAGATCGAGCGGCCCTGCCGAGCGGTCCGCGTCCGGGATGCGTTCGACTCCGTGCGTCTCGACCTCGGTGACGGACGGAGATGGCTCCTTGGGCACAGGCAGCTCCCTGGCATGACAGCACCACGGCGGACGAGGTGATGTGGCGGAAATGCAGGGACCGTAGACGCCGTTCGCCCCACCGCGCCAGTGCCCGATTCGCACTGCGCACGCCGAGGCGATGGATGAATCGCACATTCGCCTGCGTAAATGCCCCTACAACGCGTCGAGTTCGCGGACCACCGTCATGTCGTCGAAGGGGATGAGCCGTTCACCGACGATCTGGTGCGGTTCGCTGCCCCTGCCCGCGACGAGCACGATGTCGCCCTGCCGCGCGGTGGACAGTGCGCGTGCGATGGCGGCGCGGCGGTCGGCCACGCGGTGGAAGGGCGTCCCGGTGGACGTCAGGCCGGGAACGACCTGGTCCAGGATGTGCTCGGGGTCTTCGGTGCGCGGGTTGTCCGAGGTGAGGACGCACAGATCGGAGTGGCGGCCCGCGATCTCGCCCATCAGGGCGCGCTTGGTGGTGTCACGGTCGCCGCCGCAGCCGAAGACGGTGATCACCGAGCCGGTCGCGAAGCCGCGGATGGTGGCGAGGACCTTCTCCAGCGAGTCCGGCGAGTGCGCGTAGTCGACGATCACGCAGGCGCCCCGCGCGCTGGTGAAGCGCTCGAGGCGGCCCGGGGTGGGCGGCATCCGGTCCAGGGCCTCGACGAGGGAGGGGAGTTCATGCCCCAGCAGATGGCATGCGGCGAGCGTGGCCAGCGCGTTGGACACCGAGAAGCGGCCCGGAATCGGGATCGCGGCAGGGTACTTGCGGCCGTCGTGGTGGAGCGTGAAGCGAGTGCCGGCCGCGTCCACCACCAGGTCGCTGGCCCGGTAGTCGGCCGGCGCGTCCAGGCCGTACGTGGTCACCGCCCCCGGCATCAGGGCCATGATCTCGGCGCTGACGGGGTCGTCGGCGTTGACCACCGCGCGGTCGCAGAGACCCGCGAAGAGGCGCAGCTTGGCGTCCTTGTAGTGCTCCATGGTCCCGTGGTCGTCCAGGTGGTCCTGGGTGAGATTGGTGAAGACACCGACGGCGACGGGCACATGGTCCAGACGCCGCTGCAGCAGACCCATGGACGTGGCCTCCAGCACCACACTGCTCGTCTCGCGGTCGCGCATGTGGCCGAGGAGGTACTGCAGGTCCGGCGACTCGGGGGTGCTCAGGACCGAGTGCGGCATCGGGATCCGCTCCGTGCCGATCCGGCTGCCCGAGGTGCCGATCACCCCCACCTTCGCGCCCTTGGCCAGCCTGAGCGCCGACTCGACCATGTACGACACGGAGGTCTTGCCGTTCGTACCCGTGATCGCCACGATGTCCATCGAGCGGCCGGGCTCGCCGTAGTACCGGGAGGCGACGAGCGAGGCCGCCGCCCGTGCGTCGGTCACCCGCACCACGCACGCCGCCCCGGTGGAACCGTCGACGGGCAGTGCGTCGTCCTCGGCGAGGACCGCCACAGCCCCCCTTTCCAGCGCCCGGCCGATGCCCCCGGGCCCGCCCTCCTCGTGGCCGGGTACGGCGACGTACAGCGATCCGGACGTCACTTGCCCGGCATCGAAGGTCATTCCGGCGGTGACCGGGACACCCGGGTCGCCGTGCAGAACGTGGTGGTCGTGCCCGTCGAGCAGTGCGCTGAGCTTCACAACAGTCCCCTCGAAGGCGGCTCACGGCACACCGCGCACGCCCGGCCTGAGGGGCAAGGGCGACGGTGAGCCGGAGTCCGCGGTGATACGCGTCAGGCGAGCGGGGCCCCACAGGGGGATATCTGCGTGCGGGCCGAAGGGCCAAGACGGCCGAGGAACGCTACCCGTGCGCCGTACGACTGGTCGCTTGAGGACCGGATCCGGTTCGTCCCGGGTCGTGGAGGGCTGAGCACAGGTGGCCGGGCGGAGCAGGGACCTGCCCGACACCGCTTCAGTGTACGTCCGCGAACGCTCGCGGCAGACGTGTCGGAAACTCGCTGGCCCTAGGGCGGTCTGCATTTCTACGATCGTGACCGGTTCATCCCCCGCTCTCGCACGTCGTCGTACGAGACCGCCGTGTGCGAAAGGGCCGTGGTGACACAGACCGAGGACACCGTCCGCCTGGTGCGCGAGACGCTCGGCGCGGACGTCGTCGGAATCTATCTCCACGGCTCCGCCTCGCTCGGCGGATTGCGGCCGCACAGCGACATCGACCTGTTCGCCGTCGTGGAACGGCCCGTGAGTGCCGGCTCGCGCGAGAGGCTCGTCGACGGGCTGCTGGATCTGTCCGTCTGGCCGGCCCGGGGGGAGGCGCGTCCCGTCGAGCTGACGGTCGTCGTCCGGCGCGACGTCGTGCCCTGGACCTACCCGCCGCGCTGCGAGTTCCAGTACGGGGAGTGGCTGCGGGGGGGAGTACGAGCTCGGGCGGTTGCCGTCACCGGTACGGAGCCCCGATCTCGCGCCCCTGATCACGATGGTGCTGCTCGCGGACACTCCGCTGTCCGGGCCGCCGCCGGGGGAGGTGCTGATTCCCGTGCCCCGCGAGGACCTCGCGCGCGCGATCGTCGGCGGGGTGCCGGACCTGCTGGCGGAGCTCGACTCGGACACGCGCAATGTCGTCCTGACGCCGGCCCGGATCTGGCTGACGCTGGAGACCGGCGCCCTGACGTCCAAGGACGCCGCGGCCGACTGGGCGCTCGCGCGACTCCCGGCGGCGCACCGGCCCGTGCTCGCCCACGCGCGGAGCGTGTACGTGACGGGGGAGGCGGAACGCTGGGCGGAGCTGCGGCCGTTCGTGGGGCCTTGGGCCGCGTACGTCGCCGGAGCGATCGAGGCGCTGGCCGGGCCGGGCACGGCCTGAGGTACCCGCGCCGCCTCTCAACTGCCGTTATCCGAAGACCTCTTGACGTGAATGCGTCACTCGGTATGGTCTAGTCCAACGGCGGGAGATATTCCGGATAGCCGCAGGTCCGGTGTGCCCGGCGTGTCTGGTGTGCCTGGTGTGCCCGGTGCGCTCCGGGCCGCACATCCCCCGCCGCACATCCCCCCACCACGCGGCGGCCGGTCGCGCACGCGCCGGCGGCCCAAGGAGTGATCCCCCATGCGTCCTCGTGCAATTGCCGCACTGACCGCGACCGCGTCCGCCGCCGCACTGACTCTCCTGACCCTCGCACCCAACGCCTCCGCGGAGAAGGTGGAGAAGGCGGATGCGGGGAAGCAGGCCGCGGCCGAATTCCCCGTCAGTGAAGCCCAGTTCAACCAGATGTTCCCGAACCGGAACTCCTTCTACACCTACAGCGGTCTCAAGGAGGCGCTCAGCGCCTATCCCGAATTCACCGGGACCGGCAGCGATACCGTACGCAAGCAGGAGGCCGCCGCCTTCCTGGCCAACGTCAGCCACGAGACGGGTGGTCTGGTCCACGTCGTCGAGCAGAACACGGCGAACTACCCGCACTACTGCGACAGTTCGCAGCCCTATGGCTGCCCGGCGGGCAACGACAAGTACTACGGCCGCGGCCCGATCCAGCTCAGCTGGAACTTCAACTACAAGGCGGCGGGCGACGCCCTGAACATCGACCTCCTGAACAACCCCGACCTCGTCCAGAACGACCCGGCCGTGGCGTGGAAGACCGGCCTCTGGTACTGGAACACGCAGAACGGTCCGGGGACCATGACGCCGCACAACGCCATGGTCAACAGCGCGGGATTCGGCGAGACGATCCGCAGCATCAACGGAAGCCTGGAGTGCGACGGGAAGAACCCCGAGCAGGTGCAGAGCCGGATCAACAACTACACCCGGTTCACCGGGATCCTCAACGTCACCCCGGGCGACAAGCTCAGCTGCTGAGGCTCCGGCAGCGGGACGCCGCTGCTCCCCCTCTCCCCGTAGGTTGATCCTGCGGGGAGAGGGGGGTTTTCGGCCAACATTAGTGCAGCGCTCAACAGTCGGCCAAGGGGGTCTGGTTGGGCCCGTAGGTGATCAATAGCCTGGTGCACATTGCCTCTTTCCGAGCTAGGAGCCACATGTCCACCGCGCAGCAGGTCCCCGACATCCTTTCGCCCGAGTTCGCAGAGAATCCCTATCCGGCCTATCGGGCGATGCGGGAGAAAGCACCGCTCTTCTGGCACGAGGCGACGCAGAGCTGGATCATCTCGCGGTACGCGGACGTCGAGCGCGTGTTCAAGGACAAGGCCTCGCAGTTCACCACCGACAACTACGACTGGCAGATCGAGCCCGTCCACGGCAAGACGATCCTCCAGCTCAGCGGCCGGGAGCACTCCGTGCGGCGCGCGCTCGTCGCCCCCGCGTTCCGCGGCAGCGACCTCCAGGAGAAGTTCCTGCCGGTCATCGAGCGCAACTCCCGCGAACTCATCGACGCCTTCCGGCACACCGGAAGCGTGGACCTGGTCGAGGGCTACGCCACCCGCTTCCCCGTCAACGTGATCGCCGACATGCTCGGCCTGGACAAGGCCGACCACGCGCGCTTCCACGGCTGGTACACCACCGTCATCGCCTTCCTCGGCAACCTGTCGGGCGACGCCGAGGTCGCGGCGTCCGGAGAACGCACCCGCGTCGAGTTCGCCGAGTACATGATCCCGATCATCCAGGAGCGCCGGGAGAACCTGGGCGATGACCTGCTCTCCGCGCTGTGCGCCGCCGAGGTCGACGGCGTACGCATGAGTGACGAGGACATCAAGGCCTTCTGCAGCCTGCTGCTCGCGGCGGGCGGCGAGACCACCGACAAGGCGATCGCCAGCATCTTCGCCAACCTTCTGATGAACCCCGAGCAGCTCGAGGCCGTCCGGCAGGACCGGACCCTCATCGCCCGCGCCTTCGCCGAGACCCTGCGTCACACGCCGCCGGTCCACATGATCATGCGGCAGTCGGCGACCGACGTGGAGGTGTCCGGTGGCACCATCCCCGCCGGAGCCACCGTCACTTGCCTGATCGGCTCGGCCAACCGCGACGAGCAGCGCTACCGCGAGCCGGACCGTTTCGACATCTTCCGGGACGACCTGACCACGACGACCGCTTTCTCCGCCGCCGCCGACCACCTCTCCTTCGCCCTCGGCCGCCACTTCTGCGTGGGCGCCCTCCTTGCCAAGGCCGAGGTGGAGACCGGCGTCGGTCAACTCCTGGACGCGATGCCGGACGTGCGGCTCGCCGATGGCTTCGACCCCGTCGAGCAAGGGGTGTTCACCCGCGGGCCGCAGTCGCTGCCGGTGGTCTTCACGCCCGTCACCGCCTGACCCGACCGGGGCGCCTCCCGAACGGCGGCGCCCCGGCACCGCGTCAGTGCGCCGCGGGCGTGAACTGCACCGGCAGCGACGTCAGACCGCGCATCCAGATGGACGGGCGCCAGGTCAACTCCTGCGGCTCCACCGCAAGGACGAGGTCGGGCAGCCGCTCCAGGAGCGTCTCGACCGCGGTCCTGGCGATGACGTCCGCGAGCAGCGGAGCAGGGTACGGGCAGCGGTGCTCGCCGTGGCTGAAGGAGAGATGCGCGGAGTTCTCCGGGCCGACGTGCGACTCGGGCCAGATCTGCGGGTCCGTGTTGGCCGCGGCGAGGCCGAGCACCAGACAGTCGCCCGCCCGGATCTGCCGCCCGCCGAGCTGGGTGTCACGCACCGCCCAGCGGCCGATGAAGTTCTGGGTGGGGGTGTCGAGCCACAACACCTCGTTGAGCGCCTCACCCACGCTCAGCCGCCCGCCGGACACGTTCAGGGCGAACCGCTCGTCGGTCAGCATCAACCGCAGCGTGTTGCAGATCCAGTTGGCCGTCGGCTGCTGCGCCGCCGCGATGATGGAGATCAGGTCCTGGACGATCTCCTCGTCGGTGAGGCCCGCCGAGTGCAGCAGCATCCGCGACGTGACGTCCGCGCCGGGCTTCTCCCGCTTCTCCTTGACCAGGAGCTGGATCCGCTCCCCGACGCGGGTGTACGCCGCCACGGGGTCGTCGCCCTCCGCCGCGTCCAGCGAGATCCGCAGGTCGTCCACGAGTTGCTGCGTGTCCGTGCCCTCGTGCGGCATACCGCAGATCTGTACCGCGGCCACCATCGGCAGGGCGTGCGCGTACGCGCTCATCAGCTCGGCCTGGCCGCTGCCGGCGAACGAGGCGATGAGCCGGTCGGCGATCCGGGCGCTGTCCCGGGCGAGTTCGAACTGGTCGACCCCTTCGAGGGCCTGAGTGATCACCCCGGCCCGGCGCTGGTGCTCCTCGCCCTCGGTGAACAGGACCGACGGCTGGTAGCCCACGAACGGCAACAGCGGCCAGTCGGCGGGAATGTGCTCCCACTGGTTCCAGCGGCGCGAGTCACGGGCGAACAGCTCGTCGTGTCCTGTCACATAGCTGACCTCGGAGTAGCCGAGCACCAGCCATGCGGGCACGTCACCGTCCAGGAGGACCGGCGCGACCGCGCCGTGCTCCTTGCGCAGGCTGCGGTAGAGCTGCGAAGGCGTCTGCTGGTACTCCAGACCGCCCAGGCGCACGGGGCCCGCCCCCGCGTGGGCCGGGCACCCGGGCGGCGGGCTCTGCGGCAAAGAGGATCCGGTCGGCTCGGTCACGGTGTCATCTCCTGGGCCATGGCCAGTGCGTAGAGGTGGTCCACGAGGGTGATCAGGACGTCCTTGCCGGACGACCTCACCCGTGCGTCGCAGTCGATCAGCGGCACATGGTCGGGCAGTGCGAGCGCCTGCCGGATCTCGTCCAGGGAATGCGTGGAGGTGTCGTCGTCGAACCGGTTGACGGCCACCACGAACGGCGTCTTGTGGTGTTCGAGCCGGTCGATGGCGTACCAGGAGTCGTCCATCCGCCGCGTGTCGACCAGGACGACCGCGCCGAGCGTGCCGGAGAAGAGCCGGTCCCACAGGAACCAGAAGCGCTCCTGGCCGGGTGCGCCGAACAGATACAGCACCACACGCTCGTTGAGACTGATGCGACCGAAGTCGAACGCCACCGTCGTCGTGGTCTTGGCGGCCACATCGGTCGTCTCGTCGACGCCGACGCCTGCCTGCGTCATCACCTCTTCGGTGTTCAGCGGACGGATCTCGCTGACCGACCGGACCAGCGTGGTCTTGCCGACCCCGAAGCCGCCCACGACGACGATCTTCAGGCCGGTCTCGGCAGTGTCGGAAAGCGGCGTACGGGAGGGCAGCTCAGATGTTGCGGAGCCCATGGAGCACCTCCTTGAGAAGGGCGGAATCGGGGATGGAGGCGGCGGAGGCCGCGCGGGGGTGGCGGGCGGTGATCCGGCCCATCGCGAGCAGGTCACCGAGCAGGATCCGCACCACCGTGATCGGCAGCTTCGTCTCCGCCGCGATCTCCACCACGGCTGTCGGATGCCGGCACAGTTCGAGGATCCGTACGTGCTCCGACTGCATCCCGGCAGTGGGCTCGCACTCGCTCACCACCAGAGTGACCAGGTCGAACGAATCGTCGTCGGCGCGGCTGCGGCCACCGGTGACCGTGTAGAGCCGGTCCGGATCACCGATGTCCACGGGCCTGCGCGGCGTCACGAGGAGCCGCTGCCTTCGCTCTGCCCGCGCGGCTCGGCGCGCAGGTGCTCACCGATCTGCTCGACCAGTTCGGTCATCTGATGGCCCACCACTCCGGGATCGGCGTTCTCCTCGGCCACGACCGCCAGATGCGCGCCTTGGCCGGCCTCGACGATGAAGAGCAACCCGCCGTGGAACTCGGTCATGGAGTGCCGGACGCCTCCGGTCCCGTCGCCGAACTCCATGGACGCGCCCTGCGCCAGTGCCTGGATGCCGGAGCAGATCGCCGCCAGCTGGTCAGCCTGGTCGAGCGTCAGATGCTCGCTCCAGCACAGCTTCAGGCCGTCCCGGGAGAGCACCAGGGCGTGCCGCGTACCGGGGGTGCGCTTCAGAAGGCTCTGCAGGAGCCAGGTCAGGCTGTTGTCAGTGGTCTGCATGGTAGGTGGGGCGAGGTGCGCCGGGTCTGCCGGTCACCTGCCCGTCCCTCCAATCTCACGATCTCGAGCGGGGAAGGGGGCGCCAGAGCCCGGGCGCCGTGCGGGTGGCTTCGGTCTACTCGGCGGGCGGCGGCCCGGAATCGGCGGCGGACTCGGGTGCCGCGGGGGAGCCGGGCACGTCGCCCGCCGCCCGCCGCGCACGGTGGAAGGCGCCGAAACGGGAACCGGCGTCACGCGGCGGAAGACCCGCCTCGCCGGAGAGCGTCCCGGCCCCCGCCGCGGCGGCGGCATCGGACGCCGCCCTGCGCTGCTGACGCTCGCGCTCCGCCTCGGCCATGGTGCGGCCGGGCGCCCGCACGGGCAGACCGTTCGTCGTGGCGGCGGCGGGGCGGGGCTGCGCCGGCGGCAGGGTGGCGTCCGCAGCGGCCGCGGGCCGCGCGGGGGTTGCGGGGGCCGCGGCCGCCTCCGGGGCGGCGGGCTGCTCCGGGACGGCTGCGGCTTCCTGGGCCACCGGGTCGGTCGCTCCCACCGGGGCGGGCGTTTGGGCCGGGACCGCCGCGGGCGTCGGCTCGGCGCTCCGGGGTGCGAGATGCTGCGGGGCGGGGTCGCGCTGCTGGGCCATGAGCTGGAGCGGCAGGAGCACCACCACGCCCGTGCCGCCGCGCGAGGACGGGCGGAAGTTGACGCTCATGCCGTACTTGGCGGCGAGGCGCCCGACCACCGCGAGGCCGAGACGGGTGCCCTGCAGCGATGCCAGGTCCGTCACGTGGCCGGAGACCGACTCCTCCGCACGGCGCATCGCCGCGTCGGCCATCTTCAGGCCGCTG
This sequence comes from Streptomyces sp. A18, assembly GCF_059026065.1. Taxonomy (NCBI): domain Bacteria; kingdom Bacillati; phylum Actinomycetota; class Actinomycetes; order Kitasatosporales; family Streptomycetaceae; genus Streptomyces; species Streptomyces sp. A18. The sequence continues at coordinate 158,108 of NZ_JBWLKL010000007.1, read as the reverse complement.
TCCTCGATCGTCACGACGATCCCGGCGCTGCGCTCCTCCACATAGACGTGCACCTCGTCGATGGGCGGGGAGAAGTTCGCCGCGTTGTCCATGAGTTCGGCGAGCACGTGCATGACGCCCTCGGCCGCGAACCCGGCGATCGCCACGGTCGTCGAGCAGTGCAGCCGCACACGCTGGTAGGCGGAGATCCGGCCCACCGCGCCGCGCAGGATGCTCTCCATGACGATCGGCTTGTTCCAGGCGCGGCTGGAGCGGCCACCCATCAGCAGGGCGAGGCGGTCGGTCATCAACCCCAGCTGGGAGGTGCTGTGGTCGAGGCGGAGCAGGTCGCCGAAGACCTCCACGCCGTGCCGCTCCTGCATGTCCCGCAGGTCGGCGAGCATGCCCACGGACTTGGCCTGCACCCGGCTCAGCGCCTTGGCGGAGGCCGCCTGGGCGGCCGCGGCGCGCCGCTCGCTGTAGGCGAGCTCCCGTACGAACGACTCGGCGGGCACGCGCAGCAAGGCGTTGTGCGGCCATTCGAGGCCGGCCAGGACCGTGTCGGCGGACGCGCCGTCACGCAGCCGCTCGATCGCGGCGGGCAGTGTGACCGCCGTAAGCTGGTCCAACTCCTCGGCGGCCTGGGCGAGTTGGCCCTCTGTCTGGTCGTGGCGGGCCTCGACGGCGGCGGCGTGCCGCACGGCCTCCTCCACCACGGTCGCGAACTCCTGGACCACCTGGCGCAGTTGTGGATCGGACGGGGGAGCCGTCTGCGCCAAGGTCTCACCCGCGCTCGACCCGTCGCGCAGCCGCTTCACGACGGTCGGCAGCGTGACGTTCACCAGGTGCGCGGACTCGGCCCCCTGGCGCGCGAGCTGCGCCTTGAGGGAAGAGGCCTCGGAGCGGTCCGCCTCGGCGGCCCCGCGGATCCTCGTGACGAGCAGTGAACTCGTCACGAGGGCGACCGCCAGACACAGCCAGCCGGCCGCGACCGAAGCCGCAGTCCAGACCCGGGCGTTGTCCGGTGCCGTGACGCTCGCGACGGCGCCGGCCACTGCGGTCACCACCAGCACGACCACGGGCACGGCCGACGCGCGGCGGCGCGCCTTCGCTATTCGGTGCGGGCTGGGAGGAGCAGGCACGGGCATTCAGCGGTCCCTCGGTCCTTGAGTGCAGGTAAGCAACGAGCCGACCGATCACACACATCGGCCGCGGGCCCGGCGGGAACACCAAAGAGGACGGCGATCTTCCGGGCCACACATCGCGCCATGCTAGTCACCCGGCACGGCGCGGATGACGGAGAGTCGGAACACTCCGCCCAGCTGATCACTTCGTCGCGATATCGCCCCTCGAACAAGGCGCCGTGGTAGTGGAGTTCGACTCTACGCCGACGATCGCACCGCGGATCAGTCGGCCACCTCCCGCGGACGGACGCCGGTTGAGGCGGGCGAAGCGGGGCACCCGGACAGACGCGGGTGGCCGGACGAGACGGCTGCCCGTCGCTGTTTGTCGACGTGAGAGGGACCCATGGCTGTCAAGAAGACCACGGTGATCGTCCTGGACTGCGCGAAGCCCGAGGAGCTCGCGGAGTTCTACGCGGGGTTGCTCGGGGGCACGGCCCGCCTGAGCAAGGATCCCGACTATGTCGAGGTCTTCGACGAGCACGGCGTCTGCCTGGCGGTCCACCGGGATTACGGCTACGCCCCGCCGAGCTGGCCGCGGCCGGAGGACTCGCAGCAGGCGCACCTGAGGATCCTGGTGGCCCGCGGCGACATGGACGAGGCGGAGCGCGAGGCCGTCGGCCTGGGCGCCCGGCCCGTGGACGCCAAGGACAACTCCGGCCCCCGGGACACCCGTACCTACAGCGACCCGGCGGGCCACTCCTTCGTCCTGGCCGTCTCGGCCGAGTGAGCCGAAGCCCCGCGCGGGCTCCGGCTCAGTCGGCGGGTTCGTCCGGCACCGGCTGGTCCGGGTGCTCGCCGTCGGTGTGCGGCGTACCGCGCGGGCCGGTGCCCGCCTCGTCCGTGTCCGGTACGTCGTCGTCGGCGTCCGGGGCGTTGCCGGTGGTGGCCGATTCGTCGTCCGGCTCCCAGCGGTCCTCCCCGTCCGACGCCTGCTGATCGGGCAGATCCCTCGGTACGGGCGTCTCTTCGTCGCCCCGGGTCTCGGGCTGCTCCTCGCTCACGGTGTTCCTCCAGTACCTCGTCACGTCGTTCCGCGCGGTCACACGGCGGAATCCGGTGCGGTGGCCCGGCTACCCGCCGCTGTCGCGGCAACACCTCGTACGGGTTCACGGTGGACCGCACACGCCGTGTCGGCCACACGAGCGGGGCCGGTTGCCCGTCCGCATCCGGGCCCAGAGAGCCAGTGCGACGGCGGTCATCGCACGGTACGAAGCTGTCGGTGAGGTCCTTGAGCAGGCCGAGGACGGGCGGCATCACCACGATGGCGACCTGGTTGACGGACATGGCGAGCCCGAGCGCGAACCCGGTCCTGTCCGGCGGAGCCGATTCGGTCACGTAGGTGACCCACGGCCCGTACCAGCCGAAGCCGAAGAGGGAGCGTCCCGTCACACCGGAGGATCTCGACCGCGCCCAGGAAGCACTGGACGCCTGGGAGAAGGTCGTCGACGCCGCCGACGAGGACGAACGCGCGGAGCTGCTCAACGGGATGCTCGCGGCGTCCGCGGCCCACCCGCGGCTGACCGACCACGCGGGCTCGGGCTGGCACCTGCACTACCGCGACGACCGGCAGCCGCTCGGCGCCCTCCCATTCCAGCTGATCTCCGTCGGTACGGCCCTGCATCTGGCGGGGCGGGGCATGCGCCGGCTCCGGAGGTGCTCCGTGACCGAGTGCGCCACGATCTTCGCCGACACCTCCCGCACCGGGCGCCGGCGCTACTGCTCCCAGCGGTGCGCCAACCGCGACGCGGTACGGCGGCACCGCGCGCGTTCCACGGGGCAAGGCGACTGATTCCGGACCCCACTGCGGGGTGCGGGCCCCGAGGAGGGGGCGCGGCCCCTGTTTTCCGGCCGGACTTCTGGTATTCACTCCTGGGATCGATCGCCGCCCGCGCGCTCGCGTTCGCTGCGGTGTACCGACGCGACCTAGGAGTTTCCGTGGCCCTCGCATGCCGTCCGTTGCCGTTCAGAGCTGCCGGGAAGGTGACGGTGGTCGCCGTCGCCGCGGCGGGACTTCTCACCCCAGGTGCCGTGGTCGACCGGTACGGGGACACCGCGGCGGCCGCCGCGGCGTCAACTGCCGCTGTCCCTCGGCCGATCGCGGACTGGCAGCACGATCGCCTCGCCTCCGGGGTCGACCTGTACCAGGGGAGCGTCTCGGGCCGTCCCGGTGCCGACCACTGGAAGGTCACGGTGCGGGCCGGCGGGGCTCACCTCGCCGGTGAGCGGGACGCGGATGCGCTGGCGCAGCGGGTGCGTGGCGCGGGGTTCGACGCGCGTGCCGAACCCGTCGCGTGGCCGCGGGGCTCCGACCGGCGCGGGGTGATCGGGGTGCGGGTCAGGGTGGGGGAGTACACCGCACGGGCCGACGCCGACGCCGCGCGGAAGGAGCTCGCCGCCGCCGGGTTCGACGCGGTCAGCGAGTGGACCGGCGCCGACGGTGTGCCCGGTACGGGAACCGCTCGGGTCGAGGTGGCCATCGTCGACCCGAAGCGTTACCGCGGCGCGATGAAGGGCACGTACGGCAAGGGCGTCGCGGGCCGGGAGACGGTGAGCGACATGGCCACCGGCGACGACGCCCTGCTCGGTGTCAACGCGGGCTTCTTCGTCATGGAGGGCAAGGACGGCGTGCCGGGCGCGTCGGCCGGCATCGCCGCGTACGACGGCGAGTTGCAGAGCGCGGCGACCGACGGCCGGATCGCGGCGGTGCTCCGCGGCGACGGCCTGCGCCCGGAGTTCAAGAAGCTCAGCACGGAGCTCCGGGTCCGCGCGGGCGCCGCGTCCGCGGTCGTGGACGGCGTCAATCGCGTACCGGGTCTGGTGCGCAACTGCGGCGGTGTGGGCGGCGATGCCCCGACCGAGCGGCCGCAGCACGACGTGACCTGCACCGACCCCGACGAGATCGTGAGGTTCACCGACGAACTCGGCACGGAGACTCCGGCGGGCGAGGGCGTGGAGGCGGTCCTTGACGCGAGTGGACAGGTCCAGGAGGTGCGTGCGCGCGGCGGCGCGGTGCCGGAAGGCGGCAGCGTCCTGGCGGGCATCGGCTCGGGCGCGTCCTGGCTGCGTACGCACGCGAAGCCGGGCGGCGGTGTGAAGGTGCGGGAGCGGATCCTGGACGAAGGGGGCCGGGAGCTGAAGCTGGGCCCGCAGGACGACATCGTCAACGGCGGCCCCGAGCTGGTGCGCGGGGGCAAGGTCGCGGTGAACTACGCCGCCGACGGCATCGAGCGCGCCGGTGACCCCTCTTTCGCGTACACCTGGGGCATCAAGCGCAACCCGCGCATGCTCCTGGGCGTCGACCGGAAGGGCCGCATGCTCCTGGTCGGCGCGGACGGCCGACAGCCCGGATTCAGCGACGGGTTCGGCCTGAACGAGGGCGCTGAGCTGATGAAGTCGCTCGGCGCGGTGCGGGCCATGGCCCTGGACGGCGGCGGGTCCGTCACCATGGCGGTGAACGGAAAGGTGATCAACTCCCCGTCGGACGGCACCGAGCGCGCGGTGGGCGACGCGCTGCTACTCACCCGCTGACGGCCCGCACGGGGGATGGAGCCGTCGTTACGGGGACGTGGCGTGGGCCGCGGACCAAGAGGCCTGGACGGTAGGGGAGTTGGGCCGGGTCGGCCGTCAGGCGCAGGGTGGGGAAGGCTGCCAGGAGGCGGGGGAGTGCGATCGTGGCCTCCAGGCGGGCCAGCCGGGAGCCGACGCAGAAGTGCGGCCCATGGCCGAAGGCGGCGTGCGGCGCCGGGCGCGTATCACCGGACCCTGCCAGATAGCGGGCCGGACGGAAGGCGTCCGGGTCAGGGAAGTGCCGGGGGTCGCGGTTGGCGGCGGCGAGTACCGCGAGGACGGAGGCGCCCGCGGGTATGACCACACCCTCGCCGAGGTCCACCTCCTCGGTCGTGTGCCGCCACGTCGTGCCCTCCAGCGGGCTGGCGTGCCGCAGCGTCTCCTCCACGACGGCAGGCCACCGCGCGGGATCATGCCGCGCGGCCGTCGGCTCCTCGGGGTGGGTGAGCAGCAGCAGCGACGCCGACGCAAGGAGGTTCATCGTGGTCTCGTAGCCCGCGAACAGGAGGAGGAACGCCATGGCGAGCAGTTCGCCGTCGTCGAGCCCGCCCCCCGTCGCGTCCTGCGTGAGTGCGCTGAAGAGGTCGGAGCCGGGTGCGCGGCGCTTGCGGGCGATCAGCTCGGAGAAGTAGGCGTACAGACCTGTCCACGCCTCGTCCACCGCGCCCGGCTCCAGCGCGTCGGCCGGCGAGCCCACCCGGTACGTCCAGTCCCGCAGATCCGCCCGGTCGGCCTCCGGCACCCCGAGCACCTCACCGATCACGAGGACGGGCAGCGGAAAGGCGAAGGCGTCCACGAGGTCCACGCTCCCCTCGCGCCGCAGCCGTAGCTCCATCTCCCGCAGGAGCCCGGCGGTCAGCTCCTCGATCCGCGGCCCCAGCGCGTCGACGCGGCGCGGGGCGAACGCCGCGGTGGTCAGCCGCCGCAGCCGGGTGTGGTCGGGCGCATCGGAGTTGAGCATGTGCCGGGCCAGGCAGGCGCGGGCACGCTGCGCGGGCGAGTCACCCTTCGGCCGCCCGGCGCCCCGCGGGGGCACGTTCGAGAAGCGGGCGTCGGCGAGCACGGCCCGCGTCCGCTCGTATCCGGTGACGAGCCAGGCGTACGTCCCGTTGGCGAGTGGGACCCGCACGGCGGGCCCCCGGTCTCGGAGGCGCGCGTAGTACGGATACGGGTCGCGCGCGAAGGCGGGGTCTGCAGGGTCCAGGGGAGCGGGGTCCAGGGAAGCGGGGTCCAGGGGAGCGATGTCCGGGGGAGCGATCACCCGCTCATCCTCGCCGCGCGGGCCCGACCGCAAGGGCCCTGTCACCGCCAGGAACAACGGACCGGACCTTGTGGGAACCGGACAGCAACCATCCGTGGCGGCCTGCACCACGGAGCGTGACGCGGGCCACGGGCTGTGACGCCCGCAATGCGGGGCCGCTTCGTGGCCATGGGCGATCAGGAGATATCTTGATGTCGAGCAATGTTGCAGACGTGGAGCGGAGCACCCGGTGACTGACTCGACCATCATCTACACCCAGACTGACGAGGCCCCGGCCCTCGCGACGTATTCGTTCTTGCCGGTGGTCAGGGCCTACGCCTCGACGGCCGGGGTCGCCGTGGAGAGCCGTGACATCTCCCTGGCGGGGCGCATCATCGCTCTCTTCCCCGAGTTCCTCGAGGAGAGCCAGCGCATCGACGACGCCCTCGCCGAGTTGGGCGAGCTGGCCAAGACGCCCGGCGCGAACATCATCAAGCTGCCGAACATCTCGGCCTCGATCCCGCAGCTGAAGGCGGCCGTCGCCGAGCTCCAGTCGCAGGGCTACGCGCTGCCGAACTACCCGGACGACCCGAAGACCGACGCGGAGAAGGACATCCGCGCCCGGTACGACAAGGTCAAGGGCAGCGCCGTCAACCCGGTCCTGCGCGAGGGCAACTCCGACCGCCGCGCCCCTGCCTCGGTGAAGAACTACGCCAAGGCGCACCCGCACCGCATGGGTGCCTGGACGGCCGACTCGAAGACGAACGTCGCCACCATGGGCGTCGACGACTTCCGCTCCACCGAGAAGTCCACGGTCATCGCCGCGGGCGACACCCTGCGCATCGAGTTCACCGGCGAGGACGGCAGCACCACCGTGCTGCGCGAGTCCGTACCGGTCCTCGCGGGCGAGGTCGTCGACGCCTCCGTGCTGCGCGTCGGTCCGCTGCGTGAGTTCCTCACCGCGCAGATCGCCAAGGCCAAGGCCGACGGCGTCCTGTTCTCGGTGCACCTCAAGGCCACGATGATGAAGGTCTCCGACCCGATCATCTTCGGCCACGTCGTGCGCGCCTTCTTCCCGAAGACGTTCGCCGCGTACGGAGAGGCGCTCGCCGGCGCGGGCCTGACCCCGAACGACGGGCTCGGCGGCATCCTCAACGGCCTCGGCGCGCTGCCCGAGGGCGAGCAGATCAAGGCGTCCTTCGAGGCCGAACTGGCCGAGGGCCCCGAGCTGGCCATGGTCGACTCCGACAAGGGCATCACGAACCTGCACGTGCCCTCGGACGTCATCGTCGACGCCTCGATGCCCGCGATGATCCGTACGTCCGGCCACATGTGGGGCCTGGACGGCGGCGAGCACGACACCCTCGCGGTGCTTCCCGACTCCAGCTACTCCGGCGTGTACCAGGTCGTCATCGACGACTGCCGCGCCAACGGCGCCTTCGACCCGGCGACCATGGGCTCGGTGCCCAACGTCGGCCTCATGGCGCAGAAGGCCGAGGAGTACGGCAGCCACGACAAGACCTTCGAGATCGCCGCGCCCGGCACGGTGCGCGTCCTGAACGAGGCCGGCGACGTCGTCCTGGAGCAGGCCGTCTCCACCGGCGACATCTTCCGGATGTGCCAGGCCAAGGACGCCCCGATCCGCGACTGGGTCAAGCTGGCCGTCAACCGCGCCCGCGCGACCGGCTCGCCGGCCGTGTTCTGGCTCGACGAGACCCGCGCGCACGACGCGCAGCTCATCGAGAAGGTCAAGGCGTACCTGCCCGAGCACGACACCGACGGTCTGCAGATCGAGATCATGTCGCCCGTGGACGCGACCGCGTTCTCCCTGGAGCGCATCCGTCGTGGCGAGGACACCATCTCGGTGACCGGCAACGTCCTCCGTGACTACCTCACGGACCTGTTCCCGATCCTGGAGCTCGGCACCAGCGCCAAGATGCTCTCCATCGTTCCGCTCATGAACGGCGGCGGCCTCTTCGAGACGGGCGCGGGCGGCTCCGCCCCCAAGCACGTCCAGCAGCTGGTCCGCGAGAACTACCTGCGCTGGGACAGCCTGGGTGAGTTCCTCGCCCTGGCCTCCAGCTTCGAGCACCTCGCGCAGACCACGGACAACGCCAGCGCCCAGGTCCTTGCCGACACCCTCGACCGCGCCACGGCGACGTTCCTGGAGAAGGACAAGTCGCCGACCCGTCGCGTCGGCGGCATCGACAACCGCGGCAGCCACTTCTACCTGGCCATGTACTGGGCCCAGGAGCTGGCCAAGCAGACCGCTGACGCGGAGCTGGCCAAGGAGTTCGCCCCGCTGGCCAAGACGCTGGTCGAGCAGGAGCAGACCATCGTCGACGAGCTGAACGGCGTCCAGGGCTCGCCCGCCGACATCGGCGGCTACTACCAGCCCGACGAGGCCAAGGCCGCAGCGGTCATGCGCCCGTCCGCCACGCTGAACAAGGCGCTCGGCCTTCTCGGCTGAGTGAACTTCGGCTGACTCAGGTCCGCCCCGGCAGCGACTTCGCTGCCGGGGCGGACCTGTTCGCGTGCCCAGGGGGCGGGTCCGGCAGGATCGGGCCCATGTCGCGATCACCGAGCACGTTCCCCTGGCCCGCCACCCTCACCACGGACCGCCTCGTCCTGCGCCCGATCGAGGCAGACGACGTCCCCGCCATGGCGCGGCTCTGGACGGACGCGGACGTCCGCCGCCATCTGGGCGGGCCGGTCGACAAGGAGACACTTCGCGTGCGCGAGCAGCACTGCGTCGGTACGCGCGGCGCCTTCAGCGTGACGCTGCGCGCGGGCGGACCGGTGATCGGCGGGGTACAGCTGGAACCCGATGGGCGGCGGGCCGGGCGGACCGAGGTGTCGTATCAACTGCTGCCCGAACACTGGGGGTTCGGGTACGGCCGTGAGGCGGTCGCCGCCGCCGTCGGCTGGGTGCGTGAAGCGACCACCTCCGGCGCTTCGGAGATGGTCGCGGTCACGCAAGAGGCCAATGTCCGGTCGCGTCGCCTGCTCGAGTCGATCGGCATGGAGCAGGCGGAGGGCTTTGTCGAGTGGGGCGCGGCGCAGGTGCTGTACGTCGCCGGTCCGCGGTCCTAGCCGAACGTCACCGAGCTGATCTTGTTGTCGAAGCCGATGGTGGACAAGTCGGCCACGTCACCGCTGACCTTGGACGTGCCCTTGCCGTCGGGGGATGTCCAGAGCTTCATCGAGCCGCTCACGGAGATGGACGACGTCACCTTCGGGCGGGTGACGTTCTGGCAGCCCTCGCCCGCGACACCCTGCGCTGGGCCGTTATCCGAGAAGTTGGCGTCGTCGAAGAGGATGGCGCTGCTCGCGGGCGCTGCCTGGTCCGGTTCCGGCCTTCAGCGCGAGGTCCATGAAGCCGGAGGCGGCGGCGCGGTCGTGACCGCCCCCGTCGCCGCAGGCGGAGAGCAACAGGACTCCCGCCGCGGCGAAGGAGGCGAAGTAGGCGGTGTTCCTGCGGGTGCCGTTCCTGCTGAGCATCGGAGATCTCCTTATGTCGGCGTTCACCAAACTGGGATCTCATCCGGGCGGCACACGCGGGCACATGCGTCACCGCCATTCCCTATTTCTGAAACGCGTTCTACTGTGTGCGCCGTCAAGCCCACGCCCGGGGAGCCAGCGAAAGCAGGAGGGGCCGTGCACCTCGAATACACGCCTGAGCAGCGGCAGTTGCGCACCGAGCTGCGCACGTACTTCGCTGAGCTGGTGCCCGACAACGCCTACGCCCGATACGCCGACCCCGCGGCCCAGAAGCGGTTCTACCGGGAGACCATCCGCCGCCTGGGGGCCGACGGCTGGCTCGGCGTCGGCTGGCCCGAGGAGTACGGCGGGCGTGGGCTCTCGCCGATGGAGCAGTTCATCTTCTTCGACGAGGCGGCACAGGCCGGCGTCCCGCTGCCCCTGATGGCCCTGAACACCGTCGGGCCGACCCTGATGCAGTTCGGCACCGACGAGCAGAAGGCGTACTTCCTGCCGAAGATCCTCTCCGGCGAGCTCGACTTCGCGATCGGCTACAGCGAGCCGGACGCGGGCACCGACCTCGCGGCGCTCAAGACCAAGGCGGTCCGCGAAGGCGATGAGGCCACCGGCCACTACACGGTCAACGGTCAGAAGATCTGGACCACCAACGGCGACACGGCCGACTGGGTCTGGCTCGCCGTCCGCACCGACCCGGACGCCCCGCCCCACAAGGGCATCACCATGCTCCTCGTACCGACGAGCGACCCCGGCTACTCCTGCACCATCATCAACACCCTTGCCTCGCACGACACCACGGCGAGCTACTACGAGAACATCCGCGTCCCCGTCTCGCGTCGCGTGGGCGAGGAGAACAAGGGCTGGCGGCTGATCACCAACCAGCTGAACCACGAACGCGTCACGCTCGCCGCGCACGGCACGATGGCCATCCGCGCCTTCCACAACGTGCAGCGCTGGGCGGCCGACACCAAGCTCGCCGACGGCCGCCGCGTCATCGACCTCGGCTGGGTCCGCCAGCGCCTGGCCAGGACGCACACCAAACTGGATGCGATGAAACTCCTCAACTGGCAGATGGTGAACGCCGTCCAGGAGGGCACCCTCACCCCCCAGGACGCCTCCGCCGTGAAGGTGTACGGCTCCGAGGCGCGCAGGGACGCGTACGCCTGGCTCATGGAGGTGGTCGGCTCGGCCGGCTCGCTCAAGGAGGGCTCGGCGGGCGCCGTCCTCCACGGCGAACTGGAACGCGGCTACCGCAGCGCCGTCATCTTCACCTTCGGCGGCGGCAACAACGAGATCCAGCGCGAGATCATCTCCTGGATCGGGCTGGGGATGCCGCGCGTGCGCCGCTGACGCAGTCCCTTTCCGGGGCCCTGAAGACCGCGATCGAGGTCTTCAGGGCCCCGCCGTATGTGTTGCCGCCAGATGTATTGACACGGCCCGAAGGGCGGGCCAACATCACTGCCAAGTTAATTAACTATCTAGTGTGTTAACTGCACGTGCCGGGTGTGCACCGCTCGCCACCCGTTCCGTCCCCGAGGAGTTCACGTGTCCGCTCACCCACAGGCAGGCCGGCCGTCGGCCGCGCCACCCCAAGGCCGACCACGCAAGGCCGCTTTCGCCGCCTGGATCGGCAGCGCGCTGGAGTACTACGACTTCTTCATCTATGGGAGTGCCGCGGCCCTGGTCTTCCCCAAGGTCTTCTTCGACCCGGACGACCCGGCCACCGCCACCTTGATCTCGATGGCGACCTTCGGCGTCGCGTACGCCGCCCGGCCCCTCGGGGCGCTCGTGCTCGGCCACTTCGGTGACCGGCTCGGGCGCCGGAAGATCATGGTCTGGACGCTGGTCCTCATGGGTCTCTCCACCTTCCTCATCGGCTGCCTGCCCACGTACGCGCAGGTCGGCACCGTCGCCCCGGTGCTGCTCGTGCTGATGCGGGTGTTCCAGGGCCTGTCCGCGGCCGGTGAACAGGCCAGCGCGAACGCGATGACACTGGAGCATGCGCCGGAACATCGGCGCGGCTACTACACGAGCTTCACCCTGAACGGGACCCAGGCCGGACAGCTCCTCGCGACCCTGGTGTTCCTGCCGGTCGCCGCGTTGCCGGACGAGCAGCTCTACGCCTGGGGCTGGCGCATCCCGTTCCTGCTGAGCGCCTTCGTCGCGGTCGCCGGGTACGTCATCCGCCGCACCCTCGAGGAGACCCCCGTCTTCCAACAGGTCTCCGCGGACAAGGAGGTGGCCAGGATGCCGCTGGCGGAGCTGCTCAGGAACCACTGGGCAGACGTCCTGCGGGTGGTCGCGGCGGCGCTCATCGCGACGGTCAGCACGATCTTCTCCGTCTGGGCCCTCTCGTACGCCACCAGTGACGCGGTCGGACTCGACAAGACGGGCATGCTCTGGGTCGCGGGCAGCGCCAACGCGGTGGCCCTGCTCGCCATCCCGCTCTGGGCCGGGCTCTCGGACCGCATCGGCCGCAAGCCCGTCTTCCTCGTCGGGGCGCTCGGCAGCGGAGTCATGATCTTCGTCTATCTGTGGGCGATATCGACCGGCAGCTACCCGCTGGTCTTCGTCACCGGAGTGCTGCTCTTCGGCGTCGTCTACAGCGCGGCCAACGGCATCTGGCCCTCGTTCTACGGCGAGATGTTCCCCGCCAAGGTCCGGCTGTCAGGCATGGCCATCGGCACCCAGATCGGCTTCGCCGTGGCCGGTTTCGCGGTGACCTTCGCGGCGCAGATCGCCGGCCCCGACGGCGACAACTGGCTCGGCGTCGCGATCTTCACCGCCGTCTTCTGCGCGATCTGCGCGATCGCCGTGGCCACGGGGCGCGAGACGCACCGCGTACCCACGGCCGATCTTGGCCTGCGCACCGGGGACGCGACGGAACCGGCGAAGGCCCGTGAGGCGGCCGCCCTCTGACCAGCCGGAGCCGCAACCCCTTGATCGACCGTGCCAAGCCGACCCACAGGAACCCTTGATGACCTCGTACCTCACCGGCCTGATCGGCTCCGGCATCGGCCCCTCCCTCAGTCCCGCCCTGCACGAGCGCGAGGGGGACCGGCACGGTGTGCGCCTCGTCTACCGCACCCTCGACATCGACACGCTGGGCGTCGCACCCGAGGCCGTCGGCGAACTGGTGCACGCCGCCCATCGCCTCGGCTTCGACGGCCTCAACATCACCCACCCCTGCAAACAGCTCGTCGTCGAGCACCTGGACGAGCTCGCCCCCGAGGCCGCCGAGCTCGGGGCGGTGAACACGGTCGTCTTCAGGGACGGGCGCGCCATCGGGCACAACACCGATGCCACCGGCTTCGCCCAGTCCTTCGCCCGTGGCCTGGCCGACGCGCCGACCGGCGACGTCGTACAGCTCGGCGCGGGCGGGGCGGGCGCCGCGGTGGCGCACGCGCTGCTGAACCTTGGTGTCGACCGGGTCACCCTCGTCGACATCGACCCGGCCCGAGCCGCAGCCCTCGCCGCCGCGCTGGCCTCGCGCTTCGGGCCGGGCCGTGCGGTGTCCGCTCCGAGCGGTGCGCTGGCCGAGCGGCTCGCCGCGGCGGACGGGCTCGTCCACGCGACACCGACCGGCATGGTCGCGCACCCGGGCCTGCCGCTGCCGGTCGCGCTGCTCAGGCCCGAGCTGTGGGTGGCCGAGATCGTCTACCGGCCGCTGGAGACCGAGCTGTTGCGCGAGGCCCGCGCGCTGGGCTGCCGCACGCTCGACGGCGGCGGCATGGCCGTCTTCCAGGCGGCCGACGCCTTCCGGCTGTTCACCGGACTCGAACCGCACACCGGACCGATGCTCGCCGACCTCGGTGACCTGGCCGCCTTCCCGGCGGCCTGACGACCCGGCCCAACAGGAGAAGTCCATGCGCAAGTCGATCGCCACCGTCTCGCTCAGCGGCCCGCTGTCCGAGAAACTCACCGCCATCGCCACCGCCGGATTCGACGGCGTGGAAATCTTCGAGAACGATCTGGTCGGCGGGCCGCTCAGCCCCGAGGAGGTGCGCCTTCGCTGTGCGGATCTGGGCCTGGGCATCGACCTCTACCAGCCCTTCCGCGACTTCGAGGCCGTCCCCGCTGACACCCTCGCCCGCAATCTGCGGCGCGCGGAACGCAAGTTCGCCGTGATGGAGCGCCTGGGCGCGGACTTGCTCCTCGTCTGCTCCAGCGTCGCCCCCGAATCGGTCGACGACGACGCGCTCGCCGCCGAGCAGCTGCGGATGCTGGCCGACCGGGCGGCGGATCACGGCATCCGCATCGCCTACGAGGCGTTGGCCTGGGGGCGGCACGTCAGCACGTACGACCACGCCTGGAGGATCGTCGAACAAGCGGACCATCCGGCCCTCGGCACCTGCCTCGACAGCTTCCACATCCTCTCCCGAGGGTCCGACCCCAAGGGCATCGCCGACATCCCCGGCGAGAAGATCTTCTTCCTTCAGCTGGCGGACGCACCGCTGATGGCCATGGACGTCCTGCAGTGGAGCAGGCACTACCGCTGCTTCCCCGGCCAGGGCGGCTTCGACCTCGCCCCGCTGGTGGCCGCCACCGTACGGGCCGGATACCAAGGGCCCCTGTCGCTCGAAGTGTTCAACGACGTCTTCCGGCAGGCGGGGGCGGCCTCCACCGCCGTCGACGCGCTCCGCTCGCTGCTCCTGCTCGAGGAGTCGGCCGGACTGTCGGCGCTGCCCGCCGCGGCCGTGCCCTCCGGCTTCGCCTTCGCCGAGCTCACCGCGGCGGACACCGAACCGCTGCGCGGCGTGCTCGGGGCTCTCGGCTTCGCCCACACCGCGCGGCACACCTGGAAGCCGGTCGAGCTGTGGGAGCAGGGGGAGGCCCGCATCCTGCTCAACACCGGGGTCAGCGGCCGCCGTCAGGGCCCGGCGCTGACCGCCATCGGCGTGGAGACAACCGACCCGGGCCGGGCCGCACTGCGCGCCGAGGCGGTGCTCGCACCCGTGGTGCCGCGCCGCCGGGGCCCGCGCGACGCACCGCTGGACGCGGTGGCCGCGCCCGATGGCACGGAGTACTTCTTCTGCCGTACGGAGCAGCCCGACCACCCCAGTTGGACAGGTGACTTCACCGACGTACCGGCGCGCGCCCTGCCGGGGGAGCGGGACGAACCGGCGGCCGGGACCATCCGTCACATCGACCACATCGCCCTCACCCAGCCCTGGCATCAGTTCGACGAGGCGTCACTCTTCCACCGGGGCGTGTTGGGCCTGGAGCCGGACGGCAGTCTCGAACTGGCCGACCCCTACGGTCTGGTGCGCAGCCGGGCCGTCGCGTCCCCCGACGGCGGCGTGCGTGTCGTCCTCAACATCGCGCCCGCGCCCGACCCCGACGGCAGCCGCCTCCAGCACATCGCCCTCGCGACGGACGACATCGTCGGCGCCGCGCGGCGCATCCGGGAACGGGGCGCGGGCCTGCTCCCGATCCCCGCCAACTACTACGACGACCTCGACGCCCGCTACGAGCTGGAGCCGGAGCTCCTGGCCACGATGGCGGAGCTCGGCATCCTCTACGACCGGGACGAGAACGGGGAGTTCTTCCACTGCTATACCGCCACCGTCGGCCGCGTGTTCTTCGAACTGGTGCGGCGCACGGGCGGCTACCGGGGATACGGGGCCCAGAACGCGGCCGTACGGCTCGCCGCACAGCATCTCCAGCAGCCTTAGGTGGAATCTGCACCGGCATTAGACTGACCGGCGCCGGAGAATCCGCCCTGAGGAGCCGCATGGCCGCCGCCGTCCCCCCGCCGTCCCCGCCCGTCAAGCGAACCCGGGACGCGGCCCGTACGCAGGGGGAGATCCTCGATGTGGCCACCGAGGAGTTCGCCCGCATGGGATACGCGGGGGCCAGAGTGGACGAGATCGCCGCCCGCATGCGGACGACGAAGCGGATGATCTACTACTACTTCGGCAGCAAGGACCAGCTGTTCACCGCGGTCCTGGAGCGTGCGTACAAGGTCATCCGGCACGAGGAGCAGCAGCTCGACGTCGGGCATCTGGACCCGGTCTCCGCCATCCGCCGCCTCGCCGAGCTGACCTTCGACCACCATGAGGCGCATCCGGACTTCATCCGGCTCGTCAGCATCGAGAACATCCACGAGGCGAAGCACATCGCCGCATCGCCGAGCCTCGCGTCCCTCAGCTCCCCGGCGATCGCCGTCATCGCCTCCATCCTCGAAGCCGGGCGCGAGCGGGGCGTGTTCACGGCGGAGGTGGACGCCGTCGACCTGCACGCGATGATCAGCTCGTTCTGCTTCTTCCGGGTCTCCAACCGTCAGACGTTCCGCACGCTCTTCGGCCGCGATCTCACCGAGGCGTCTCGCCGCGAGTACTACCGGACGATGCTGGGGGACATGGTCATCTCCTACCTGACCGCGGATCGCCCCGGCGCGGACGGCAGTTGACCCCTCACTGATCGCGGGCAGGCACCACCATCACCTCGGTGCCTGCCGCCCGCACCGCCCGCACCTGTTCCGCCGCCAGGCCGTCGTCCACGATCAGCAGATCGAAGTCCGTCAGCGGCGCGAGGGCGTACAGCCCGTCCTTGCAGAACTTGGTGTGGTCCGCGACAAGGACACGACGCGCCGCGCACTCCATCATCGCCCGCTTGACCTGCACCGTCTCCGGTGACGTGTGATAGCAGCGGCCGTTGGAGACGGCCGTCGTGGACATGAAGAGGACGTCGGCCCGAAAGGCGCGCACCGCGTCCGCGGTGTGCAGGCCCATGAACGCGTCGTACGCCGGGAAGTACGCGCCGCCCAGCGTGATCAGCGAGATGCCGGGTTCCTTCGCGAGCGTGGTGATGGCGGGCAGCGAGTTGGTGATCACGGTCAGCGGGGTGTGCTCGGTGGCCTGGTGCGCGAGGAGGAGACAGGTCGTGCTGTCGTCGAGCAGCACCGTCTGGCCCGGCACGAGCAGCGTCGCTGCGGCCCGCGCGAGGAGCTGCTTGGTCGGTGCCATGGTGGCCATGCGCTCCGCGACGCTGCCGTGGAACTGCGCCGACGGCAGCCCGGTCGCGCCGCCCCGCACCTTGCGCAGCCACCCCTGCGCCTGGAGGGCGTCCAGATCGCGGTGCGCGGTCATCAGACTGACGCGGAATTCTTCGGCGAGGTCCGCGGTGCGCACGAATCCGCGCCCGATGACGGCCTCACGCATCTGCCGCCGCCGCTCCTCCTGAGCCTCGACCCGGTCCATGTGGCACTCCCTCCGTGTGTGAGATCGCCGCGTTATGTTCGCATGGATTTAACGCATGCCGTCGAAGGAGTACGGCGTCCGCGAGCGGCTCCGGTTCGACGCAACACGGCAGGTCGCCACCCTGATGGGAAGATTCCGGACGCCATTGACGCGCCTTTCCGGCCGACGGTTCCATCGGCTCGTCCGTCCCTCCTGCCCCCGCCGCAGAAAGGGGAGAGTCGATGCCGACCCCTCCTCCGCGTTCGCTGATCACACGCCTGGGTATTCCGCCGACCCTCGCCTGGGGCTACCTCGGGCTGCTCCTCTTCATGATCGGAGACGGGGTCGAGTCCGGCTACCTCTCGCCCTACCTGATCGACGAGGGCATCTCGCAGCCCCGTGTGGCACTGCTCTTCACCGTGTACGGAGGCGCCGCGGCCATCGCCGCCTGGCTCTCCGGAGTCCTTTCCGACCTGTGGGGCCCGCGTCGTGTCATGTGGACGGGGCTCGGCATCTGGGGCGTCTTCCAACTGCTCTTCCTCGTCCTGGCGATCCCCATGACGAGCTATCCGCTGATGATGCTCGGGTACGGCCTGCGCGGCCTGGGCTACCCGCTGTTCGCCTACGGGTTCCTGGTCTGGATCGCCTCGGTGGCGCCGCGTGCCCGGCTCGGCACGGCCATGGGCTGGTTCTGGTTCGCCTTCACCGGCGGCCTGCCCACCCTCGGTTCGCTGGTCGCCAGCGGACTCATTCCGCAGATCGGCGCCTACGCCACGCTGTGGTCCGCGCTGGCCCTGGTGGCCGCGGGCGGCCTGATCGCCCTGCTCCTCGTCCGCGACGACCGGGGCGCGAAGCAGCCGCGGGGCGAGGGCGAGGGGCCGGTCGCCACGCTGCTCGGGAGCGTCACGGTCCTGTGGCGCAACCCCCGGGTCGGTGCGGGATCGCTCGCGCGGGTCATCAACACGGCCTCGCAGTTCGGCTTCTTCGTGATCATGCCGATCCACTTCACGAAGACCGTCGGCTTCAGCCTCACCGAGTGGCTGCACCTGCTCAGCGCGATGTTCGCGACCAACATCTTCGCCAACCTGCTGTTCGGCGTGGTGGGCGACCGGTTCGGCTGGCGCAGGACCATCGCCTGGTTCGGTGGCGCAGGCTGCGCCGTCAGCACGCTGCTGCTCTATTACGTGCCGAACGCGGCAGGCGACAACTTCCCGCTCGCACTGCTGGCCGCCGCCTTCTACGGGGCTACGCTGGCCGGATATGTACCGCTTTCGGCCCTCGTGCCCTCGCTGGAGCCGCGGCACAAGGGGCAGGCCCTTTCCGCGCTCAACCTGGGCGCGGGAGCCAGCACCTTCGTCGGCCCCGCGGTCGTCGCCGTCTTCGTCGGGCCGCTCGGTGTCACAGGGGTGGTCTGGATTTTCGCGGGGATGCATGCGGTGAGCACCGTGCTCGCACTCTTCCTGAAGCTGCCGGACGACGCGGCACCGGCACGAGCGGCCGACGTCTCCCCGGACGCCGCGCCCACCACCGCGTCGGCCCCGGCGTGACCCTGGCGTGAAAGGACCCACCTGATGTCCGTACTGACCATCGACGTCGGCACCACGATGATCAAGTCGGTCGTCTTCGACGACCAGGGCAAGGAGATCGCCGTCTCCCGGCTCGCCACCGAAGTCCTCCGGCCCCACCCCGGCTGGGCGGAGCAGGACATGGACGCCGTCTGGAACGCCGTCGTCCACACGGTCCGCAGCGTTCTCTCCGGCCTCGCCGACCCCGTCTGGCTGGTGTCCTTCACCGCCCAGGGCGACGGCGCCTGGCTGATCGACGAGGACGGCCGCCCCACGGGACCCGCGATCCTGTGGTCCGACGGCCGCGCCGGTGACCTGCTCTCCGCCTGGCAGCGCGAGGGCGTCCTCGAAGCCGCCTTCCGCCGCAACGGTTCGCTGACCTGCGCCGGCATGCCCAACGCCCTCTTCAGCTGGCTCGCCGCACACGACCCGGACCGCCTCGCGCGCTCCCGCACCTCGCTGACCGCCGCCGGCTGGCTCTTCCTGCGCCTCACCGGTGTCCGTGCCTGCGACGAATCCGATGCCTCCGCCCCGTTCCTCGACCACGCCACCGGGGACTACGACCCGCAGATCCTCGACCTGTTCGGCCTGAGGGCGTATCACCGGCTCCTGCCGACCGTCCTCGGCGAGTCCGAGCGGATCGCCGAGATCACCGGCGAGGCGGCGGGCCAACTGGGCCTCCCGGCAGGGCTGCCGGTCGTGATGTCCCCGTACGACATCGCCTCCACCGCCCGCGGCGTCGGCGTGGTCAACCCCGGCCAGGCGTGCAGCATCCTCGGCACCACCCTGTGCACGGAGATCGTCCGCACCGACGTGGACACCAGCGGCGAACCGTCCGGCATCAACATCGCCTACCGCGGCCGCGAGCGCGTCCTGCGCGCCTTCCCGACCCTCAACGGCGCCGAAGTGCTCGGCTGGGCCGCGCAGATGCTGGGCCTTGCCGGGCCGCCGGAGCTGGCGCGCCTCGCCTTCGAATCGGAGCCCGGCGCCCGCGGGCTCATCTTCCTGCCCTACCTCTCCCCGGCAGGCGAACGCGCGCCGTTCCTCGACCCGCACGCCCGCGGATCCTTCTGGGGACTGTCCCTCGAGCACTCCCGCGCCGACATGGCCCGCGCCGTTTTCGACGGACTCTCGCTGGTCCTGCGCGACTCACTGGCCGCGGCCCGTACGGACGTGAGCGAGCTGCGGCTGTGCGGCGGCGGCGCCAACAGCGACGCGTGGTGCGCGCTGATCGCCGACGCGACGGGCGTGCCGACCGCCCGCTCCGGCGACACCGAACTCGGCGCCAAGGGCGCCTTCCTCACCGGCCTCGTCCGCTCGGGCGCCGAGAGCAGCATGCACACCGCCGCCGCCAAATACGTGCGGATGCAGAGCAGTTGGGAGCCCGACCCGGAACGCGCGCAGTTCTACACCGCCCTGTACGAAGACTTCCTCGGCCGGCGGACCCTCGCCCGCGAGGCCGGCTGGCGGGGTGGCGCGATATGGCAGGGGAGCAGTGCCACCAGGCCGCACGACGGCGACGACGACCGCAACGACCCGGGAGAGATCCATGTCTGAGACCCGCCCCGCCGACCGCGTCCCAGGGCCCCTCGACGGCATCTGGCTCGGCCTCGACCTCGGCACCCAGAGCGCCCGCTGCGTAGCCGTCGACGGCACCGGGCAGACCCTCGCCGCCGCATCCCGGCCGCTGACAAGCCACCGCGACGGCGTACGCCACGAGCAGGACCCCGAGCAGTGGTGGACCGCGCTGTCCGCCGCCTGCCGCGAGGCCCTCGACGGACTCGACGCGCGACGGATCCGCGGGCTCGCGATCGACGGCACCTCCGGGACGATCCTGCTCGCCGACGCCGCGGGGCGCCCGCTCACCCCGGGCCTGATGTACGACGACGGGCGCGCCGCCGACGAGGCGGCCACCGTCAACGGGTCCGGCGCCGAGGTCTGGCGTGAGCTCGGCTACCGCAGCATGCAGCCGTCCTGGGCGCTGCCGAAGCTGCGCTGGCTCCTGGACCACCACCCCGCGGCGGCTGCATCCGGTGTCCGGCTCCTGCATCAGGTCGACCTGATCACCTGGCGGCTCGCCGGACATCAGGTCGCCGCCGACGCCAGCCATGCCCTCAAGACCGGCTACCACCTGGTCGAGGAGCGCTGGCCGGACAAGGTCATGGCCGAACTCGGCGTCCCCGAGGGCATGTTGCCCGACGTCGTACGCCCCGGAAGCGTCCTCGGCACCGTGTGCGCCGTGGCGGCGGAAGCCACCGGCATCCCCGAAGGCACCGCCCTCGTCGCCGGAATGACCGACGGCTGCGCCGCCCAGATCGGCGCCGGAGCCCTGGCACCCGGTGCCTGGAACTCGGTGCTCGGCACCACCCTCGTCCTCAAGGGCGCCGGCACACACCTGGTCCGCGACCCGGCGGGCGTCGTCTACTGCCACCGCGGACCGGGCGAGAGCTGGCTGCCCGGCGGCGCCTCCAGCAGCGGCGCGGGCGTCATCGCCCAGCACTTCCACGGCGAGAACCTGGACGCGCTCACCGAGCGGGCCGCCGCGCTCGACCCGGACGCGGTCGCCTACCCCCTGGTCTCCACCGGCGGCGAACGCTTCCCCTTCCGGGCCCCGGAAGCCGAACCCTTCATCCTCGGTCACGTTCCCGACCGCGCCACCGAGTTCCACGCCTACCTGCTCGGCGTCGCCTGCCTGGAGCGGCTCTGCCTCGACTACCTCGACCACCTCGGCGCCCCCGTCGACGGCCCGCTCACCCTCACCGGTGGCGGCGCCCGAAACCGCTACTGGTGCCGCCTGCGCGCCGAGGTCCTCGGGCGTCCCGTACGCCTGCCGGAACAGGCCGAGGGCGCCATCGGCATGGCGGTCCTCGCGGCCACCTCATCAGGGGTGAGCCTCCAGGACGCGGCGGCCGCCATGGTGCGGATCGGCGCCGAGATCCGCCCGTCGCAGGACCGCACCGACCGCTACCTGCCGCTCTACCTCCGCTTCATCGACGAACTCACCCGCCGCGGCTGGCTCGACCAGACCGTGGCCGACCACGCCCGCAGGAGGGCAGCGCAGTGACCGACTTCATCCTCGTACGCCACGGCGAAACCGCCTGGCACGCGGAGAACCGCTACGCGGGGCGCACCGATGTGCCCCTCACCGAGCACGGGCGCGAGCAGGCCGCCGCGCTCGCCCGGTGGGCCGTCTCCGCGCGGCTCACCGCCGTCTGGAGCTCCCCGCTCTCGCGGGCCCGGCTCACCGCCGCCCCCGCCGCCGACGCCTGCGGGCTCACCCAGCGGATCGACGAACGTCTCGTCGAACTCGACTTCGGTCAGGGCGACGGCCTGACCAGGGACGAGATGCGACAGCGCTTCCCGGAGCAGCTGGCGGCCTTCCTCGACGACCCGGTCGACAACCATCTGCCCGGCGGCGAGGACCCGCGCAAGGCCGCCGCACGCGCCGCCGAGTGCCTGGCCGACATCGCCCGCGAACAGCCGCACGGCAGAGTGCTCCTCGTCGCCCACTCCACCCTCGTCCGCGTCCTGCTCTGCCACCTCCTCGGCATCCCGCTCGCCGACTACCGCAGGGTCTTCCCGCGCCTCCTCAACGGCGCCCTCACGGAGATCCGCGTCGAGGACGGGCGGACCGCACTGCTTCGCCTCAACACCCCCGCGACGACCGAGCCCCCCGCCTTCCACCGACCTTCAGGGGAGACCCACCCATGAGCACCACCGTCCTCGCCGCCGGCAACCACTTCATCCGCCCGAGCCTGCTCACCGAGGCCGTGCGCGCCGCCGCCGGAGAGCTGCCGCTGGACGTACGCGAACTTCAATTCCCCTGGCCACACACGCCGTTCGGCCCGGTCGCCGAGGTCATCGAGGCATCCGGCAGCGAGGACGAGATGATCGAGGCGCTGCGGGGCGTGCAGGTCTGCGTCACCGAGCACGGCCCGCTCACCGAGCGCATCCTCGACAACTGCCCCGACCTCGAGCTCTTCTGCACCAGCCGCGGCGGCCCGGTCAACGCCAACCTCGAAGCCGCGACACGGCACGGCGTGGCGGTCTGCTACGCGCCCGGCCGCAACGCCACCGCCACCGCGGAACACACCCTCACCCTCATGCTCGCCGCCGCCCGCGGTGTCGGCGACACCCACACCGACCTGCGCAAGGGCACCTGGCGCGGCGACTACTACGACTACGACAACTGCGGCATCGAGATCGACGGCGCGACCGTCGGCCTGATCGGCTACGGCGCGATCGGCAGCCGGGTCGCCACGGTCCTGCACGCGATGGGCGCCGAAGTCCTGGTGCACGACCCGTACGTACGGCCCGATGCGCTGACGGGTGTCGCCGAACAGGTCTCGCTCGCCGGACTGCTCCGTCGCTCGCGCATCGTCTCCCTGCACGCCCGGGTCACCGACGAGACCAAGGGCATGATCGGCCGCGCGCAGATCGCCGCGATGCCCCGCGGCTCGATCCTGGTCAACTGCGCCCGCGGCGCGCTCCTTGACTACGAGGCCGCCTGCGACGCACTGGAATCGGGACACCTCGCGGGCGCGGGCTTCGACGTCTTCCCCGAGGAGCCGCTGCCCGCCGACTCCCGGCTCCTGACCGCCCCCGGCGTCGTCCTCACCCCGCACATCGCGGGCGGCAGCCAGCAGGTCGCGCACAAGGCGGCGAACATCGTGGCCGCCGAGGTCGGCCGCTACCTGCGCGGCGAGCCGCTGGAGCACTGCGCCAACCCCGAGGTCCTCAAGGCGGGTTGAGGGTGGCCTCGGCGGCGTAGCCTGCGACGAGGAGGTGGTTGTATGCGCGAGGCATCCTCATCGGAGCGGCCGACGGCGGCCGATCCGGGGCTGTTCGGACCCTCGTCCGTGACCTGGCAGATGCACGGCGACCCGATGATGTGGGTCGCCGGGATCCGCGCCCTGTATCTGCAGGCCCTGCACCCCCGCGCGGTCCGTGGCGTCATGCAGAATTCGGACTTCCGCAAGGACGCCTGGGGCCGCCTCATGCGCACCGCGAACTTCGTGGGCACCACCACGTACGGCACCACCGAGGTCGCCGAGCGCGCGGGAGCGCGCGTCCGCAAGATCCATACGATGCTCAAGGCCACCGATCCCGACACGGGGGAGCGGTACGGCGTCGACGAGCCCGCGCTGCTGCTCTGGGTGCACTGCGCCGAGATCGACTCCTATCTGCACGTCGCGCGCCGGTCGGGATTCCGCCTGACCGGCGAGCTCGCCGACCGGTACGTCGCCGAACACCGCGAGAGCGCCCGGCTCGTGGGCCTCGACCCCGCCGACGTACCGGCGTCGACCGCCGAACTCGCCGCGTACTTCGAGCGTGTGCGGCCCGAACTGGCCGCGGGCCCCGAGGCGCGCGACGTCGACGACTTCCTCCAACGCCCGCCGACCCACCCGCTGTTGGTCCCGGCGCGCGCCCTGCTGTGGCGGCGCGTGGCGAATCTGGCGTACGCCTCGCTGCCGCCGTACGCCCACGAGTTGTACGGCAGGGCGGCCCCGCCGCCCGTCACCGTGACCCGGCGGCTCGTCACCGCCGGCACCATCCTGCGCACCGTTCCCTCGCGTCTACGCTGGCAACTTCCGCCCAAGCACATTCTGCGCGCGATGGCCAGGCTGGGCCCCGGCGCACGGCCTGCCCCGTACAAACTCGACAGGCGGGCAGCCATACTGGACGGGCCGGGGAGGGCGAAGCGAGGCAACGGGGGCGACGGCGGGAGATGGCGGACACCAGGCTGATCCAGGGCCGGTACCGGCTACTGGACCTGATCGGGCGCGGCGGCATGGGCGAGGTGTGGCGTGCCCGCGATGAGTCCCTCGGGCGGAGGGTCGCGGTGAAGTGCCTCAAGCCGATGGGGCCGCAGCACGACCAGTCCTTCACGCGCGTGTTGCGTGAACGGTTCCGGCGAGAGGCACGCGTCGCGGCGGCGCTCCAGCACCGCGGAGTCACCGTCGTCCATGATTTCGGCGAGCACGACGGCGTCCTGTATCTGGTCATGGAGCTGCTCGAAGGGCGCAACCTCAGCCAGCTCCTGGAGGACAACAAACAGCATCCGCTGCCCGTCGCGGACGTCGTGGAGATAGCCGACCAGGTCGCGTCCGCGCTCGCGTACACCCATGAACAGGGCATCGTTCACCGGGACCTGAAGCCCGCCAACATCATGCGGCTCACGGACGGCACGGTGAAGATCTGTGACTTCGGGATCGCCCGGCTCGGTCACGACATCGGCTTCACCTCGCGCCTGACCGGCACGGGCATCGCGATGGGCACCCCGCACTACATGTCGCCCGAGCAGATCAGCGGCGCCCAGGTCGACCAGCGCAGCGACCTCTACTCCTTCGGGTGCGTGCTGTACGAGATCGCCACCGGGGCGCCGCCCTTCGACCTGGAGGACGCCTGGGCGGTGCTCGTCGGCCACCGCGACACGCCGCCCGAACCGCCGCGCAGCCACCGCGACGAGCTGCCCGAGTACTTCGAGAGGATCGTCCTCGACCTGCTCGCCAAGGAGCCTGACGAGCGGCCCGGTGACGCGCGCGAGCTGGGCCGCCGCATCGTCACGGGCCGCACGGTCCCCACGTACGTCCCGACCGTCGTCACCCCGCCCGTGCGCCGCCCGGAGCAACCGCCCTCGCATGAGCCCCGGCTGCCCTCGTGGACCCGCGGCATGACGACCGGGCACAAGGCGAACGGCGCCTCCGAGCTGCGGACCACGCCGCCCGACGCGGCGGCGGGTCTGACCGGCGAGTGGATCCCGCGCACCGACGCACGCCGGGCCAGGGCGCCGCGTCGGCCCGAACGCCCCACGCCGCCACCGGAAGTGGTCGCCACCCTCGTCAGCCGGCACAACGCGGGCCTGAGCCTGGGGCGCCTGGGCCGCTGGGCCGAGGCGGGCGAGGTGCACCGCGCGGTGGCCGCGGAGCGGGAGCACGCGCTCGGCCCCGACCACCCGGACACTCTCGCGAGCCGCTACGAAGTGGGCTTCACGCTCAGCCGCACCGGCCGCGCCGCCGACGCCCTGCGGGAGTACGGTCGCGTCGCCCAGGGCCGGGAGCGCACGCTCGGCCCGGAGCACCCCGACACCCTTGCCGCCCGCTATGAAGTGGGCATCAGCCTCGGCAGGCTCGGCCGCAGCGGTGAGGCCCTCGAGCTGTACCGCGACCTGATCGACGACCGCGCCCGGGTGAACGGCCCGGCCCACCCCGAGACCCTGCGCGCGCGGCACGGCCTCGGCGTGAACCTCGGCCGCCAGGGCCGCTGGGAGGAAGCCCTGGCCGAGGCCCGTGACGTCTGCGCGATCCGTGAGCGCGTCCTCGGCGGAGACCACCCGGACACCCTGGTCAGCCGCCGCGAGGTGGCCGTGGGCCTCGGCTGGCTCGGCCGCTGGGCGGACGCCCTCACCGAGTACCGCCGCGTCGCCGCCGCCCGCGAACAGGTCCTCGGCTCCGACCACCCCGACGCCCTGGCCAGCCGCAACGACGAGGCGCACTGCCTGGAACAGCTGGGCCGCGGCACCGAGGCGGTCGAGCTGTACCGCCGGGTGGCGGCCTTGCGCCAGCAGCGGGCGTCGGGAGGGCACTGACGCGCGGGGCGCGTTGTGCCGGGCGACTTCGGTGGATGGTCGACTGCCGACGCGTCGTGGCTGGTCGCGCCGTTCCTCGCGCCCCTTCGGGCGCTCCGGCAGCTGCAGGCGTCCGGGGGCACTGACTCGCGTGGGCGTCGAAGGCTGCCGACGCGTCGTGGCTGGTCGCGCGCACGCGGCGGAGCCGCATCTGTCACGGCCCGCGCCCCTTCGGGGCGCTCCACGTGCTACCAAGAGTCATGTCTCCTCGCGATCGATACGACGCCGTCATCGTCGGCGGTGGTCACAACGGCCTCGTCGCCGCCGCCTACCTTGCCCGCGCCGGACGCTCCGTCCTGCTCCTGGAGCGGCTCTCCGGCACCGGTGGCGCCGCCGTCTCCAGTCGCCCCTTCGCCGGGGTGGACGCCCGGCTCTCGCGCTACTCGTACCTGGTGAGCCTGTTGCCGCGGAAGATCGTGCGGGACCTCGACCTGGACTTCCGGGTGCGCACCCGCACCGTCTCCTCCTACACGCCGACCGAGCGCGACGGCAGCCCGGCAGGGCTGCTCGTCGGCGGGGGCGAGGCGCGCACGAGGGACGCGTTCGAGCGGCTCACCGGCGGCCCGCGCGAGTACGAGGCGTGGCGGGAGTTCTACGCCATGACGGGGCAGGTCGCCGAGCAGGTGTTCCCCACGCTCACCGAACCCCTGCCCACCCGCGAGGAACTGCGGCAGCGGGTCGGCGACGAGGCCGCCTGGCGCACGCTGTTCGAGGAGCCCATCGGCGCCGCCATCGAGGAGCGGTTCGCCGACGACCTGGTGCGCGGGGTGGTGCTCACCGACGCCCTCATCGGGACGTTCGCCGACGCCCACGACCTGTCGCTGCGGCAGAACCGCTGCTTCCTCTACCACGTCATCGGCGGCGGCACAGGCGACTGGAACGTGCCCGTCGGCGGCATGGGCGCGCTCACCGGCGCCCTCGCCGCCGCGGCCCGCGCGGCGGGCGCCGAGCTCGCCACGGACCACGAGGTCATCCGGATCGAGTCGGACGGGCGGAGCGCCGAGGTCACGTACCGTACGTCCGAGCGCGAGGCCACCGTCGCCGCTCGGCACGTCCTGGTCAACGCCTCACCGCAGGAGCTCGCCCACCTCGTCGGCGACCCGCCGCCCCCGCAGGCCGAAGGTGCCCAGCTCAAGGTCAACATGCTGCTCGAACGGCTGCCGCGGCTGCGCGACACCTCGGTCGACCCGCACGAGGCCTTCGCCGGGACCTTCCACATCGGGGAGGGGTACGGGGAGCTGGCGACCGCGTACGCCCAGGCCGCGTCCGGTGAACTGCCCGCCGCGCCGCCGTCCGAGATCTACTGCCACTCCCTGACCGACCCCAGCATCCTCGCCCCCGAACTCGTGGAGCGCGGCTGCCAGACCCTCACCCTCTTCGGCCTTCACACGCCCGCCCGTCTCTTCGCCGACGACAACGACGCCGTACGGGACGAGCTGTTGAAGTCGACCCTGGCGCAGTTGGACGCCCACCTGGCCGAGCCGATCGCCGACTGCCTGGCCACCGACACCGACGGCCGCCCCTGCATCGAGGCGAAGACCCCGCTCGACCTGGAACGCGACCTGCGCCTGCCCGGCGGCAACATCTTCCACCGCGACCTCGCCTTCCCCTACGCCCAGGACGACACCGGACGCTGGGGCGTGGAGACGCGGCACGCGAACGTCCTGCTGTGCGGTGCGGGCGCCGTGCGCGGCGGCGGCGTCAGCGGCATCCCCGGGCACAACGCCGCGATGGCCGCGCTGGGGGAGTGAGGGCCGCGCCTCCCCGGGGGAGGGCCCTCAGTCGGCCGAAGGGGCCCACCCCACTGCTTCCATGCGCGCCGCGTCGGCGGGCCGTGCCTCGTCGAAGGCCGTGCGGCCGCCGTCCTCGACCCGCAGCCCGTCGGCGTACGCGCCACGCCCCACGTAGAGTTGGTCCGTCGCGTACCGCCAGCGCAGCCGTACCTCGTCGCCCCGCAGTTCCGAGAGGTCCGCGGTCAGCCGGTGCCAGACTCGCCCCGACCAGCCGGAGGCCGTGCCGTCGGGGTGCTGTCTGCGGTCCGATCCCCTGTGCTCCGTGGTGAACGGCACCGGCTGCCACGTCGCGCCGTCGTCGCGCGAGGCCTCCAGGCGCAGCTGGTCCGAGCCCGGCTCGGTGTCCCACCACAGCGAACACCGCAGCCGTGCCCGGTCCGTGGTGAGGGTGAGCGGCGGCAGGGTGAGGGTGGCCGATGTCCCGTTCGCCATGCCGGAGAACCATGCGGTGCGTCCGCGTGCGGGACGTACGGGAACGGCGCGTGCCATGCGGTTCGCGGTGGCGACCCTGGGCGCCGAGCCGGAGCGCCAACTGCGCACCGGGTGGACCGAGTTGCCGAGGACGACGAGGAAGGAGTCGGTCGTCGGGTCGAGGACCAGGGACGTGCCGGTGAATCCCGTGTGGCCCGCGGTGCGCGGCGTCGCCATCGCGCCCATGTACCAGTGCTGGTAGAGCTCGAAGCCCAGGCCGTGCTCGTCGCCGGGGAAGTCGGTGTTGAAGTCGGTGAACAACAGGTCCACCGAATCGGCGGAGAGGATGCGGGAGCGGCCGTAGACCCCGCCGTTGAGCAGGGTGCGGGCGAGGATCGCGAGGTCCCAGGCGCAGGAGAAGACGCCCGCGTGCCCGGCGACCCCGCCGAAGCCGAAGGCGTTCTCGTCGTGTACCTCGCCCCACACCATGCCGCGTTCGAGGCCCGACCAGGGCAGGCGGGCGTCCTCGGTGGCGGCGATCTTCGGCTGCCAGGACGCGGGCGGGTTGTAGCGAGTGCGGTGCATCCCGAGCGGAGCAGTGATCTCGTCGTGGAGCAGTGCATCCAACTGACGACCTGTGATCTCTTCGAGGACCAGCTGGAGCGAGATCAGGTTCAGGTCCGAGTAGAGGTACTTGGTGCCGGGCGGGTTGAGCGGCGCCTCGTTCCAGATGAGACGCAACTGGCCTTCGCGCGTGGGCTCCTTGAAGAGGGGGATCCAGGCGCGGAAGCCCGAAGTGTGCGTGAGGAGCTGCCGGACGGTGATGTCCCGCTTGCCCGCGCCCCCGAAATCGGGGAGGTACGAGGCCACCTTCGCCTCAAGCTCCAGCTTGCCCCGCTCGATCTGCTGCACCGCGAGCAGCGAGGTGAACAGCTTGGAGACGGAGGCCAGATCGAAGACCGTGTCCTTGGCCATCGCGATCTGCCGGTCGGCGGGCAGCTCGACGCCGGTGTCGGTCTTCTCGTCGTACGCCGAATAGCGCACCGCCTTGCCGATGGGCTGGTGCAGCGCGACCGTGCCGCCGCGGCCCGCGAGCAGGACGGCGCCCGCGTACCAGGGGTGCTTGGGGGACGGGCCGAGGAACTGCTCGGCGTCGGCCACCAGTTGCCGCAGATGGCCGGCGAGCAGCCCGGCCCGCTCGGGGCTGCCGGGCCGCAGGGTCGGGCGCCCGCCGCCGTTCACGGACCCCGCCGCCGCGGCGGGCCCCGCGGGGAACGGGACCAGCGCGAGCGCACCGCCCAACGCCGCGACCCGCGCGCCCAGTTGGCGTCGGCTCAGGCCGCCGTCCGCTCTGCCGGACGCTCCGCCACCGGCTCTGTCCGACGCCGCCCCGCTGTCCTCGGCCATGACCGTGCCCCCTCCTGGAACTCTCCTGAGTTGAAATTATCTTTCGGGATCACAAGAGACTGCTGAAACTTTCATGTCAGCGCCCGGCCCTGTCAACCACAGGCGTCCGCCAAAGATCTGACACTGCATCAGAAAATCTCTTCCGTCGTCCGGACGGCTGCGGCATCCTGCGCCCATGCAGACAGATCTGAGCAGGAAACTGGGGATCGAGCACGCCATCTTCGGCTTCACGCCCTTCCCTGCGGTGGCCGCCGCCATCAGCAGGGCGGGCGGATTCGGTGTGCTCGGTGCGGTCCGCTACACGGCGCCCGACGAGCTGGCCCGGGAT
The DNA here is from genome assembly GCF_059026065.1 of Streptomyces sp. A18. NCBI lineage: Bacteria > Bacillati > Actinomycetota > Actinomycetes > Kitasatosporales > Streptomycetaceae > Streptomyces > Streptomyces sp. A18. Next base: position 128,328 of record NZ_JBWLKL010000007.1, on the reverse strand, counting down.
CTCGACTGGATGCAGGAGCATGTCGACGGCCGTCCCTACGGACTCGATGTGGTCATGCCCGCGAAGAAGGTCGAGGGGGTGAGCGAGGCCGACGTCGAGGCGATGATCCCCGAAGGGCACCGGCAGTTCGTCAAGGACACTCTCGGCAAGTACGGCGTACCCGAACTCGCCGAAGGTGAGGCCTCCGGCTGGCGCATCACCGGGTGGATGGAGCAGGTCGCCCGCAATCAGCTCGACGTCGCGTTCGACTACCCGATCAAGCTGCTCGCCAACGCGCTCGGCTCACCGCCCGCCGACGTCATCCAGCGCGCCCACGAGAACGACGTCCTGGTGGCCGCTCTGGCGGGCAGCGCACGGCACGCGCGCAAGCACGCGGAAGCGGGCATCGACATCATCGTCGCGCAGGGCTACGAGGCGGGCGGCCACACCGGTGAGATCGCCTCCATGGTCCTGACGCCCGAAGCCGTCGAGGCCGTCGCGCCGTTGCCGGTCCTCGCCGCCGGCGGCATCGGCAGCGGAGAGCAGATCGCCGCCGCGTTCGCGCTCGGCGCGCAGGGCGCGTGGCTCGGCTCCCTCTGGCTCACCACGACGGAGGCCGACCTGCACTCGCGGGCGCTCACCGAGAAGCTCCTGGCGGCGGGTTCGGGCGACACGGTCCGCTCGCGCGCCCTCACGGGCAAGCCCGCTCGCCAGTTGCGCACCGAGTGGACCGACGCCTGGGACGACCCGGACGGACCCGGCACGCTGCCCATGCCGCTGCAGGGACTCCTCGTCGCCGAGGCGGTCTCACGCATCCAGAAGTACGAGGTCCAGGCGCTGCTCGGCACGCCCGTCGGGCAGATCGTCGGCCGGATGAACAGCGAACGCAGCGTCCAGGCCGTCTTCGACGAGCTGACCCGCGGCTTCGAGCGCGCCATCGACCGCGTGAACCGCATCGCCGGACGCCACTGACGCGCCGGACGCGACTGACGAGACGACGGAGGAGAGGTCCTTATGAGCAGCATGCCGGGCAGCACGCCCCCCAACGGCTTCTGGGCGCAGGCCGAAGCGGACCCGGACCGCACGGTCCTGACCGCGCCCGACGGCGAGGAGTGGACCGCGCGGCGCCTGCACGCGGCGACCAACCAACTCGTCCACGGGCTGCGCGCCGCGGGCCTGCAGCGCGGTGACGCCTTCGCCGTCGTGCTGCCCAACGGCGTCGAGTTCCTCACCGCGTACCTGGCGGCCTCGCAGGCCGGTCTCTATCTCGTCCCGGTCAACCACCACCTGGTCGGACCCGAGATCGCCTGGATCGTCGCCGACTCCGGCGCCAAGGTGCTCATCGCCCACGAGCGGTTCGCGGGGGCGGCGACGCACGCCGCCGACGAGGCGAAACTCCCGGCCACGCACCGGTACGCCGTGGGAGACCTACTCGGCTTCCGCCCCTACGCCGAACTCCTCGCCGGACAGCCGGAGTCCGCGCCGGACGCGCGCACCCTCGGCTGGGTCATGAACTACACATCGGGCACGACGGGACGCCCGCGCGGCATCAGGCGCCCGCTCTCCGGCAAGCTCCCCGAGGAGTCCTACCTCGGCGGCTTCCTCGGCATCTTCGGCGTCAAGCCCTTCGACGGCAACGTCCACCTCGTCTGCTCGCCGCTCTACCACACCGCGGTGCTCCAATTCGCGGGCGCCGCCCTGCACATCGGCCACCCGCTGGTCCTGATGGACAAATGGACGCCCGAGGAGATGCTCCGCCTCATCGACACGTACCAGTGCACGCACACCCACATGGTGCCGACCCAGTTCCACCGTCTCCTCGCGCTGCCGGACGCGACGAAGGCCGCGTACGACGTGTCGTCCATGCGCCACGCCATCCACGGCGCCGCGCCCTGCCCCGACCACGTCAAGCGGGCGATGATCGAGTGGTGGGGCGAGTGCGTCGAGGAGTACTACGCGGCCAGCGAGGGCGGCGGCGCCTTCGCCACCGCGCAGGACTGGCTCAAGCGCCCCGGCACCGTCGGCAAGGCCTGGCCCATCAGCGAACTGGCCGTCTTCGACGACGACGGCAACCAGCTGCCGCCCGGTGAACTCGGCACGGTCTACATGAAGATGAGCACCGGCGGCTTCTCGTACCACAAGGACGAGTCGAAGACGAAGAAGAACCGCATCGGCGACTTCTTCACGGTCGGCGACCTCGGCGTCCTGGACGAGGACGGCTATCTCTACCTCCGCGACCGCAAGATCGACATGATCATCTCGGGCGGGGTCAACATCTACCCCGCCGAGATCGAGTCAGCGCTGCTCACTCACCCCGCCGTCGCGGACGCCGCCGCGTTCGGCATCCCGCACGACGAGTGGGGGGAGCAGGTCAAGGCGGTCGTGGAGGTCGCGGAGGGCCACGCGGCGGATGACGCACTCGCCGCCGAGATCCTCGCCCACTGCGAGCGCCAACTCGCGGGCTACAAACGCCCGAAGAGCGTCGACTTCATCGAGGTCATGCCGCGAGACCCGAACGGCAAGCTCTACAAGCGAAGGCTGCGGGAGCCGTATTGGGAGGGACGGGAGCGCGCCGTGTAGCGCAGCCAAGGAGCGCCCCGAAGGGGCGCGGGGAACTGCGCGCCCAGCCTCCACGGACGTGCGGGTGGACACGCATCGGGCCACCGGCGTCGACCTCGACGCCGGTGGCCCGATGCACGGCCGTCGAGTCCTCACCGCTGGCGGACCTTCACCACCCGCAGCTTCGGATCACTCAAGATGTCCCTCTCGCAGAACCGCGAGGTGACCCAGCGCTCACCGGAGTACAACCGCGTCTGATCGCGGTAATGCGGCGAGTTCGGGTTCGACGACTGCGAGTAGGTGAGGAGCGTGCGCGCCTTCGGGCAGTGGCTCTTGTCCCACCCGACCGCCTGGATGTGGCTCGAACCGTGGGCGACCTCGGTATAGCCGCCGCCCTTCGCGTCCCAGACCGGCTCGACCTTGTTCCACACACCGATCGACTCCGTGCCGCCATGGATCGGCAGCCGCTCCGAGCCGCGTACGACGAACTGGTTCTTGCCCAGCGGCGCGTCGAGCGCGATGCCCGCCCCGTTCAGCTCCGCCACCGCGTCGGCCAGCGCGGTCGCGAAGCCCGGCGCGTCCGTGTTGAGGGTGTTCGGGGTGCGCACCGGGTCGGCGGCCGAGAACGGCACCTTCCACAACTGGGTGTTCGGCACGGCCGCGACGAGCCCCCGCCAGAACCGGTCGAAGAGCAGGGCTCCCTTGCTGTCCGTATTCATGCTGTGGTCCCAGGACTTGAGGGCGTCACAGGCCTTGCGTACGTCGACGGCCCTGCCGTCGCTGCCGGTTGCCGTTCCCCCGGGCAGTGCGGCGCACGCGCGTGCCGCGTCGTCGACGGCGAGGTCGCCCGCGGGCGCCCGGTTCGCGAACTGCTGCTTCTGGAGGTCCTTGACCGTCAGATCACCCTCCTTCGCCATCGCCGCGACATCCTCGATGGCGCCGCGCGTGCGCATGGAGCGCTGCGTGCCGATCGTCCCGAAGATCCGCTCGTAGCCCGTGATGGGCCGGTCCGCATTCGTGAGCCAGGCACTGTCGTTGGAGTTCTCGGCGTACGGGGCGTCCTTGAGCGTGGGCATCTTCGACGGGCCGAAGATGCCGGGCTGGACCGCGTCCTTGTCCGAGCCGATGGCGCAGGCGCCGCGCGAGCCGTCCAGCACGGCAACGCCGGACGCCGGATACGTCACCTTGCCCAGGTCCGTGGAGCAGCGCTCGGCCAGGTCGTCGGTGATGCGGGGCAGCACCTGCGACTGGCTGAGCAGCGAGTGGCCCCCGCGGTCCGCGGCGATGGTGTTGACCCACGGCAGGCCCTGCGTGTCGCGCAGGGACTTCAGGATGCCCTCGGTGGAGCGGGCCTTGCCGAAGCCGAGGTCGGTGTCGCTGCCGCGCAGGTTCGTGGCGTTGGGGTCGTTCAGGGCGTACGCCGTCGTCGCCGTCCACGGCAGCGGGAGCTGCGCGCTGAGCCCGGTGGTGACGGGGCCGTACCGGGTCCACCACTGGGTGCGGGTCACCGGGGCGCCGTCCTTGACCGGCACCTCGACCGTCCGCTTCGTCATCTTCTCCCGCTTGCCGTCCACCAGATAGGTGGTCGGGTCGGCCGGATCCAGCGTGAGCTGATGCAGGTTGAGGGTCACGCCGGTCGCCACCGTGTGGCTCCACGCCACATCGCGGTTGAAGCCGATGTTGACGACGCTCGTGCCGAGCAGCGAGCCGCCGGAGACGTTCAGCTCGCCGGGGATGGTCTGCTGCGACTGCCAGAAGCGGCGGCCGCCCTGCCAGGGGTAGTGCGGATTGCCGAGCAGCAGACCCTTGCCGTTCGCGGTGGTCCTGCCGCCGAACGCGACGGCGTTGGAACCCATGACGGCCTCGTCGGCCGAGAAGAGCTCGCGCGCCTCCTTGGCCGTGCGCTCGGGATCCGGCGCGCGGTCCGGTGTCGTCGCGCCCGGCGGCTGCGCGGCGGTGATGCCGTCGATGCCGCGCCCCTGGCCGCCGAGGACCTGGACGGCGAAGCCCTGCCGCGCCACGTCCAGGGAGGTGATCGGGCGCAGCCACTTGGCGCCCTTGCAGGCCGGGTCGGTGACGCGGTTCTGCTTCAGCCAGGCGTTGTAGCCCGCCGCGAAGCCGTGCATCAGCTTCTTGGACGTGGCGCTCGGCCCCGCGGGGGCGGGCTGCTTGAGGAGCTTCTCCACCGTGCGGGTGTCGCGGACCCCGCCGAAGTAGAGGTCGCTGGAGAGGTTCGTGGTGGCCGAGGAGAGCGAGCCGTCCGCCTTGCCGTCACGGCCGAAGTAACGTGACCGTTCCCCGCGCACGGTCACATATCCCTCGGCGAGGGTGCACACCTGGTCGGCGGCCTGCGCCCAGCCGGTGCCGAAGCCCAGGTTCTCGTAGTCCTTGGCCACGATGTGCGGAATGCCGTACTCGGTGTAGCGGACGGTCGCGGACAGACCGCCGCCCGACGGGCGGTCGTCGCGCGCCTGAGCCGCGCCGGCGGTGGTGGCGGACGACGGCAGGAGGGCCGTGGCGGTCAGCAGGCTGATGCCGAGGGCCGTCAGGCGTCTGGAGCGGGTACGCATTGGTGCCTCCCAACTGGAGTGAGGGAAGGGGCGGTTGAGCATACCAATCGGTATGTCACTTGATCGAGTGCCGGGACCGGCCAGTTCGTGCCGCGTCCGGATCCTTGACCGCCGCGAGGCGCGCGGCACAGGATCACGCCATGACGGGTGTACGCGGAAATACGGTTGACGGGGTCCTGCGGCGGAGCGCGCGGCGCGTACCGGGGCGAGTGGCTCTGCGCTACGGGGAGCGGGTCTGGACGTACGCGGAACTCGACACGGCCGTGTCGCGTGCCGCCCAGGTGCTGCGCGAGGAGGGTCTCGGCCACGGTGACCGCGTCGGCGCCTACGCCCACAACTCGGACGCCTACCTCATCGGCTTCCTGGCGTGTTCGCGAGCAGGCCTGGTCCATGTGCCGGTCAACCAGAACCTCGTCGGCGACGACCTGGCGTACATCGTGGGCCAGTCGGGCAGCTCGCTGGTCCTCGCCGACCCAGACCTCGCCCCGCGCCTTCCCGGCGATGTGCGCGTCATCGCCCTCCGCGACACGGACGACTCCCTGCTCGCGCGGCTCCCGGGTGCGATGGCGTACGACGGTGAGGAGCCCGGCGCGGACGACCTCGCCCAGTTGCTCTACACCTCCGGCACCACCGCAGCGCCACGAGGCGCGATGATGACGCACCGCGCCCTCGTGCACGAGTACGTCAGCGCCATCACGGCCCTCGACCTCAAGGAGACGGACAAGCCTGTCCACTCGCTGCCGCTCTACCACTCGGCACAGATGCATGTCTTCCTCTTGCCGTACCTGGCCGTGGGCGCCGAGAACACCATCATCGACGCGCCCGACGCCGAGCGGATCTTCGACCTCGTCGAGGCGGGCCGCGCCGACAGCCTCTTCGCGCCGCCCACCGTGTGGATCGGCCTCTCGAACCATCCCGGCTTCGCCACCCGCGACCTCGGAGCCCTGCGCAAGGCGTACTACGGGGCGTCGATCATGCCGGTGCCCGTCCTGGAGCGGCTGCGCGAACGGCTGCCGTCACTCGGTTTCTACAACTGCTTCGGGCAGAGCGAGATCGGCCCTCTCGCCACGGTCCTCGGGCCCGACGAGCACGAAGGGCGGATGGACTCCTGCGGGCGGCCCGTCCTGTTCGTCGAGGCGCGGGTCGTGGACGAGCGCGGCCTCGAGGTGCCCGACGGCACACAGGGCGAAGTCGTCTACCGCTCACCGCAGTTGTGCGAGGGCTACTGGGACAAGCCCGAGGAGACCAAGGAGGCCTTCCGCGACGGGTGGTTCCACTCCGGGGACCTCGCCGTGCGGGACGAGGAGGGCTACTTCACGGTCGTCGACCGGGTGAAGGACGTCATCAACTCCGGTGGCGTCCTCGTCGCGTCCCGCCAGGTAGAGGACGCGCTCTACACCCACGATCGCGTCGCGGAGACGGCCGTGATCGGCCTGCCGGACGAGCGCTGGATCGAGGCGGTCACCGCCGTCGTCGTACGCAACGGAGACGTCAGCGAGGCCGAACTCATCGACCACGCACGCGAGAAGCTCGCCCACTTCAAGGCGCCGAAACGGGTCCTGTTCGTGGACGAGCTGCCGCGCAACGCGAGCGGGAAGATCCTCAAGCGGGAGCTGCGGGACCGTTTCAGCGCGTCATAGGCGCTGCTTGCCGGTCTCTACTTGTCCCGCAGGTCCACGATCCGCTTGAACTTGCCCACCGACCGCTCGATCGTCTCCGGATCGACGATCTCGACCGCCACCGAGACGCCGATGCCGTCCTTCACCGCCGTCGCGATCTCCCGGGCCGCCGCCTCGCGCCGCTCGGGAGTCGTGTCCGCGCGGGACTCGGCCCGCACCGTCAGCGCGTCCATGCGGCCCTGGCGGGTCAGGCGCAGCTGGAAGTGCGGTGCGACGCCCGGCGTGCGCAGGACGATCTCCTCGACCTGGGTGGGGAAGAGGTTCACGCCGCGCAGGATCACCATGTCGTCCGAGCGACCCGTGATCTTCTCCATCCGGCGGAACGTCCGCGCCGTGCCGGGCAGGAGGCGGGTCAGGTCGCGGGTGCGGTAGCGGATGACCGGCATGGCTTCCTTGGTCAGGGACGTGAAGACCAGCTCGCCGCGCTCGCCGTCCGGGAGCACCTCGCCGGTGATCGGGTCCACCACCTCCGGATAGAAGTGGTCCTCCCAGATGTGCAGGCCGTCCTTCGTCTCCACGCACTCCTGGGCGACACCGGGGCCGATGACCTCGGAGAGCCCGTATATGTCGACCGCGTCGATCGCGAACCGCTCCTCGATCTCGCGGCGCATCTCCTCCGTCCACGGCTCGGCGCCGAAGATGCCGACCTTCAGGGAGGTCGTGCGCGGGTCGACGCCCTGGCGCTCGAACTCCTCCAGGAGCGTCAGCATGTACGACGGGGTCACCATGATGATCTCGGGGCGGAAGTCCTGGATCAGCTGGACCTGGCGCGCCGTCATGCCGCCGGACGCGGGAATCACCGTGCAGCCGAGCCGCTCCGCGCCGTAGTGCGCGCCGAGGCCGCCGGTGAACAGGCCGTATCCGTACGCCACATGGACCTTGTGCCCGGGACGGCCGCCCGCCGCGCGGATCGAGCGGGCGACGACGTCCGCCCACATCGACAGGTCCTGCTCGGTGTAGCCGACGACCGTGGGCCGCCCCGTGGTGCCGCTGGACGCGTGCAGGCGCCGCACCTCGGACTGCTCGACCGCGAACATCCCGAAGGGGTAGTTGTCCCGCAGATCCGTCTTGGCCGTGAACGGGAATCGGGCCAGGTCGGCGAGCGAACGGCAGTCGTCGGGGCGCAGACCCGCCTTGTCGAACGCCGCCCGGTAGAAGGGCACGTTCTCGTACGCGTGCAGCAAGGTGTCCTGGAGGCGCTCCAGCTGCAGGGCCTCGAGTTCCTCGCGCCCGAGTCGCTCCGCGGCGTCCAGCATGGCCGTCATAGAGGGGTACTCCCGTCCCAAACGGGCGACCGATCATTCGGTCGTGGATCTTCTGTCGAGGTCAGTAATCCAGCCCCGGAGGCGGCCGTCAAGAGATCGCGCAGTGCCGCATGGAGCTGGAGCGCCGCGGCAGAACGGCATTGTCCGGGCGCGGCGCGAGATGTGATGATCACCCCCATGCCGACTTTCACCGCGTACGACGGAACCGAGCTGGCCTACCACGAGAAGGGCGAGGGCGAGCCGCTGCTCTGCGTGCCCGGCGGTCCCATGCGGGCCTCCGCCTACTTCGGCGATCTCGGCGGCCTGACGGCGCACCGCCGCCTGATCCTGCTCGACCTGCGCGGCACGGGCGACTCCGCGGTGCCGGCCGACCCGGCGACGTACCGCTGCGACCGGCAGGTGGACGACGTCGAGGCGCTGCGCGAGCATCTGGGCCTCGAAGAAGTCGACCTGCTGGGCCATTCGGCGGCGGGCAACATCGCCACGATGTACGCGGCCCGCCACCCCAAGCGGATCCGCCGCCTCGTCCTGATCACACCGGCCACGCAGTCGCTCGGCCTCACGCTGGACGCGGGGGATCACCGTGCCGCCGCGCTGCTGCGCAAGGACGAGCCCTGGTACCCGGCCGCCGAGGCCGCGCTGAAGGAGATCGAGGCCGGGCGCAGCCCTCTTGAGGTATGGGACGCGATCGTGCCCCTGGCCTACGGCCGCTGGGACGACGCGGCGCGGGCGCACCAGGCGGCGAGCGCGAGGGAGAAGAACGCGCAGGCGGCCGCTCTCTTCTACGGGGACGGGGCCCTCGACCCGCCCGCCACGCGCGAGGCCCTCGCCGGTCTTGCTGCGCCGGTGCTCGTCCTCGCGGGGGAGTACGACGGTGCGCCCAACCCCGCGCACGCGCAGGAGTTCGCCGGGTACTTCCCGGGCGGGGTGCGGCAAGTGCAGCCGGGTGGTGGGCACTTCCCCTGGCTCGACGATCCGGAGTGGTTCGCGCGGCGCGTGGCAGGATTCCTTGCGCAGGACTAGGACTACCGAGGAGAACACAGTGCGTCTTACCTCGTCCGCGGGGCGTTGGTTCACCGCTGGAGCCGTGAGCGTGGCTCTGCTGGCCGGGAGCGCGGGCGTCGCCGTCGCCGCTCCGCCGCAGCGGTCCGTGGCCGCCGCCCCCGCGGGGGCGTACGCCCGCCTCCATCCGCTGGTCGATCTCGCCGCCCGGCGTCTTGCCACCGCCGATCTTGTCGCCGCCGCGAAGTACGGCACGGGCAGCCCCATCGACGACCCGGCCCGGGAGCAGCAGGTGCTCGACGACGTCGCGCACCGGGCGCGGGAGCTCGGCGCCGACCCCGAGGCGACCGTGCGGATCTTCCGGGACCAGATCGAGGCCAACAAGGTGGTGCAGCGGGAACTGCACCGGCGGTGGGACGCGGACCCTTCGCAGGTGCCTGCCGAGAAGCCGGACCTCGGGGAGGTCCGTGAGGAGATCAATCGGGTGAACGGGGAGTTGGTGCGGGGGATCGCCGACTCCGCGTCGGCGCGCTCGGCTCCGTCCTGCCGTGGGCTTGTGGCCGTAGCGGGCGTAAGGGTACGGGGTGAGCGGCAGCTTGACGTGCTGCACAGCGTGGCCCTGGGGCGGGCGTTGCCGTCTGTCTGCGCGAGGTGACCGCCCTTCTGGGCCACCGCATCCGGGCGGCGGTCAGCCCTTCGCCGCCACCGCCTTCGCCCACCGGTAGTCCGCCTTGCCGCTCGGTGAGCGTTGGATCTCGGTGGTGAAGACCACGGCTCGGGGGATCTTGTAGCCGGCGAGGCGGGCGCGGCAGTGGGTCTGGATGGCTTCGAGGTCCAACTGGAGTGCGCCGTCCCGCAGTTGGACCACCGCGGCCACGCGGTTGCCCCAGCGCTCGTCGGGGACTCCGGCCACCAGCGCGTCGTACACATCCGGATGTGACTTCAGCGCCTGCTCGACCTCCTCCGGATACACCTTCTCGCCACCGGTGTTGATGCACTGCGAGCCGCGTCCGAGGACGGTCACTATGCCGTCCTCGTCCACCGTCGCCATGTCGCCGAGCAGCACCCAGCGCTCCTCGCCCTTCTGGAAGAAGGTCTCCGCGGTCTTCGCCGGGTCGTTGTAGTAGCCGAGCGGTACGTGGCCGCGCTGGGCCAGACGGCCCACCACGCCCACCGGCACCGGATCGTGGGTGACCAGATCCACCACCTGCGTCCGTTCGTTGACCTCCAGACGGAAGCCCTTCTCCGGGCCGGAGTCGTCCGTCGCCTTGCCATTGGAGCCCGACTCGGACGAGCCGAAGTTGTTCAGGAGCAGGACGTTCGGGGCCAGTTCCTGGAACTGGGCGCGCACCGTCTCCGACATGATCGCCCCGGAGGACGAGACGCTGAACAGCGACGACAGGTCGGTGCCCTTGAGCGGGCCGTGCAGGGCGTCGATCAGGGGCCTGAGCATCGCGTCGCCCACCAGCGACACGCTGGAGACCTTCTCGCGCTCGATGGTCCTGAGCACCTCCTCGGGGACGTACTTGCGGTGAATGGCCACCCGCTGCCCGTAGTTGAAGGCGATGAACGACGTCAGCGTCGACGTGCCGTGCATCAGCGGGGGAGCGGGGAAGAACGTGATGCCGGGTCCGCCCGCCGCGACGCGCTCCGCCAGTTCCTCGGGTCGCTTGACCGGCTCGCCCGCGGGTTCGCCGCCGAAGAGCCCGGCGAAGAACAGGTCCTCCTGGCGCCACATGACGCCCTTGGGCATACCGGTGGTGCCGCCGGTGTAGATGATGAACAGGTCGTCGGCCGAGCGCGCCGCGAACCCGCGCTCCTGCGCACCCGCCGCCTCCGCCTCGGAGAAGGCCACCACGTCGAGCGCGGGCGCGTCGGCCGGCGGGGTCCCCACCCGCACCAGATGCCGCAGCTTCTCCGTGCGCGGCTGCGCCGCCGCGACCCGCTCGGTGAATTCCGCGTCGAACACGAGCGCGGCGAGGTCCGCGTCGCGGTAGAGGTAGACCAACTCCTCTTCCACATAGCGGTAGTTGACGTTGACCGGCACCAGGCGTGCCTTGAGGCAGGCGAGCACCGTCTGCACGTACTCGACGCCGTTGTAGAGGTGGAGCCCCAGATGTTCGCCGGGTTCGAGGCCGCTGTCGATCAAGTGGTGCGCGAGGCGATTGGCGGCCCGGTCGAGTTCGGCGTACGTCAGCCTGCGTTCCGCCCCGGTTCCGGGGTGATCGATGTACACGAGCGCCTCGCGGTCGGGGACCACGTCGACGACCGACTCGAACAGGTCGGCAAGGTTGTACTCCACCGCTCCTCCTGACCCCGGCGTCATCTCTTCTGGCGGTCATCAGAGCAGAGGCCCTCACAAGTGGGAAGGGTGCTCGTCGAAGAAATCTGACTGACTGTCAGAAAACTCTTGAACTGGCTCCCCGCCTACTGCAACCTGTTCCAGGTCCGAAGCCGACAGCAGATGGTCGACGCAGGCCGGCCGTTGACGAGCCGTTATGAGAAGGAGCACGGCTATGGGTGGGACGGAACATCTCGCTGTGCAGCGCGAAGGCGCCACACTGATACTCACGCTCAACCGGCCGGAGGCGAAGAACGCGCTCTCGCTGCCGATGCTGGTGGGCCTCTACGACGGGTGGCTGGCCGCCGACGCGGACGACGAGATCCGCTCCGTGGTGCTCACCGGAGCGGGCGGCGCCTTCTGCGCGGGCATGGACCTCAAGGCACTCGCGGGCAAGGGCATGGGCGGTGACCAGTACCGGGACCGGATGAAGGCCGACCCCGATCTGCACTGGAAGGCGATGCTGCGCCACCACCGCCCGCGCAAACCCGTCATCGCCGCGGTCGAGGGGTACTGCGTCGCGGGCGGCACGGAGATCCTCCAGGGCACCGACATCCGCGTCGCGGGCGAGTCCGCGACGTTCGGGCTCTTCGAGGTCAAGCGCGGCCTGTTCCCGATCGGCGGCTCGACCGTGCGACTGCCGCGCCAGATCCCTCGTACGCACGCCCTGGAGATGCTGCTCACCGGGCGCCCCTACTCGGCGGCCGAGGCCGCGTCGATCGGGCTCATCGGGCACGTCGTCCCGGACGGCACCGCCCTGGAGAAGGCCCTCGTCATCGCCGAGCAGATCAACGCGTGCGGGCCGCTGGCCGTGGAGGCGGTCAAGGCGTCCGTGTACGAGGCCGCGGAGATGTCCGAGGCGGACGGGCTTGCTGCGGAGTTGAAGCGGGGGTGGCCCATCTTTGACACCGCCGACGCGAAGGAGGGCTCCAGAGCCTTTGCGGAGAAACGGCCCCCGGTGTTTCGGCGCACGTAGGTCTCGTTTCGCCTGCGGGCCCGCCGTGGCTGGTCGCGCCCACGCGGCGGAGCCGCATATCGATACAGCCCCGCGCCCCTGACGGGGCGCTCCTCTGACGGGGCGCCCTCCAGTCCCGTCCTCACAGGGAGTTTTGCTGATGGCATCCGCCCCCGTACCCGAAGTGCTTCGTGCGCCTCTCGTCGTCGAGTTTCCGTTCACCCGCTCCCTCGGGCCCGTGCAGAGCGCCTTCCTCACCGGGCTGCGTGAACGCACCGTACTCGGCGTGAAGACCACCGATGGGCGCACCCTCGTCCCGCCCGTCGAGTACGACCCCGTCACCGCCGACGAGATCCGCGACCTGGTCGAGGTCTCCGCCACCGGCACCGTCACCACCTGGGCCTGGAACCACGAACCCCGCAGGGGGCAGCCCCTGGGCACCCCCTTCGCCTGGGTCCTGGTGAAGCTCGACGGCGCCGACACCGCTCTGCTGCACGCCCTGGACGCGCCGGGGCCCGATGCGGTCAGGACCGGCATGCGCGTGCGCATCCGCTGGGCCGCCGAACGCACCGGCGCCATCACCGACATCGCCTGCTTCGAGGCGTACGACGGGGCGTCGGGCGGTGAAGCCACCCCGCACGACGGGCAGTTCAGTGACCCCGTCACCGGCATCGTCGCCCACGCGCGCCTCGACTACACCTACGCGCCGGGCCGCGCCCAGACCGCCTACATCAAGGCACTGTCCGACCAGAAGACCGTCGGCGAGCGCTGCCCCTCCTGCCACAAGGTCTACGTCCCGCCCCGCGGCGCCTGCCCCACCTGTGGCGTCGCCACGACCGAGCGGGTCGAGGTCGGGCCGCGCGGCACAGTGACCACGTACTGCATCGTCAACATCAAGGCGAAGAACCTCGACATCCAAGTGCCCTACGTCTACGCGCACATCGCCCTCGACGGCGCCGACCTCGCCCTGCACGCCCGCATCGCGGACATCCCCTACGACCAGGTGCGGATGGGCCTGCGTGTCGAGCCGGTGTGGACCGAGGGCGCCCGCTTCCCCGACCACTACCGGCCCACGGGCGAGCCGGACGCCGACTACGACACGTACAAGGAGCTGGTGTAGATGCCGTCCGCGAAGCCGTCCGTGATGCGGCCCGTCCGGGACATCGCCATCGTGGCCTTCGGGCAGACCGACCACCTGCGCTCCACCGACGAGCTCTCCGAGGTGGAGATGCTCATGCCGGTCCTGCACCAGGTCCTCGACGCCACCGGCCTGAAGACCAGTGACATCGGCTTCACCTGTTCCGGGTCATCGGACTACCTCGCCGGGCGCGCCTTCTCCTTCACCATGGCGCTCGACGGGGTCGGTGCCTGGCCGCCGATCTCCGAGTCGCACGTCGAGATGGACGGGGCCTGGGCGCTGTACGAGGCGTGGACCAAGCTGCTCACCGGTGAGGCCGACACCGCGCTCGTGTACTCCTATGGCAAGTCGTCCCCCGGATCGGTGCGTGACGTACTGACCCGGCAGCTCGACCCGTACTACGCGGCGCCTCTCTGGCCGGACTCGGTCGCCCTCGCCGCCCTCCAGGCGCAGGCGCTGATCGACGCGGGGGACACCGACGAGCCCGCGCTCGCCGGTGTCGCGGCGCGCAGCCGCCAGGACGCGTCCGCCAACTCGCATGCGCAGGTGAAGGGTTCGGTTCCGCAAGGGGATTACGTCGTACGTCCCCTCCGGACCGGTGACTGCCCGCCGATCGGCGACGGGGCCGCGGCCGTGATCCTCGCGGCGGGGGAGCGGGCCCGTGACCTGTGCGAGCGGCCCGCGTGGATCCGCGGCATAGACCACCGCATCGAGGCGCACAGCCTCGGCGTGCGTGACCTCACCGACTCGCCCTCCAGCCGCCTGGCCGCCGAGCGGGCCGGTGCCTTCGAACGGCCCGTGGACACCGCCGAGTTGCACGCGCCGTTCACCTCCCAGGAGGTCGTCCTGCGCAAGGCGCTGAAGCTGGGCGACGACGTCTCGGTGAACCCGTCCGGGGGCGCGCTTGCCGCGAACCCCGTCATGGCCGCCGGCCTGATCCGGCTCGGTGAGGCCGCCGCCCGCATCCACCGGGGCGAGTCGGACCGGGCCCTGGCACACGCCACGTCCGGTCCTTGTCTGCAGCAGAACCTGGTCGCCGTCCTCGAAGGAGATGCGTGATGAGTGAGGTGGGCAAGGAGCCCGTGGCCGTCGTCGGGATCGGCCAGACCAAGCACGTCGCCACCCGGCGGGACGTCTCGATCGCGGGACTCGTCCGCGAAGCCGCTCAACAGGCACTGACAGACGCCGAGTTGACGTGGGCCGACATCGACGCCGTGGTCATCGGCAAGGCGCCCGACTTCTTCGAGGGCGTGATGATGCCCGAGCTGTACCTCGCCGACGCGCTCGGCGCGGTCGGCAAACCGATGCTGCGCGTCCACACGGCGGGCTCCGTCGGCGGCTCCACGGCACTGGTCGCCGCCAACCTGGTCGCGGGCCGCGTCCACGGCACCGTACTGACCCTCGCCTTCGAAAAGCAGTCGGAATCCAACGCGATGTGGGGGCTCTCGCTCCCCGTCCCCTTCCAGCAGCCGCTCCTCGCGGGCGCGGGCGGCTTCTTCGCCCCGCACGTGCGCGCGTACATGCGGCGCACCGGCGCGCCGGACACGGTCGGCTCCCTCGTCGCGTACAAGGACCGCCGCAACGCCCTGAAGAACCCCTACGCCCACCTGCACGAGCAGGACATCACCCTGGAGAAGGTCCAGGCCTCGCCCATGCTCTGGGACCCGATCCGCTACTCCGAGACCTGCCCGTCCTCCGACGGGGCCTGCGCGATGATCCTCACCGACCGTGCGGGTGCGGCCCGTTCACCCCGCCCGCCGGCCTGGATGCACGGCGGTGCGATGCGCAGCGAGCCGACCCTCTTCGCGGGCAAGGACTTCGTGTCGCCGCAGGCCGGCAAGGACTGCGCGGCCGACGTCTACCGGCAGGCGGGGGTCACGGACCCGCGGCGCGAGATCGACGCCGTGGAGATGTACGTGCCGTTCTCCTGGTACGAGCCGATGTGGCTGGAGAACCTGGGCTTCGCCGCGGAGGGCGAGGGCTGGAAGCTGACCGAGTCGGGCGTGACGGAGCTGGACGGCGATCTCCCCGTCAACATGTCGGGCGGCGTCCTGTCCACCAATCCCATCGGCGCCTCCGGGATGATCCGCTTCGCCGAAGCGGCACTTCAGGTGCGGGGCCAGGCCGGCGAGCACCAGATCGACGGGGCCCGCAGAGCGCTCGGGCACGCCTATGGAGGCGGCTCGCAGTTCTTCTCCATGTGGCTGGTCGGCGCGGAGCCGCCCACGACGTGAAGGGTCCGTCGTGCCGGACAGGCGGCCGTCCTCCTTCCGCGGCCTGTCCGGTACCGGAACCGAAAGCTAGGCTGGCGGGCGGACGACGCATCGGGAGGAGCACGGACGTGGCCGAAGGCACCATTCAGCAGCATCCGCTCGCAGGTCAGCAGCGCCCGCTCGCGGGCTGGGACAAGCCGGAGCTCGACCTGAGCACAGCGGACTGGCGATCGAGCAGCGAGGGGCGGGGTGATGTGGAGATCGCCTTTGTCGAAGGCTTCATCGCGATGCGCAACGCCGGTCGGCCCGAGAGCCCGTCCCTGATCTTCACTCCTGCGGAGTGGGGAGCGTTCGTGCACGGCGCACGGGCCGGGGAGTTCGATCTGACGTAGGCCGTGTGGGGCGTTGTGCCCCTTGTCTCCGGCTGTCGCGGCCGCTCGTGGCGCGCGCCGTGTTGACCTGGTGACTTTGGACTCTGCGCCTGGCCCGCCTCCTGGACGAGGCGGGGCCGGGAGCAGTGCCGGTCGACCGTGGCCTTGCGCCGGAGACGAGGAAGCCATGAGTGACACTGCGCCCGTTGAACCCGTTGTGGTGGCCGTCGACGGGTCGGCCGGCAGCGACCATGCCCTGGAATGGGCGCTGACCGCCGCCCGGCTGCGGCGCGCGCCGCTGCGGATCGTGCATGTGCGGCAGTACGCGATGCCGCTGGCCGACGGCCCGCACATGCCGGCCATCGATCACCGCCGAGAGGCCGACCCGGTCATCGACCGGACACGCCGATCCCTGGAAAGGCGACCGGAGCTGCCTTCCTTGAGCTTCGAGGTCGTGGAGGGCGCCCCCGGGCGTGACATCCCGAAGCTCGGTGACGGGGCGCAGCTGCTGGTCATCGGGTCACGCGGGCGTGGCGGGTTCACCAGTCTGCTGCTCGGCTCGAACGGGCTTGCGTGCGCGCGGGACGCGGCCTGCCCGGTGGTGGTGGTGCGACCGGGCGACGAGCCCATGGCGGGCGCCGAGCCATGCGTGGTGCTCGGGCTCGACGCGCTCTCCCCGCACGACGAGACGATCGGCTTCGCCTTCGCCGAGGCGGCACTGCGGGGCGCCGTGCTCCGGGTGGTCTGCGCGTACCCGGGGCCCGTGCTCGTCTACACGGCCACCGGCGACTTCGTGACCTCGGCGGAGGCGGACGCGGCGACCGCGGCGCAGTACACGGAGCTCGCCGGCGAGCAGCTCGCCCCCTTCCAGGAGCGGTATCCGCAGGTGCGGGTCGAGCGGGAGGTCCTGCCGGGGGACGCGGCGGGGTCGTTGGTGGACGCGTCGCGGGACGCGGAGCTCGTCGTGGTGGGGCGGCATCGGAGCCGGATGCCGTTGGGGCGCCTGATGGGGTCGGTGACCAACGCGGTGCTGTTGCACGCCAGAGGTGCGGTGGCTGTGGTGCCTCCCCAGTCCCAGTAGCGGGTGCTCGGGCCGGCGGGCTTTGACCGAACGCCCCGCCGGCCGGAGTGCATGCCCCGCCAACACCCCATCGCTGTGGCCGAATCGGCTCCCTGCGGGCCCCGCGGGCGCAATCTGAAGTGCCTGAAGGCCGAGGCATGCGCAGCAGGAAGGCAGTCCAGTGCGGTGCCGACGGCTTAGCCGTGAGCCTGCCGCCCGCAGCGCCGACGAGGTGCACACCGACGAGGCGGCCGTCGTCCGGCTGCTTTCCGCCGTGTACCGGAAAGTGGGAACGGATCACTCCGGTCTTGCCGCCGCGCTCGGCGCCCCCGCACCCCCGCTGACCTCGCGCTGAACACGGGGCCCGCCCCCGGAAGGCCCCGCGCGGACCGGCGCCGCCCCCGCGCCGACAAGCACCGCGGGCCACGTACCATTGGCGCATGTCCTTCCTCCGCCGCCGCAGCTCCGCCACTCCCGCTGGCCCGGACTTCGATGTCCTCGCCATGGACCCGGGTGACTGGCCCGGCAATCTCGGCGCGGGCCTGCTGCCCGCCCCCGACGGCAGCTGCCAGGGCGTCTTCCTGCGCTACGACCTCTTCGGCGGGCGCGGTCCCGCGATGATCATCGGCAATCTGCCCGAGGGATCACCGGCGCGCGAGACGGCCGACGACGAGGTGCCCTTCGAGGTGGCCCAGCTGCTGCTGGCGCTGGAGAACGACGAGGAGATCACCGTCGTCACCACCGAGGACATGCCGGTGATGCAGGGCGACAACCTCCTGATCGTGCGCCGTCTCAAGCTCTCCGAAAGCCGTATCTCCTGTGTGCAGTTCGACCGCAGCGACGGCGTCCTTGTCACCATCGCCGCCTGGGACCGGCCGATCACCGACGATCTGTACGCCCTCCTGAAGCCGCTGCCCGCGGAACTCTTCCAGCAGGGCTGACACTCCCGGCACCACCGACGTCCACCGACCCACCCCTTCTGCCGGAGGGGTGGGTTTTGTCATGTGCCTTGCCAGGCCAGTCATCGGACGTTTAACGTGACCGGTCATGACTCCCGGGATCTCGCGAAGGACCACGATGAAGTCCGCCGTAGGCGGAGCAGCCGTACTGGCAGCAGGCGGAGGCGTGCTCTCTCGTACGGCGACCGCAGCCGAGGGGCGACGCGACACATCCGATGAATTGCTGCTCTGGTACGCGGCGCCCGCCGCCGACTGGGAGCGCGAGGCCCTCCCCATCGGCAATGGCGCACTCGGTGCCATGGTCTTCGGCACCCCCGCATCCGAACAGCTCCAGTTCAACGAGAAGACCCTGTGGACCGGCGGCCCCGGCTCCCGCGAGGGATACGACCACGGCAACTGGCGCGAGGCCAGACCCGGTGCCCTCGACGCCGTGCGCAAGGAGCTGGACGAGAAGGGTGGCCTCACCCCCGACGCGGTCGCCGCCGATCTCGGTCAGCCCCGCCGCGGCTACGGCGCCCACCAGACCTTCGGCGATCTGCACCTCGACGTGGCGGGCGCACCGGACGCGCCCGACGCCACGTACCGCCGCACCCTCGACCTCCGCAGGGCCCTCGCGACCGTCACGTACACCCACCAACAGGTGCGCCACGAGCGGGAGTTCTTCGCCTCGTACCCCGACGGTGTGCTCGTCGGACGCCTTACCGCGGACCGCCCGGCGAGCGTCACCTGCACCCTGCGGTACACCTCGCCCCGTGCCGACTTCACCGCGAAGGCGGACGGCGACCGAATCGCCGTACGCGGTGAACTCGCCGACAACGGCCTGCAGTTCGAGGCGCAGCTGCGCGTAGTCCACCGAGGCGGCACGCGCTCGGCGAACGCGGACGGCAGCATCACCGTCAGCGGCGCCGACCACGTCTGGTTCGCGCTCGCCGCGGGAACCGACTACGCCGACACCTACCCCGACTACCGCGGCGACGACCCGCACGCCGACGTCACCCGCACCGTCGACCAGGCCGTAGCCAAGGGCCACGGCGCGCTCCGCGCCGCCCATCTGCGCGACCACGGCGAGTTGTTCGGCCGCGTCGCCCTCGACATCGGCCAGGCCGCGCCCGCCGACGTGCCGACCGACCAGCTGCTCAAGGGCTACGGGGGAGGGTCGAGCCCCGCCGACCGCGCCCTTGAAGCACTCTTCTTCCAGTACGGCCGCTACCTCCTCATCGCCTCCTCCCGCGCGGGCTCGCTGCCCGCCAACCTCCAGGGCGTGTGGAACAACAGCACCACCCCGCCCTGGTCGGCCGACTACCACACCAACATCAACCTCCAGATGAACTACTGGCTCGCGGAGGCCGCCAACCTCGCCGAGACCACCGCCCCCTACGACCGCTTCGTCGAGGCGCTGCGCGCGCCGGGCCGGCGTACGGCGAAGGAGATGTTCGGCTCGCGGGGCTGGGTGGTGCACAACGAAACGAACCCCTATGGCTTCACCGGCGTCCACGACTGGTCGACCTCCTTCTGGTTCCCCGAGGCGGCCGCCTGGCTCACGGCGCAGATGTACGAGCACTACCGCTTCGGAGGCTCCACGGAGTACCTGCGCTCGACCGCCTATCCGGCGATGAAGGAGGCTGCCGAGTTCTGGCTCGACAACCTCCGCACCGATCCGCGGGAGGGCACGCTCGTCGTCACCCCGAGTTACTCGCCCGAGCACGGCGACTTCACCGCGGGCGACTCCATGGCCCAGCAGATCGTCCACGACCTGCTCACCAACACCCTGGAGGCCGCCCGCGTCCTCGGTGACTCCGCGGCCTTCCGCGCCGATCTCGAGAAGACCCTCGGCAAGCTCGACCCCGGCCTGCGCGTCGGCTCCTGGGGTCAGCTGCAGGAGTGGAAGGCGGACCTGGACGACAAGACCGACGACCACCGGCATGTCTCCCACCTCTACGCCCTGCACCCCGGACGCCAGATCCAGCCCGGCAGCCGGTGGGCCGACGCCGCGAAGGTCTCGCTCACCGCGCGCGGCGACGGCGGCACCGGCTGGTCCAAGGCCTGGAAGGTCAACTTCTGGGCGCGGCTTCGCGACGGCGACCACGCGCACAAGATGCTCGGCGAGCAGCTCAAGTCCTCGACGCTGCCCAACCTCTGGGACACCCACCCGCCGTTCCAGATCGACGGCAACTTCGGGGCGACCTCAGGCATCGTGGAGATGCTCCTGCAGAGCCAGTTCGACGTGATCGAGGTGCTGCCCGCGCTGCCCGCGAGCTGGCCCGAGGGGTCGGTACGCGGGCTGCGGGCGCGCGGCGGGGCACGCCTCGACGTCGAGTGGTCGGGCGGGCGGGCCACACGCATCGTGCTCATCGCGTCGCGCACCCGCGAACTCACCGTGCGCAGCGGTCTGTTGAAGGGCGGGGAGAAGACCTTCAAGGCGCGGGCGGGGCAGCGCTACGTCTTCGACTGAGTCCCTTGGGGCCACACACATGCCGGGGCCGGGCCCGCCCCCACGCGGACCCGGCCCTGACAGCCCCGGTGGCTCTAGGAGCCCGACCGCACCACTCGCACGTCGGCCGCCCGCACATACGCCACGCGGTGCCCGAACTGGACCTCGTAGTACATGTCCTTGCCGCGCACCACCTTGTGCGGCGCCGTGTCGAACGTCGGCGCGTAGAAGTACTCGCCCGGCACCTTGTCGCCGATCGCGTACTTCTGTCCCGCGAGGAGCTTGTACGGCAGCGGCGTGACCGGCTGCACCGGGACGCCCGCCGGGTAGGCAGCCTTCTCCGGGTAGGCGCGTCCGTACACGGGGATCTCCTTGGCGTCGCCCTTCGGCGTCACCACGAGCCCCGACGCGTCGACGGCCGTCGGCTGCTTCTTCGGGTTCTTGAACCAGGCCTTCTGGCCCAGGTACCACACGGCGGTCCAGTCGCCCTTGCGGTCGGCGACCGCGTACTGCTGACCGGTGGACAGGCGCGCGCCGGTGTCGTTCACACCGATCGTGGAGTCGCCGCCGCCGGGCCTCAGGCCGATGTCCTTGATGAGCGGCGCGTCGTCACGCGGCTCGGTGTGCACGCGCACGGCGGCGGAACCGTGCGGCACGCACTTGTCGCCCGGCTTGACGCAGCCCGTGTACTCCGGACGGTTCTTGGAGTACGTGGGAGCCACGGTCACCAGACCGCCGTTCGGGCCGGCCGTGCGCTTGAACGGCTTGCCCATCAGCGTGAAGTAGTGCTGCCAGTCCCAGTACGGGCCGGGATCGGTGTGCATGCCCGCGATCGTCGACGGCAGCGTGCCCGGGACGTTGTCGTGGCCGATGATGTGCTGGCGGTCCAGCGGGATGTCGTACTTCTTGGCGAGGTACTTCACCAGGCGCGCCGACGACCGGTACATCGCCTCCGTGTACCAGGTGTCGGGCGCCGTCAGGAAGCCCTCGTGCTCCAGACCGATCGACTTGGAGTTCACGTACCAGTTGCCCGCGTGCCAGGCGACGTCCTTGGCCTTCACGTGCTGGGCGATGTGGCCGTCGGTGGAGCGCAGGGTGTACTGCCAGGACACGTACGTGGGGTCCTGCACCATGTTGAGGACGCCTTCCCAGCGGCCCTCGGTGTCGTGGACGACGATCGTGTCGATGCTCTGGCTCCCCGGCCGGTTCGACAGGTCGTGGTTGCCGTAGTCGTCGTTGCCGTCCGGGTCCTTGAACTCCTCGTACGGCGCCGGGATCCACTCGCAGGACACGGTCGACGGGCACTCGGTCTCGCCCTTCGGGGCCTTCCGCAGCCCCATGGACCGCACCTGCGCGGCGTCCGGCTCCAGACCGCCGACCGGCGCGAGGGCCACGTGCTGGCCGTCGTCCGTGGTGCGCTCCTGGCCGTCCTTGATGACGGCGAAGACGTCATTGGCGTACGTCGCCGCGGTGGCCTGGTCGTCCGCGCCGGAGAAACGGGCGATCGCGCCGTACCAGTCGGCCGGGTCGTCACTCAGCGGCTTGCCGAGCTTCTTCTGCGCGGCGGCGAGCAGGGCGGCGCCGCCGCGGACGTTGGCGGCAGGGTCGGTGCGCAGCTGCTCGGTGGACTGCCCGCTCAGCTCGGCCGCGCGGGGCAACGTCTTGAGTCGGGACGGCAGTTGGGAAATCTCCGGCACCTTGGCCGTGAACTCCTTCGGCTTGAGGACGCCGCGGGACGCGTCGCCGCGCGGGTCCTCGTCGCCCTCGCTGTGGTGCGGGGCCCCGGCGATGGCGGAGCGTGCGTCGGTGAGGTGCATCGGGCCGTAGCCGCCGGTGACGCTCGGCGCGCCGCCGTGCGCGTCCCAGCGGGACTGCAGATAGGACACTCCGAGCAGGACGCTCTGCGGTACGCGGTATTCGGCGGACGCGGCCGCGAAGGCGCCCTGCAGCCCGTCCGAGGACGCCTGGGCGGGCGCACCCGGCGACGATGAGGAGGAGGACGGGGCGGCACCGAGCAGCGGAAGCAGCAGGCCGGCGGAGACAAGGGCGCCCGCGGCCCTGACGGCGCGTCTGCGCGCGGCAGGGGTACGGGCGGTGGCGGATCCTCGCAATGCAGCCTCCTGGGACGGTGAAGCGTGATGGGGCGTGCGGGGCCGGGCGTGCGTCAGTGGTACCGGCTCTCCGACGATCCGTCAATCATGCCCAGGGGACGGGATTTCCCATGTCAGCGCCGGTCCCGGCGGGTTTCGCCCCGGGAGGCCGCACGGCCTGCGGCGCGTCAGTGGATTGGACCAATGAGCAGCACGAACACCACGCCGACGGGTGGACGGACCGCCCGCGGCGTCAGAGGTTCGGTCCACCTGTTCGGGGGATGGGGGCTGGGATGGGCGGGCGCCGGGACGGGCGGCGGACGGGCGCGGGGATGGCAGTCGGCCTCACGGCCGCAGCGTCGCGAACGCCCGGTCGACAAGAGCGTCCCGTTCCGTGGGTGAGCAGCCCTCCGACGGAGTGCCTGATGACGGCCGGTTTCCGCTCCAGGCCGTCGATCAGGCCCGCCAGGTGATCGGCGATCCGCCCCAGCGCGAAACCGGCGGGCTCGAAGTGGGCCTTCCACAGGTCCCAGCTGCTGGGCAGCATAGGCCGAAGTTGGGGCGCAATTGACCCTGTCGTATGGGGCAGTTGGCGCTATGGCCGGAGTTGCATGGTGCTTGTCCACGCGGACCGGGGTGCTCGTGCTGGGCCTGACGCCTTTCAGCGTGCCGCGCCCGCCAGGGCCCGGTCCACCTGCCGCGGGGACAGCGCATGCTCGACCGCGAGGATGCCCGCGCCGATCGCCGCCGCGTTCTCGCCGGTGCGGCTCGGCTCGATCCGCAGCACATGCGTGGCCAGCGGATGCGAGCGGCGGTACACCGCTTCCCGTACGCCCGCGAGGAGTTGGTCGTGGACGGCGGCCAGCGCGCCGCCGACCACCACCGTGTCCGGGTTGAAGAAGTTCACCAGGCCCGCGAGCACCTCGCCCACCGCGCGGCCCGCCTCGCGCACCATGCGTACGGCATCGCGGTTGCCGGATTTCACCAGGCCCACGACGTCGCTGCCCGAGGTCGCCTGCAGGCCGAGCTCGGAGAGCTTGCGGGCGATCGCCGCGCCGCCCGCGACCGCCTCCAGACAGCCGGAGTTGCCGCACCGGCAGGGCTCCTCGATGTCGCCGACCCGGATGTGCCCGATGTCGCCCGCGCTGCCCTGCGCGCCCCGGTGCAGCCGGCCGTCTGCGACGATGCCGCAGCCGATGCCCGTGCCCACCTTGATGTAGAGCAGATAGCGCGTGTCGGGGAAGGCGCGGCGCTGCTCGGCCAGCGCCATCACGTTCACGTCGTTGTCGACGAG
This sequence comes from Streptomyces sp. A18, assembly GCF_059026065.1. NCBI lineage: Bacteria > Bacillati > Actinomycetota > Actinomycetes > Kitasatosporales > Streptomycetaceae > Streptomyces > Streptomyces sp. A18. The sequence goes on along the minus strand of NZ_JBWLKL010000007.1, from coordinate 104,422 downwards.
CGCCCGCGGGCCGAACCGCTCGGCGAAGAACTCCGGGATGGGGAACTGGTGCCAGCCCGGCATGATCGGCGGATCCACCGGGCGGCCCGTCGAGAACTCCACGGGTCCCGGCACCCCGACCCCGATGGACTGCAGGGACGCGGGGTCGCGTTCGGCCTCCTCGAGGAGGGCGTGCAGCGTGCGCTCGACGTGGCCCAGGACCTCCTGGGGCCCGTCCGCGATGGAGAGCGGGTCCTCGCGCAGGGCCAGCATCTCGCCGCCGATGTCCAGCAGGGCGACCCGGCAGTGCGAGGCACCCAAGTCGACGCCCGCGACGGCGTGTTCGCGTGTGCGCAGTCGAAGGCGGCGCGGTGGCCGGCCGCCCGTCGACCCGCCGTCCGCCTCTTCGGTGAGGAAGCCGTGCGCGATCAGCGCGTCCACCCGCTGCGACACCGTCGACCGCGCGAGCCCCGTCACACGGGCGATGTCGGCGCGGGTCTCCGCCGCTCCCGTCCGGAGCAGGGCGAGGACTTCGCCGGGTGACGACGGCAGGGAAACGGGGTGATCCGGCGCTCCAGACATGGCAGCCACCATAGGGACGAGTTTCGCTGCTCACAAGGCCGATGGTGTTCGACGATCGACCTAAGTCATCGTCAACTCGCTTGTGGAGAAAGCTGCTTGAGACCTTGACAGGTCAAAGTTCGCTCATCACATTGCTCTGCAGACCGCTGCCGAAGGAGCCGAGGGTGCAGGCGATGCAGGCGACGCAAGAGATGTTGGCTATGCGCGGGGTGTCCAAGAGCTTTCTCGGGGTGCGTGTGCTGCACGGCGTATCGCTCGACCTCGCCGCGGGCGAGGTGCACGCGCTCGTCGGTGAGAACGGCGCAGGCAAGTCCACCTTGATGAAGGTCCTCGCGGGCGAACACGTCCCGGACGAGGGCAGCATCACGCTCGACGGAACAGAGCATTCCTTCAGCCATCCCGCACAGGCCCAGGCCGCCGGGATCGGCATCATCCACCAGGAGTTCGCCCTCCTCGCGCACCGCACGGTCGCCGAGAACGTCTTCCTCGGCCGCGAACCGACCCGTTACGGCCTCGTCGACCGCCGAGCGATGGAGGCCCGGGCCGCCGAACTCCTCGCCGAGGTGGGCGTATCGGGCATCACGCCCCGCACGTACATCCGCGATCTGTCCGTGGCCCGGCAGCAGACCGTCGAGATCGTCAAGGCGCTCGCGTCCGACGTCCGCGTCCTGGTCATGGACGAGCCGACCGCGCCGCTCGCCGACCACGAGGCGGGTCTCCTGCACGATCTCGTGCGCCGCCTCGCGGCCCGCGGCCTCGGCATCCTCTACATCTCGCACCGCCTGCGCGAGGTCTTCGAACTCTCGCGGCGGATCACGGTGTTGAAGGACGGCCGCCACGTCACGACGGTGCGCACCCAGGACACGGACACCGACCAGGTCGTCCGCGCCATGGTGGGCCGTGAGCTGAGTGCCTACTACCCGCCGCGCGCCGACCCCGACGACATCGGCGAGGTACGCCTGACGGTCAGCGGGGGCGGCAACGACCGGCTCCGCGGCATCGACCTGACGCTGCGGGCAGGCGAGGTCACCGGCATCGCGGGCCTCGAAGGCTCCGGCCGTACGTCCCTCGCGCGGGCCCTGTTCGGAGCGGCACCGTTCACCGGCGGCACCATGACGGTGAGCGGCGCCGCCCTGCGGCCCACCACCCCCCGGCAGGCCATCCGCGCCGGGATCGCCCTGGTGACCGAGGACCGCAAGGCCGAGGGGCTCGCCCTGCGCCAGTCGGTGCGTGACAACGCACTGCTCGTGACCCGTGCCGTACCCGCCCGGGGGGAGCCGCCGGCCGCCCGCGAACTCACCGCGCTCCTGGAGCGGGTACGCCTCCAGGCGCGCGGCGAGGACCAGGAGGCCCGCTTCCTCTCCGGCGGCAACCAGCAGAAGGTCGTCATCGCCAAGTGGCTCGCCGCCCGCCCCCGCGTCCTGCTCTTCGACGAACCGACCCGAGGCGTCGACGTGGGCGCCAAGGCCGCCATCCACACCCTCGTCCGCGAACTGGCCCGCGAGGGCATCGCCGTCCTGATCGTCTCCTCCGAACTGCCCGAACTCATCGGCATGAGCGACCGCATCCTCGTCATGTCCGAGGGCCGCATCGCCGGTGAACTGCCGGCGGGGGCGGCCGAGGAGGACGTGATGCGGCTCGCCACGACAGACGCGTCCTCAGAGACGACCGACCCGTCCGGAGAGGAGTCCGCCGCGTGAGCGGTACCACCGGCACCACCGTCGCCCCACCGCCCGCCGTGAAGACCCGCGCCCCGAGCCGCAGCAGGCTCACCGATCCCGCCGTCGGCGTCTGGCTCGCGGCGGGGGCCGTCACCGCGCTCGGCTGGATCGTGGTCGCCGCGCGCGGCGGCGACTTCCTCACGCTCTCGAACGTCGTCGGCATCCTGCAGAACTGCGTCGCCCTCGGCCTGGTCGCCGTGGGCCAGACCGCCGTCATCCTCACCGGCTCGCTCGACCTTTCGGTGGCGTACCTGATCAGCCTCGGCACGCTCGTCGCCGCGACCACCATGGAGGACGGCGGCGTCGTCACGGCGGTGCTCGCCGTCCTCGCCCTGTCGGCGGCCGTCGGGTTGGCCAACGGTCTCATCGTGACCGGGCTCAAGGTCAACGCGTTCATCGCGACGCTCGGCACCGCGTTCATCCTGCGCGGCTGGATCGAGGACAACTACACGGGCCCGGCGGGCAAGGTCCCCGCCTCCTTCCAGCATCTGGGCTACGACCGGATGGGCCCGATCCCCGTCTCGCTCTTCCTGCTCGCCGCCGTCGCCGCGGCGATGTGGCTGATCACCCGGCGCACCCGCTTCGGGCACCACCTGTACGCCACGGGCGGCGACGAACACGCGGCCCGGCTCTCCGGCGTCCGCACCCGGCGTACGATCATCGCCGCCCACGTCCTGTGCTCGCTCTGCGTGGGCGCCGCCGCGCTCTTCCTCGCCTCACGGCTCGGCGCGGGCGCCCCCTGGGCGGGCACCGAGGCCCGCTACGACCTGGAGTCGATCGCCGCCGTCGTGCTCGGCGGCACCATCCTCGCCGGCGGGCGCGGGGGAGTGGCGGGGACGCTCGGCGGAGTACTCGTGCTCGCCGTGCTCGACTCCGTCTTCAACCAGCTCAGCGTCGACCCGTTCTTCAAGAACGTCGTGCGCGGCGTCGTCATCATCGCCGCCGTCGCGATCTACGCCCGGCGCGGCAGCAGGAGGTCCGCATGAGCAGCCAGACGGCCGCACCGTCCAAGGCGCCAACACCAGCCCCGTACAAGCGCGTTGCTCGCTCACTCGGCACCGGGGCGCCCGTCTACGCACTTCTGGTCGTGCTGCTCGTCGCCCTCGCCGCCACCGACCCCGGCTTCTACGAACCCGACCGCTTCCTCGCCTTCGTCAAACGTGCCGCGCCCCTCGTGATCCTGGCCGCCGGACAGTATCTGGTCATCGTCTGCGGGGAGTTCGACCTGTCCGTGGGGGCGATCGTCACCGCGGGCGTCGTCGCGGCGGCCGAGGTCTACGGCTCGTTCCCGGACGCTCCCTGGCCGCTCATCACGGCCGGACTGCTGCTGGCGGGGGCGGTCACCGGCCTCGTCAGCGGGCTGATCACCACACGCCTGAGAGTGCCCTCCTTCATCACCACACTCGGCATGATGCTGATCCTGGAGGGTGCCGTCTTCTTCTGGACGGGCGGCTCCCCGCACGGGCAACTGTCCGAGGGATTCCGCCAGATGGGACGCGGCACCGCCATGGGCTGGCTGCCCTGGGCGGTCCTGGCCTGCCTCGTCGCCGGCCTGGTCGCCGCCCTGCTCATGCGCTCCGACTTCGGCCGTACGTTGATCGCGACCGGGGACAGCGACCGCGCGGCCGCCCTGGCGGGAGTGCGCGTGCACCGCGCCCGCGTCATCGCCTTCGTCCTGTCCGGCGCGGCGGCTGCGCTCGCCGCCGTCCTCGTCGGCGGCTTCTCCGGGGTCTCCGCCCAGGCGGGCCGCGGCTACGAGTTCGAGGCGATCACCGCCGTGGTCCTCGGCGGAGTCGTCCTCGGCGGCGGCCGGGGCAGTGTCATCGCCGCGATGGCCGGCGCCTTCTCGCTCCAGGCACTGTTCACGCTGCTCAACCTGCAGGGCGTATCGGGCGCCCTGGAGTCCACCGTCCAGGGCGTCATCGTCATCGCCGCGGTCGGGCTCGGGGCCGCCGACTGGTCCCGGCTGCGCCGCCGTCGTACCCACTCCTCGGGAGGCAGACCCTCGTGATGCAGAACCTCGTCAGGCACATCAAACCGAACCGCAGACGCGCCCTCGTGCCCGCCGCCACCCTCCTCGCGGGCGCCCTGCTCGTCTCCTGCTCCAGCGACACACCGCCCGACTCGCCCGCGGGCGCCTCGCAGACCGCAGGGTCCGACCAGGACGGGGACAAGCCCTCCAAGTTCTTCGAACAGGCCGAGTACGAACGCCAGTTGAAGCTCGGCAAAGAGACCCCCGAGGGCCCGGCCGCCAAGCCCTGGGAGCAGATGCTCGAACCGGAGATGACCGATACCGCCCAGTACAAGAAGAAGGGCTCGGGCGGTACCCACCTCTGCTTTTCGAACGCGGGTGTCTTCAACCCCTGGCGCCAGGTCGGCCTGAAGAACATGAAGGCCGAGGTGAAGCTCCACAAGGAGATCAGCGACTTCACCGTCCTGGACGCCCAGGGCAAGGACGACAAGCAGATCTCCGACATCCAGGAGCTCGCGGGCAACAAGGACTGCGACGCGCTCATCGTCTCGCCGAACACCACCGCCACCCTCACCCCGGCGGTGAAGGAGGCCTGCGGCAAGCTCCCCGTGATCGTCTTCGACCGCGGCGTGGAGACCGACTGCGCCGTCACGTTCGTCAACCCCATCGGCGGCTACGGCTACGGCGCGGTCGCCGCCGACTTCCTCGTCGACAAGGTCAAGCCCAAGGGCAAGATCCTCGCCCTGCGCATCTCGCCCGGCGTGGACGTCCTGGAGACCCGCTGGTCGGCGGCGAAGCTCGCCTTCGACAAGGGGAAACTCGACGTCGTGGACGCCAAGTTCACCGACGGCGACCCCGCCAAGACCAAGTCGATCGTCTCCGACGCGATCTCCCGGCACGGCTCCATCGACGGCGTCTGGATGGACTCCGGCGCCACGGCCGTCGCCGCCGTCGAGGCCTTCGAGGACGCGGGCGTCGACGTACCGCCGATCACCGGCGAGGACCAGCAGGACTTCCTCCAGGCGTGGAAGGACAAGGACCTCACCGCGATCGCCCCCACCTACCCGACCTTCCAGTGGCGCACCCCGGTCATCGCGGCCCTGCGCATCCTGGACGGCAAGGAGGTCCCCAAGGAGTGGAAGCTGCCGCAGCCCACGGTCACGCAGGCCAACCTGGACGAGTACCTCCAGGAGGGCATGCCGCCGCTGCACTACGCGATGTGCGGCTGCCAGAAGATGCCGGGATTCCCCGAGGACTGGGGAGGCAAGAAGTGACGTACACAGCCTGGCAGGTGGGCGCCAACCCCTGGATCTGGCACTCGCCGGTCACCACCGAGGTCCTCGGCGAGACGCTGCCACGGCTCGCGGGCTGGGGATTCGACAGCGTGGAACTCCCCCTGGAACAGCCCGACGACTGGGAGCCCGCGGCGGCCGTCAAGCTCCTCGACGCCACGGGCCTCACCCCGGCGGCCGTCGTCGCCGTCATGCCCGACGAGCGCAACCTGGTCCGCACCGACCCGGGCACGCTGCGCGCCACCCAGGACTACCTGCGCCGGTGCGTCGACGCGGCCCACGCGATCGGCGCCCCGGTGGTCGCCGGTCCCGTGTACGCGGCGGTCGGCCGGACCTGGCGGATGGACCGGGCCGCGCGCACCGCGGCGTACGAGGAATGGCGCGAGCACGTCGCGCCGGTCGTCGAGTACGCGGCGCGCGCCGGAGTCCGCATCGCCGTCGAGCCCCTCAACCGCTACGAGACCAGCCTGTTCAACACCGTCGCCCAGACCCTGGAGGGCCTCGCGGGGCTGCCCGAGGAATCGACCGGCGTCGCCCTGGACACGTACCACCAGAACATCGAGGAGCACTCCCTGCCCGAAGTGGTCCGCACGGCGGCGGGCCGTATCGCCCACGTGCAGGTGTGCGCCAACGACCGCGGCGCCCCCGGCACCGACCATCTCGACTGGCCCGGATTCCTGCGCGCCCTCGGCGAATCCGGCTACCGGGGGGCGCTCTGCATCGAGTCGTTCACGGCCCACAACGACGCCATCGCCGTCGCCGCCTCCGTCTGGCGGCCCCTCGCGCCCACCCAGGACGCGCTCGCGACCGACGGGCTCGGCTTTCTGCGTCGGGCCGTGGCCGCCCTCTGACCCTCTGGCGTACGGCAATCCCACAGACATCCGGCAATCCCGCACGTCCGTCCGTCCTTCCCGCAGAGAGGACCACCACTCCATGGACTGTCATGTGCGTGACATGAGAACGCGTGACGCGAAAGGGTTGCGAAGAACGGTGATCGCCGTCGTCGCGGCGCTGCTGCTCGCGGTCGGGTTCCTGCCCGCCACGTCGAGCGCCGCAGACAAGGCGCCCGCCTTCCGCGCCCTGCTCTTCACCAAGGCCGTCGGCTACGTCCACGACTCCATCCCGGCCGGCATCCAGATGGTCAAGGAGCAGGCAGCCGCGAACAACTTCGAGGTCGTCGAGACCGCCGACGCGACGGTCTTCGACGACGCGAAGCTCGAGGACTTCGACGTCATCATCATGCTGCAGAACTCCGGCATGGTCTGGGACACCGACGCCCAGCGCGACGCCATGAAGAAGTACGTGAAGAGCGGCAAGGGAGTCGTCGCCCTGCACAACACCCTCGACATGGGCGTCGAGGACTCCTTCCCCTGGTGGGACGACCTCATCAACGCCGGTGCCCACATGCCCGCCCACTCACCGGGCGTCCTGAAGGGCACCGCCAAGGTCGCCGACCGCGTGCACCCCTCCACCAAGGGTCTTCCCGAGCGCTGGGAGCGCCCGGAGGAGTGGTACAACTTCGACAAGAACCCCCGCGGCGACGTGCACGTCCTGGTCACCGCCGACGAGACGACGTACGACCCGGGCGGCTCCAAGATGGGCGCCGACCACCCCATCTCCTGGTGCCGCAACGCAGAGGGCGGCAAGGTCTGGGCCACCGCCATGGGCCACGACAAGGCGTCGTACACCGAGCCCGCCTTCCGCGAGCACGTGCTCGGCGGCATCAAGTGGGCCGCGGGCAACAAGCCCGGCGACTGCGGCGGCACGGTCTGGTCCGGCTACGAGAAGACAGCACTGGACGACAACACCGCCGACCCGATGGAGCTGGACGTCGCCGAGGACGGCAAGGTCTTCTACGTCCAGCGCAGCGGTGAGGTGAAGATCTTCGACCCGAAGAGCCACTCCACCTCCACGGCCGGCAAGCTCGACGTCTACACCGGCGGCGAGGACGGCCTGGTCGGCATGGAACTCGACCCGAAGTTCGCCGACAACCGGTGGATCTACCTCTACTACGCGCCGGCGGGCGCCAAGGAGGACGTCAACCGCCTCTCCCGCTTCACGGTCAAGAAGGACAACACCCTCGACCTCGCCAGCGAGAAGAAACTCCTGGACGTCCCCGCCTACCGCGACCGCACCTTCCCCGAGCCCGGACACACCGGCGGCGCGGTCGAGTTCGGCCCGAACCGCACGCTCTACCTCGGCGTCGGCGACGACACCCCGCCCAACCTCGACCCCAACTGGCAGGGCTACGCCCCGCTCGACTGGCGCGAGGGCAAGCAGATGCTGGACGCGGCCCGCACCGCGGGCAACACCAACGACCTGCGCGGCAAGATCCTGCGCATCAAGCCCACGGACAAGGGCGGCTACACCATCCCCAAGGGCAACCTCTTCGCCAAGGGCACCGCGAAGACCCGCCCCGAGATCTACGCGATGGGCTTCCGCAATCCCTTCCGCTTCACCGTCGACCCCAAGACGGGCTACGTCCACGCCTCCGACTACGGCCCCGACCGGGGCGCCCCGACGACCGACCGCGGACCTGAGGGCCTGGTCGAGTACAACGTCATCAAGAAGGCGGGCAACTTCGGCTGGCCCTTCTGCCACGGCAACAACCAGGCGTACGCCCCCTACAACCCCGACACGCAGGAAGTCGGCGCCAAGTTCGACTGCGCCAAGCCCACCAACCCCTCGCCGAACAACACCGGCCTGAAGGACCTGCCGACGCTCCAGCAGCCCGAGATCTGGTACGGCTACGGCGAGTCCAAGGAGTTCCCGGAGATGGGCGCGGGCGGCTCGGCGCCGATGAGCGGACCGGTCTACGACTACGACCCCAAGAACCCCTCCAAGACCAAGTTCCCCGCCTACTTCGAGGGCGCGAGCTTCTTCTACGAATGGGCCCGCGACTCGGTCAAGGAGATCCGCTTCGACAAGGACGGCAAACTCCTGAAGATCAATGACTTCCTGAAGTCGGCGAAGTTCGCCAAGCCCATGGACATGACCTTCGGGCCCGACGGCTCGCTGTACGTCCTGGAATGGGGCAGCGAGTTCGGCGGCGGCAACAACGACTCCGGGCTCTACCGCATCGACTACGCCCAGGGCCAGCGCACCCCGCTCGCCCAGGCCAAGGCGTCCGCCACGAACGGCCCGGTCCCGCTGAAGGTCGACTTCTCCAGCGAGGGCAGCAAGGACCCGGACGGCGATCCGCTCTCCTTCGCCTGGGACTTCAACGGCGACGGCACGTACGACTCGACCGAGGCCAACCCCTCCCACACGTACGACACCAAGGGAGACTTCAACGCCCAGCTGAAGGTCACCGACGCCTCCGGCAAGTCCGGCTTCGCCAACGTGCCCGTCACGGCGGGCAACACGGCACCCAAGGTGAAGGTCGAGACCCCGGTCGACGGCAAGCTCATCGAGTTCGGCGACAAGATCCCCTACAAGGTCACGGTCACCGACCCCGAGGACGGCACGATCGACTGCTCCAAGGTCACCGTCAATCCGGCCCTCGGCCACGACGACCACGAGCACCCCACCACCGACATCCCCGGCTGCGAAGGCACCGTGGACACCGGTGACCTGGGCGGCCACCCCGAAGGCGCCGACCTCACGTACGTCCTGAACGCGAAGTACACCGACAAGGGTGGCGACGGCGTCAGCGCCCTCACCGGCTACGGCCGTTCCGTCATGCACCCCAAGCACAAGCAGGCCGAGTACCACGACGACCAGTCAGGAACCCGCATCGTCTCCCAGGAGGGCGCCGAGAACGGCAAGCGCATCGGCGATGTCAGTGACGGCGACTGGATCGCGTACAGCCCGATGAGTGTCGAAGGCGTCAGCAAGGTCAGCTACAAGCTGTCATCGCCGTACGGCGTCGGCTCGATCGAACTGCGCGCGGACGCTCCCGACGGCAAGCTGCTCGCCACGACCCCCGTCCCCAACACCGGGGGCTGGGACACCTATCAGGCCACACCCGACGTGCCGGTCGAAGCGCTGGCAGGCACGCACAAGCTGTACGTGGTCTTCAAGTCGCCACAGAACAATTCCTTCGACCTGGACGCGGTGCAGTTCACCACGTCATAGTCACCCGGAAGTAGCCGGGGGCATAGACAAGTCCGCAGTGCGCCGCTGTCCAAGGCGCACTGCGGACCGTCTTCCCCGTCAGCGAGTACCGACCGCCGCGCGCACGGCCCTGCGGGCCAGTTGGCAGTCGTCGTGCAGCCGCCGCAGCAGCAGCCGCTGTTCCTCACCGGACGGCGCAGCACCCGGGTGGGCTGGTCCCGGTGCCGCCGGGGTCGCGTCGTGCATCGATCGCTGCACGGCCATCTCGTACGTACGGATCTCCCGGGTCAGTACCAGCATCAGGTTGACCAGGAACGCGTCGCGCGCCGCCGGTCCCTGCTCCTGCGCCAGCTGACTGATCTCGCGCCGCGCCACCGGTGCGTCACCGAGCACCGACCACAGCGTCGCCAGGTCGTAGCCCGGCAGATACCAGCCCGCGTGCTCCCAGTCCACGAACACCGGGCCCGCGGGGGAGAGCAGGATGTTCGACAACAGCGCGTCGCCGTGGCAGAACTGCCAGGTGCCGTGCTGCCCGGCCGAGTGCGCGATGCCGTGCAGCAGCTTCTGCAGGTCGCCCAGGTCCCGGTCGGTGAGCAGGCCCAGCTCATGGAAGCGGGAGATCCGCTTGCCGTAGTCCATGGGCCTGCCGAACAACTCCTGTGGCGGACGCCACCGGTTGAGGTGACGGATCGCGTTGAGCGCCAACCGCACGTCCGCGCGCGGCGGCGGCTCCACGGGGTGGCGGGACAGCGCGGCGACGCGTCCCTGCATGCGCTCGATCACCAGCGTGCAGTCCTCGGGGTCCGCGGCGATGAGCCGCGGGGCCCGGACCGGAGGACGGTGCCGGACGAACGAGCGGTAGGCAGCTATCTCGTGCCTGAGGCGCTCGGTCCAGACCGGCGAGTGGTCGAGTAAACACTTGGCGATCGCGGTGCTGCGTCCTGTTGTCCCCACGAGCAGTACGGTGCGTCCGCTGCGGCGGAGGACCTGTACCGGGTTGAACTCCGGACAGATGCGGTGCACCGAGGCGATCGCGGTGCGCAGTTGCGCCCCCTGGGGGCCTGACAAGTCGAGTCTCCCGCTGAGCGGTTGCGTGCCGGGCCCCGGAACGCGTCGCGTCCGGCCGGCGCCGAGCGACCCGGCCGCGGGGCGCGCGGGCTCCAGATACGGGCCGCTGCCGGGCTGTCGGCTGTGCAGTGGCCGGGGCGGGGCGGACACGGAGGACGATGCTGTGTACATGGGCGATACAGATCCCTTCGTGTGCCTGCGAGTTGCGGCGCCTCCCGCCCCGGCTCCGTTGGGAGCACCCTGGGGAATGTCCCGCGGTGGGCCGGGTCGGGGTGGCGCTTTCCTACCTGACACCCGTCGTCCCCTGGCACACCATGTGGCGCACCCTGGCGAACCCTGGCGAATAGTCGCTCAGCAACTGACAGGCGGTTACTGTCAACTCAGCCGAGAACCTGGGGGCTTGACGTGAACGGACAACCCAACACCCGACTGTCGGACCTTTTCGGCCTGGCAGGCTGGTCCAAAGGGGAACTCGCGAGACTGGTGAACCGGCAGGCGGCGGCCATGGGCCACCCGCAACTGGCCACCGACACCTCGCGGGTACGGCGTTGGATCGACATGGGAGAAATCCCGCGCGATCCCGTGCCCAGGGTTTTGGCGGCTCTGTTCACCGAGCGTCTCGGCCGTGTCGTGACCATTGAGGATCTTGGTCTGGTCCGGCACGGGCGCGTGGGGAAACGGCATGGCGACGGTGGTGTGGAGCACCCCGACGGCGTGCCGTGGGCGCCCGAACGGACAGCCGCGGTCCTCACCGAATTCACGGGAATGGACCTCATGCTCAACCGACGCGGCTTGGTGGGCGCGGGTGCCGCGCTCGCCGCCGGCTCCGCACTGACCGGTGCCATGCACGACTGGCTGCACACCGATCCGGCCCTCGCTGCCGATGCCCCCCGCTCCGACCATCCCCTGCACGCCGACCCCGCTGGGCTCGACCGCTATGAGGCCGCCCCCATCGGGTCGCAGGAGATCGAGGAGCTGGAGACCTCCGTCGAGGTGTTCCGGGCCTGGGACGCGGCCCGCGGCGGCGGGCTGCAGCGCAAGGCTGTGGTGGGACAGCTCAACGAAGTGGGCGGCATGCTCGCCTACCGACACCCCGACCATCTCCAGCGACGTCTGTGGGGCGTCGCTGCCAATCTCGCCGTCCTCGCGGGCTGGATGTCGCACGACGTCGGCCTGGAGCCCACGGCCCAGAAGTACTTCGTGATCGCCGCGCACGCGGCGCGCGAGGGCGGCGACCGGCCGCGCGCCGGTGAGGCCCTGTCCCGAGCCGCGCGCCAGATGGTGCACCTCGGCCGCCCGGACGACGCCCTCGACCTGATGAAGCTCGCCAAGTCGGGCTCGGGCGAGGAAGTCCTGCCGCGCACGCAGGCCATGCTCTACACCATCGAGGCCTGGGCACAGGCGTCGATGGGCAAGGGCCAGGCGATGCGCCGCACCCTCGGGGTCGCGGAGGACCTCTTCGTCTCCGACAAGGGGGACGTGCCGCCGCCCAGCTGGATGCAGATGTTCGACGAGGCGGACATGCACGGCATGCAGGCCCTGGCCTACCGCACACTCGCCGATCACGACGCGTCCGCGGCCAACACCGCCCAGCGTCATGCCAAGGAGGCGATCGACCTGCGGTCCCAGGGCCGCGACCGGTCGCAGATCTTCGACTACATCTCGCTGGCGTCGGCATGCTTCATCGCCGACGACCCGGAACAGGCCGATCGGTACGCACGGTTGGCGCTGGTCTCGATGGGGTCGAACTCCTCGCACCGCACATGGGACCGGCTGCGCGAGATGTACCGCCTGACGGCCCAGTACTCCGGCTATCCCAAGATCCAGGACCTGCGTGAGGAGATCAAGATGGCCTTGCCCAAGGTGGCGGCCAAGACCGGAGGTGGCAGCCGGGTCCAGGCATAGGGCCCGGCAGGGTCGCAGGCACAGCGCCCCGCAGCGTCCGGGCGCGGGTCAGGAGTTGACCCGCGCGATCAACAGGCAGGCGTCGTCCTCACGTGGGGCCACGCCGAACTCTTCGACGACCGTCCGCACACAGTCCTGCGCACCCCGCCTGTCCGTGAAGCGTGGCGCGAGCGCGAGCAGCCGGCTCGTGGCCGCGTCCCTGGCGCGCCGGGGGACAAGGCCGTCGGTGTGCAGCAACAACAGGTCGCCGGGCTCGAGTTGGACTTCGGCCTGCTCGTACGTGGCTCCGGAAGTCGCTCCGAGGATCACGCCACCCGGCGGGGCCAGCGCGCGCCCCGTCCCGTCGCGGAACAGCAGCGGGGCGGGGTGTCCCGCCTGCGCCCAGGTCAGGGTGCGGGTCGCGGGGGTGTACTGGCAGCAGACGGCGCTGCCGAGGGCCGGTTGCGCGGTGGTGTCCAGTAACTGGTTGAGCCAGCCCATCAGTTGGGCAGGGCGCACTCCGGCGACCGCCATGCCCCGCACCGCGCCGAGCAGCATCGCCATGCCGGACGTGACGGTGACGCCGTGCCCGGTGAGGTCGCCGATGCTGAGCAGGAACTGGCCGTCGGGCAGCTCCATCGCGTCGTACCAGTCGCCGCCGACCAGTGAACTCGTGGACGAAGGGAGGTAGTGCGCGGCGAGATCGATCGCCGCGGGCCCGCCGTGCGGGAACCGCAGGGAGCCGCGCCACGGCGGCAGCACGGCCTCCTGCAGTTCGACCGCGAGCCGGTGCTCTGTCTGCGCGATGTGCCGCTGGCGGTGCAGCGAGTCACGGGTCTCGCGCACCACTCGCTGGCTGCGGCGCAATTCGCTGACGTCCCGCAAGACCGCCCACATAGAGGCGGTGCTGCCATCAGCGGCGAGCACGGGCTCGCCCATCATGTGCACCTGTCGTACGCCTCCGTCGGGGCGCACGATACGGAACTCGCCGTCGATCGGCTTACCGTCGATCAGGCAGTCCGTGACCATGGCCGTCAGCATCGGCTGGTCGTCGACGTGCACCACGGAGGGCAGCTCGTCGAGGGAGAGCGGGGGAGCCGCTGGCTCCCGCCCGAGGATCTGGTACAGCTCGCCCGACCAACTCGCCTCGTCGTTCAGGAGGTTCCACTCCGCGCTGCCGACCCGGCTGAGCAGCGAGCCGCGCTGCGGTTCGAGCGGGGCGGGCACGGCCGGAGCGGCGGGCTCCACGGCCGGTTCCACGGGTCCGTCCCGCAACTGTGCGAGGTGGTCGTCCAAGTCGTTGAGCTGATGGACCGCCAGGTCGCACAGGGCGCGCTGCCAGCGCCCCTGCGGGTCGGCGCGGTCGGGCCCGGTGTCGCGGCGCACGGCGTCGACTTCGCCGCGGAGCCGGCGCGTCTGCGTGATCAGCGCTTCGACCGAGCCGCGCTCGGGCGGCTGGGCGGAAGGGCGGTCCGCGAAGACATGGGACGGCATGAGGTGCTCCGTTGAGGATGCGGTGCGACCAAACGGGCGGGATGGACCGCTAATGACTTTCGCACAGCTGGGGGTGGCTCGTAAGGGATTTGGCAACACACGACCCGGCCTTGCTTATGGCATATGCCTATGTCCTTCGGAGCAGTGCATTCCGGCGGCAGGGTTTCGATCACCCGTGTACGTGGCGGATGACGGCCGCGACACGGCGGTTGTGGTCAGCCGTGGTCATGTGACGCGGGCAGCCCGAGCTCGTCGAAGACGGCGGACACATGGTCAGGGCGTGGAGGGCCGCTGAGGGGAGCGGAGTACGAGCAGGGTGATCTCGCTGGGGGCGAAGACGCGGAACGGCGGGCCCCAGAAACCGGTGCCGCGGCTGGTGTACAGGAGAGTGCGGGTGCCGTGGCGGGTGAGGCCGGCGAGTGCGGGCTGGTCGAGGCGGACGAGGTAGTGGAAGGGCCAGATCTGGCCGCCGTGGGTGTGACCGGAGAGCTGGAGGTCGATGCCGCCCGCCGCGGCCCGGTCGACGAACTTGGGCTGGTGGGCCAGGAGCAGGACGGGCAGGTCGGGGTCGGCGCCGTTCAGGGCTCCGTCGAGGTGGGCCCGGTGGCCGGCCAGGCCCGAGGACTCGGCGGTGACGTCGTCCACACCGGCGACCACCAGGGTGTCGCCGCCGCGTTCGAGCAGCAGGTGACGGTTGCGCAGCGGCTCCCAACCCAGCTCGTCCATCAGGTCGACCCAGCCCTGCGCCTCGCTGTAGTACTCGTGATTCCCGGTGACGTAGACCCGCGCCCGCGTCGCTCGCACGGTGCCGAGCGGAGCGGCCTGGGCACGGCGGCGTGCGGCCGTGCCGTCCGCGATGTCGCCGGTGTGGCAGACGAGGTCGGCCTCCAGGGTGTTGACCGTCTCGCAGACCCGCGCCGACCAGCGGGCGCGGTCGAGCGGGCCGTAGTGGGTGTCGGTGATGAGGGCGACGCGGGTGCCGTCCAACCCGGCTCCCAGGCGCGGGAGTTCCACGTCGAGCTCGCGCACCCGCGGCACCCGGCGGGCCTCGGCATACCCCCAGGCGAGCAGCGCGGCGGCTGTGCCGAGGACCGCCCAAGTGACGACCCGGGCCCGGTTCTGCCCGTCGCCGACGTCGGCCACGGCCAGGGCGACGCGCAGCAGGACGCCGAGCAGGACGGACCAGGTGAACAGCACCCAGCCGGCCCCGAGGAGGGTGTCCCCGATGATCGCCGCCCAGTCCTGCTGCCGTCGGCCGTGGCCCCGCATCATCGCGAGCGGCATGCCGACAAGCCCCAGGGCGAACAGCGCCGTGCCGCCCAGCGCCACGGGCAGCGGCCAGTGCTGGCCGGTGTGGAGCAGGACCCAGCACGGCACGGTCCACAGCAGGACGGGGGCGATCAAAGGGATGTAGCGCATCAGGCGGCGCAGTCGGCTCTGCTCGGTCGCCTGCGCCGCACCGTCCGCGGATCGTGCTTCGCTGGTGTCGGTCACGCTTCCCCTCCTCACCTCGCCGGACTGTCGACCCGCGCAATCTATCCGGTTGCCCCGGAGGCCGTCCCGCCGGTCACGGATCGAGCCACGTCGCCCCCGCACCCGGACCAGCCGGGGTCACACGACGGCGCCGGTGTCCTCCCTCGCCGCGCGCCGTGCATCGAGGGGGCTGCGGCCCTTTCCGGACCCGGTGGGGCGTCCGCGCCCGCCACGGCGCTCCCGCGGCGGGCGGTGCCGTTCCAGCGTGACCGCCGTCGGTACTGCGGTGAACACGGTGGACACCGTGCCGATCACCACTCCCGCGATCAGCGCCAGCGAGAAGTCGGCCAGCGAGTCCCCGCCGAGCACGGCAAGCGCCGTGAGGATGAAGAGCGCCCCCATGCCGGTGTTGACGGTGCGCGGCAGGGTTTGGAGGACGGCCCTGTTCGCGGTGGCTTCCAGGTCCATGCGGGGATCGCGGCGCCGTGCCTCCCGCACGCGGTCGAAGACGACGACGGTGTCATTGACCGAGTACCCGATGACCGTGAGCAACGCCGCGAGGAAGACACTGTCCACCGGTTTGCCGAGCCAGGCGAACAGTCCCACCACGACCAGTACGTCGTGCGCCATCGCGCTGACGGCCGCCGCGGCGAACGTCCACCGGAACCGCACACTCAGATACAGCAGTTGCGCGGCGACGGCGATCCCGAGCGCGATCAGTGCCTTCACCCGCAGCTCGTCACCGAGGCTCGGGCCGATCATCTCGTCGCGCTCGACCGTGACGTCGCCGCCCGGCTTCTCCAGCGCGCTCTTGATGGCGTGCTGTTCGTCGTCGGTGAGTTCACCCGTGCGTACGGAGATGTCGTCGTCGCCGGACTCCTGGACCACGGCACGGGGGAAGCCGGCGTCGGCCACGACGGTCCGGGCGGTGTCGACGTCGACCGTCCGGCTCGTGGAGTACTCGACGAGCCGGCCGCCCGTGAACTCGACACCGAAGACGAGACCGCGCAGGGTGATCCCGGCGACCGCGATCAACACGAGCACCGCACTGACGCCGAGCCAGCGCCTGCGATGGCGCACGATCTGCGGGTCGCGTCGCGCCAGCCAGGCTCGCACCCGTCCCGTAGAGGTGATCCCGGTGATGCCGGGCCGCCTCCGTACGAAGCGGCGCCGCACCGCGAAGTCGGCCAGCACGCGGGTGACGACGAGGGCCGACACCATCGACGCGACGACACCGATGGACAGCGTCACACCGAATCCCTTGACGGGTCCGGTGGCGAAGAAGAACAGCAGGCCCGCGGCGAGGAGCGTGGTGACGTTGGAGTCGATCACCGCGCTCCACGCCTTGCCGAATCCGCGGGCGAGGGGCTTGTCGAGCGACTTCGTCCGTGCGCCGAGGTATTCCTCGCGGGCCCGTTCGAAGACGAGCACGTTCGCGTCGACGGCCATGCCGATCGCCAGGACGAAGCCGGCGAGGCCCGGCAGCGTGAGCGTCGCCCCCAGGGCGACGAGGGACGCGTAGGAGATGAGTCCGTAGAGCGCGAGCGCGAGGGTGGCGAGGGCGCCGAGGAGTCGGTACACGACCATGATGAACAGGGCCGTCAACGCGAGC
Source organism: Streptomyces sp. A18 (assembly GCF_059026065.1). Taxonomy (NCBI): domain Bacteria; kingdom Bacillati; phylum Actinomycetota; class Actinomycetes; order Kitasatosporales; family Streptomycetaceae; genus Streptomyces; species Streptomyces sp. A18. Next base: position 87,289 of record NZ_JBWLKL010000007.1, on the reverse strand, counting down.
CCGATGAGCGCGGCCTGTGTCGACGCGGCGATGGCGTCGGCGCCGAGCGTCGCGCCGACCGTCCGCTGCTCGACGACGTCCACCGGCACCGGCAGGGCGCCTCCCTTCACCAGCGCGGCCAGATCCCGGGCCTGTTCGTGCGAGAACCCACCGGTGATGCGCGTGTCGCCGCCGGTGATGCCGGTGTCACACGACACGTCGGGGTTCATGCTCGGCGCGGAGATGACCTTGCCGTCGAGGACGATGGCCACGCGCCGTTCCGGAGAGCCCTGGGCGGCGCAGGCGGCGTCGCCGGTGACGCGGGCCCAGTCGCCGCTCGCGTCCTCGCGGAAGGTGAGGCCGACGGTCCAGCCCGCCACCCCTTGCTGGTCGAAGGCGGCTTCCGCGTTCCGCACCCCGTCGCCGGTCAACGCGGTCGCCCCGAGCCGCAGATAGGCCCCCTTCTGATCGGGGTCGGGGAGGGTGCGGGATCCGTCTTCGGCGCTGCGGCCGTCGCCTCCGGGGGCCCGGTCGGTGATGCCGGATACGGGGTGGATGGTCAGCTGGGCGGTTCGGCCGATCACGTCGGCCGCCTCGCGCGGGTCCTGAACTCCCGGCAGCTCGACGATGATGCGCTTGTCGCCCGAGCGGGACAGGCTCGGCTCGGACACACCGAGCGCGTCCACGCGCTGGCGCATCACCTCCAAGGCGCGGTCGGTGGCCCGGGAGTCGGCCTTGATCTTCCGGTCGGGGGAATCCTTGGTCTCCAGGACGATCTGGGTGCCGCCCCGTAGATCGAGGCCGAGGCGGGCGGACTGGGTGAGAGCGACGGCGAGCGACGCGGCGATCACCGCGAGTGCGAACAGCGCACGCCACAAGGGCGCGCGGGACTTGGTCTGAGACATGTGACTGCTCCACGGCAGGACGAAGGGCAGCGGGCCGCCCGCTGCGCACGCGCGGTGCGTGGAGAGGTCAGCCGCTGACGACGGTGATGTCGCTGCGCGGAGCAGGCGGCGCACGCGGTGCTGCCGGTCCTGCGGAGTCCTGTTCGGCCGACGGGCCCCGCGCGAGGGCGTGGTCCGGTCCGCCGAGGCCGCGGAGCGAGGCCGGCTCGGGCGCCGTCGCCGTGATCAGTCCGGGATACGGGGAAGGAACCGTCTCGGGAGGGATGCCGCGGGCCGCGGCTGTGTTCAGGAGGGCGGCGTGCGGGTCGGGTCGGCCCTGCGGGTCGCCGCACCATGCGGAGACGGCCGACGAGGCGTCGGCCTGCGCCGCCGGAGAGGTCAGCGACCCCGAGGGGGCGAACAGCGTGACGAGCGCGAGCAACGCCGCGGAGACCAGCGCGAGCACCCGCGACGCTCGCGCGTCCCGGGCGGACGAGCCAGACGAGCCAGACGAGCCGGACGAACCGGACGAGGGGGACGAGGGGGGCGTGGCGTGCTGTGGCACGGTGCCTCCCTGCTCGTGCGGTGGACCTGGTCCCGGATCGGAGATCGGTTCTCCGACGAGCAGAGCGTCCGACGCCGGGGGCGTCGGGCACTGCCGCCCCCCAGCCTAAGCAACCGGGCGCTGCTTTGGGGAGGAGCCCGCCAGGGTCGTGAGCTCCCTGTTTCGGACGCATCCGAAACGGCTTCGGACGCATCCGAAACGGCTACCGTGACCGTACGCCGGAGCCGTATGCTGCGGCGGCTCGGGAGTCGAAGCGGCCCGGAGTCCTGGTCGCGGTGCATGAGCGGCAAGGGCCAGGCCTCTCCGGATCCGCCCTATCAGGTCGCGGTGTCGAGCACGGCCTTCGCCGCCCGGCGGGCGTGGAGCGCAGCGTCGGTGTCGCCGGTGAACGTGGCGATGGCCATCGCCCCGTCGAACAGCACCGCCAACTGTGCCCCGGTCCCGGCCGCGTCCTGGACGCCCGCCTTCGCGACCAGGTCGGTCAGCAGCTCACGCAGGGCTTGCTTGTGTGTCTGCACGGCCGTGACGACGACCGGTGAGGCGGCGCCTGCTTCGCCGAACGCGCCCGCGAACACGCAGCCGTGGAAGCCTGGTTGGTGGAACCAGTCGTTCAGGAAGTCGAAGGGGCCGAGGGCCTTGGCCACCGGATCCTCGATGGTGTCGATCCGCTGGACGATCGCCGTGCGAGCCGTGAGGTCACGGCGGGCGAGACAGGCCGCCAGCAGCTCGTCCTTGGACGGGAACAATTCGTAGAGCCGCTTCAGCGGCACCTCCGCGGTGTCCCGGACACGCCGCATCGTCACCGCGTGGACGCCGTGGGCGTAGAACAACTCATCGGCGACCGCCACCACATGAGTGCGCGCGGAGTCAGGCATGGTGCGCCCATTCTCTCCAACACGCCTGTCCTGAACGCGCCTTCAGCATCTGCATCACCCTCGTGGCGGATTGAGAACCGCGGTTCTCGTCAGTATCGTCCCAGCATAGAACAGGAGCGTTCCGGCTCGTCATGCGGTCCGGAACGCGTTCATCGAACGCCGTGGCTGACTATCGGGGGAAGTCGTGTTGCGTATCCATTTCAGCGCCGGAGACCTGGCTCGCACCAGGATCGCCGAAAAACCGGACCCGCTGTGGGAAACGGTCCTCAGCCTGCACCAACTCCGCGAGAGGAGGCGGGAACCGGTGCTCGACGGCTGGCGGCGCCGCAGGTGCGCGCGTGCCACCCACGCCCTGCGGATGCTGTCGCCGTTGATGCCGCCGCGCGGTTACTTCCCGGACTTCCTCACTCCCGCCGAGGGCTCGGGCGGACTCGAGTGCGGGATCGACGCCGTGCTGACCACTCCGCGTCGTCAACTGCGCTCCGAAATCACGCTGTTGGCGAGCGGCAACCCGCTGCCTCCCTGGGCCGGGCAGCTGGCGGAGGGAGACGTGAGCACGCTGCACCGCCTGGGTCAGGCCCTGCGCCAGTACCACGCATCCGTCCTGGAGCCCTCCTGGCGGGACATCACCTCCCGCGTCGAGGACGACCGGCGGTTCCGGACCGAGACGCAGTGCCGCCTCGGCACCGAAGAGATGCTGCGTACGTTCGCGCCGGTGCTGCGCTGGCAGTCCCCGGTCCTGTGCGCCGACTACCCCGTAGAGCGCGACGTGCGCCTGGAGGGGAGAGGGCTGCTGTTCGTGCCCTCGTACTTCTGTCGCAGTACTCCGGTGGCCCTGCTGGACGAGGCTCTGTGGCCGGTCCTGGTCTACCCCGCACGTCCGCCCTGTCCGGAGGCGCTCGCCACACCGGGCGCCAGGTTGGCGCCGCTGCTCGGCCATACCCGGGCCGCCGTACTGCAGGCACTGCAAGTGCCCTGCACGACAAGCGAGTTGGCGCGCTGCGCGGGAGTCTCCCTGTCCTCCGCGAGCGAGCACGCTTCCGTGCTGCGCCGCGCCGGACTCGTGGCCAGCACCAGGGAACGCCACCGCATGCAGCACACGCTCACGCAACTCGGAAACCATCTGCTCACGGGAGCGCTGGTGGGTTGAGTACGGGAGCCCGGATCCATCGTTCCGAGCCGATCAAAGCCATCAGCACTGCGCGAAGACGTACCCCTTCGTGCCCTTGGGGCTGACGTCGCGGTCGCGCAGGGTGACGGACAGGCGGGGGCCCCAGGCGTCGCAGGCGGCGCGGTAGTCCTTGCGCGTGTACTCGACGGCGAAGACCTTGTCTTCGTAGGCGTCGGCGAAGTCGCCGCACTCCTTGTACGCCGCGCACTCCTCGACGACGGCGAAGTCGAATCCCACGCGCCCGCGGTCGGGGAGGAGGTCGGTGGTGTTCTTCTGAGCGATGGCCAGGCCGCGGCTGTGCGCCCGCTCGGCGAGCAACTCGGCAAAGGCCGCGGCGTGTTCGGACGTGAGGAGGTCGTCGGAACGCTCGTAGGAGTCCAGGTTGTCGGGTTCGACCGCGTCGTAGCCCTTCTCGGCGCAGCCGTCGATCCACGGTCCCACGACATCCATCAGGTCCCGGCGCTTGCCGGGCGTGGAGATGTCCAGGAGCGGCTCCTCCCAGTCGGTGTCGACCACCAGGGAGCCGCCGTCGTCCTTGAGCAGCAGGTCGGGGTGGTTCTTCTTCCACCAGGTGATGGCGTCGCCGGGCTGGGTCTGGAAGGCGTTGACGTAGCAGACGTTGTACAGGCCCTCGGCCGGTTCGGCCGAGCGATCGCGGGAGACCGCCCGGACGGCGGCGTCGGGCGGGTAGGGGCCGCCGAGCTGGTAGTCGAAGACGGCGTCGGCCTCCGGCGGGCGCACGGAGGCCGGCCGGTCCGTGGCCTTGGTGTCCTTGCCGTCGCCGGCGGTGCAGGCAGCGGCCAGGGCAAGGGCGGCGGCACAGGCGGTGAGCCGGCCGAGGCGCGAGCGGTGCAGGCGGTGCATGAAGGGCTTTCGTGAGAGGCGGCGGCCGGTGGGGGCGCGACATACACGGCCTTGGCGGTGACCGTACGGAAATGTATGACGATGTCGATCTTACGTCGGGCGCCGCATCGAGCGCCGACACGGCGGTGGACCGCCGGTCAGTCGCCGAGGAGTCGCCGCAGGGAGGGCTGGAGGCGGTCCCCGTGGGCGCTGACCATGTCGTCGCACAGCCGCCAGATCTGTTCCACGGGAAGGGCCGCCGCGGTGGCCGGGTCGGTCATCGCCGCGTGCCGGATGTGGCGCGGCTCGTCGTCGAGCGCGGCGCGGACGACCAGATCGTTCATGCTGAGGTAGGTGCGGTTGAGCGCGGCGAGCTGCGGGGGCAGGGATCCCGCGCGGGTGGGCTGCACGCCGGATGCGTCGACGAGGCAGGGCACTTCGACCACCCCGTGGCGCGGGAGGTTGTCGATCAGGCCGTGGTTGGGCACGTTGCCGTAGACGGTGCGCGGGGTGCCGGTCACGATGCTGTGGATGATCTGAGGGGCGTACTCCATGGTGCCCTCGACGGTGAGCGGTTCGCCGGCGGCCAGGGCGTCACGGGTGTGGCGGTAGGCGGCGACGTTCTCGTCGACGATGCCGAGGTAGGCGCCGATGGGCAGGCGCAGGCGCTCGATCTCACTGTCGTGGTGCAGGTACCAGGGGACGTACTCGGAGGAGTGCTCGCTGGTCTCGGTGGGGTAGTGGCCGAGCCGCCGGTACATGTCGACGCGCACCCGGCGCCGCAACTGCGCGTCTCGTTCGATCAGTTCGTCGAGCCGGGGGTACAGGTCGGTGCCCTGGTGCTCGAACTTCAGCACCCACGCCTGGTGGTTGACGCCCGCCGCCCGATAGGTGATCTCCTCGTACGGGACGCCCACGAGCTCGGCCAGGTCCCGCATGGTCCAGTACACGGAGTGGCACAGGCCCACCACGCGGGTCAGGCCGGTGGCTTGGGTGAGGTACTGGATGTTCATGGCCATGGGGTTGGTGTAGTTCAGGAGCCAGGCGTCGGGGCACAGTTCGGTGATGTCCTCGCCGAGTGCCTTCAGGAGCGGGAAGGTGCGCAGCGCGCGGAAGATCCCGCCGATGCCGAGGGTGTCGCCGATGGTCTGGCGCACCCCGTGGCGGGCGGGGACCTCGAAGTCGGTGCGGGTGGCGTCGCCCATGCCGACCTGCACGATGTTGATGACGAAGTCCGCGCCCGCCAGGGCCTCGCGGCGGTCGGCGTGGCTGGTGATGGTCGCGTGCGCGCCGAGGTGTTCGGCGATGTGGTCGGCCGCGGCCTGCGCGGTGGTCAGGCGTTCGGCGTCGATGTCGTGCAGGGCGATATGGGCGCCCTGCAGCTCGGGGAAGGCGAAGAGGTCGGCGAGCAGGCCTTGGGTGAAGACGACGCTGCCGGCGCCGATGAAGGCGACCTTGGGGTGGGTCATGAGGCGTGCGCTCCGCTCAGGGTGGTGTGGGCGAGTACTTCGTCCCGCGTGGGCTGGGCCGAGGTGCCGCCGTGGGCGCGGGTGGACAGGGATCCGCAGGCGACGGCGTACCGCAGTGCCTCGTGCGGGGGCCGCCCGTCGAGGAGGGCGGCGATGAACCCGGCGTCGAAGCTGTCTCCGGCGCCGACGGTGTCGACGGGGGCCATGGCGAGGCCCGGTGCGGTCAGGAGTGTGTGGCCGGTGTGGCACAGGGCGCCCTCGGCGCCGTTCTTGACGACCGCCAACGGGACGCGGGCGGCGAGGAGTTCGGCCGCCTCCTGCGGACTGCCGGACGATGGACCGGCCAGCCGCAGCGCCTCTCGGGCATTGGGCAAGAGGATGTCGGTCTCGGCCATGACGGCGTCGAGGGCCGTCGGCTCCCACCGGCCCGACGGGTCGTCCTGGGTGTCCAAGGACGTGCTCGCACCGTGCCATCGCGCGGTGCGCAGCAGCCGGGGCAGGTCGGCGGCGAGACGTGGCTGCAGGAAGTACGAGGCGGCGTGGACGTGCCGGGCATCGGCGAGGAGTTCTGCGGGGACGTCGTCGCCGCTGACGGCGGTCAGGGTGCCCGGCGACGTGAGAATGGCGCGGTCCTCGCCCCGGGTGAGTACGACGGTGAGCGGGGTCGGCAGGGAGGCGTCCAGGTGCAGGGCGCGGGTGTCGACTCCGCGGGCGGTCAGGGCGTCGCGGATGTAGCGGCCCGCGTCGTCGTCGCCGACGCGGCCGGCGAAGGCCACCTTCAGGCCGAGACGCGCGGCCCCGCACGCCATGATCGCGGCCGAGCCGCCCAGGGTCAGGGCCCCGGCTTCGACGAGTTGTTCGCGCTGGCCGAAGGCGAGGGGGCCGGTGAGCGGGCCCAGGATCACGTCGGGGTTGGCGTCCCCGATGACGAGCAGGTCGTACGAGTGCGGCATCGCGTTCCTTCGGATCGTGCGGGAACAGGTGCGGTGAGGTCGGCCCTTCGGAGCGGAGAAGGTCAGCCCTTCAGGCCGCTGGAGGTGACCGAGCGGATGAAGGCCTTCTGCGCGACGAGGAACGCGAGCAGGACCGGAAGCACGGTGATCACGTTGCCCGCCATCACCGCGGACCAGCGGGTGTGGTGCTGGCCCTGGAAGGTGGTCAGCCCCAACTGCAGCGTGTATTGGGTGTCGTGGTTGATCGCGATCAGCGGCCAGGTCAGGTCGTTCCACGTGGTGAGGAACGTCAGCACGGCCACCGTGGCGAGCGCGGGCCGCGCCAGCGGCAGCACGATCGCGTAGAGGACCCGCAGCCTCGAACAGCCGTCGATCCAGGCGGCCTCCTCCAGCTCCCTGGGCAGGGAGAGGAAGAACTGCCGCAGCAGGAACACCGCGAACGGTGTGACGAGGGAGGGCACGATCAGCGCGCCGAGGGTGTCGATGAGGCCCAGCTTCTTCATCACCAGAAAGGTGGGGATCATCGTCAGCTGGAAGGGCACAGCCATCGTCGCCAGCATCAGGACGAGCAGCGTGCGCGAGCCGCGGAACCGCATCCGCGCGAACGCGTAGCCGCCGAGGGCGCCGAAGACGAGGTTCGACGCGACGGCGACCGCGGAGACGATCGCCGAGTTCAGCAGCCAGCGCGGGAACATCGCGTTGCCCAGCACATAGCGGTATCCGCCCAGGTCGATCCCGGACGGCCACAGCGCCGGCGGGAACCGGTTGATCTCCGCGTTGCTCATCACCGAGCTCAGGAGCAGCCAGATCAGCGGCACCGCGAAGAGCAGCGCCAGCGGGGCGAGCAGCACGTGCCAGGCACTGAAGGGCAGTCGGAAGCGGCGGCGGCGCACAGCCGCGGGTTCGGACGCCCGGCGTGCGGTGGCCTCGGGCGCGGTGGTGGTCGCGGTCATCAGGCGGCTGCTTTCGTACGAAGGGTGCGCCCACGGCCGCGGGCCACCCGCAGCACGGCGGCCACGACGAACAGGGCGAGCGCCAGGACGTAGGCGGCGGCTGCTCCGTACCCGGCGGTGAAGTTCTTGAAGGCCTGCTCCCAGATGAAGTAGACGATCACCGTGGTCGAGCCGAGGGGACCGCCCTTGGTGGTCACGTAGACCAGGTCGAAGACCTGAAGGGACTGGATGGTCTGCCACAGCAGCAGGAACACGCTGACCGGGGAGAGCGCGGGCAGCGTCACGTGCCGCAGCAGATGCCACCGCCCCGCGCCGTCCAGGCGGGCCGCCTCGATCAGCGACTGGTCGACGTCCTGCAGCGCGGCCAGATAGATGACCGTGCACAGCCCGGTGCCGCTCCACAGGGTGATGGCGACCAGCACGAACAGTGCCTGCGAGGAGTCGGTGAGGAATCCCTGCGGGGAGATGCCCAGGTGGTGAAGGACGGAATTGGCCGCCCCGAAATCGGGGTCGAGGATGAACGAGAACAGCACGCCCTGGGCGGTGGCCGAGATGACGAACGGCACGAAGAACAAGGTGCGGTAGAGGCCGACGAAGCGGATCCGCCGGTTCAGGGCCAGGGCGAGGGCCAGTCCGATGACGATGCTCAAGGGCACGTACAAGGCGGTGTAGAGCAGTGTGTTGCGCACGGCCTGGCTGAAGTGCGGGTCCTGGGCCAGTGCCCGGTAGTTGTCAAGACCCACCCAACGGCTCGGCGTGACGAGGTCGTTGGCCTGGAAGGACAGCAGCAGCGACCAGACGACCGGCAGGACGCTCAGGCCGAGGATGACGAGCACCGCGGGGGAGACGAACGCCCAGGCGGTGGCGGTCTCACCGCGTCGCCGTCGGCGCCGGGCACGTGGGCCGGACGTGTCCGGCGGCAGGGTCAGAGGGCGGGGGAGTGGCGGCATGGCGGTGTCCTCAACGTCCTCAACGCGGGATCAACAGGGCGGCGTTGGCCTCTTCGGCGCACGAGCGCACCGCGTCGGCGGGGCTCTTGCGGCCGAGCAGCACGGAGACGACCGCCTGCCCGAGGGACTGGGAGATGCGGGGGTAGGCGGCGTGCACGGGACGCACCCGCGCCGACGCGACCGCCTCGGTGAACACCGGAAGGCCGGGCATCCGGTGGGTGTGCTCGCGCCAGGCCGGACGGTCCTGGCTGCGGCGGCTCAGCGGAAGACTGCCTGCCTGGACGGCCCATCGGCTGTCCTGGCTCGGCTGGTTGAGCCAGCCGACGAAGGTGCGGGCCGCCTTCGTCCGGGCCTCGCCGTTGTCGAACACCGTCCAGGTGTCGGGGCCCGAGATGGTCACGGGACGGCGGCTGAAGCTGGGCAGCGGCACCACGTGGTAGTCGATCTCGGCCTGGGTGATGTCCGGGAGCTGCCAGGGGCCGGTGGGCACCATGCCCATCCGGCCTGACAGGAAGACCTGGTACATCTGCTCGCTGCCCGGCTTGGGGTCGATGTAGACGCTCTTGTCGCGCGCCAGGTCCCGTACGACCTCCAACGCGCGTACGCCTTCCCGCGCGAAGCCGATGCCGTGCCCGTCGTCGGCGATCACGTCGCCGCCCAGGTCCCACACCAGCGGCCACAGACGCCAGACGGTGTCCTCGTCGCCGACGCCGGGCCAGCCGGTGCCGAACCGCCCCCGGGAGGCATCGGTCAGGCGCCGCGCGGTGTCGGTGAACTCCTGCCAGGTCCAGCCCGCCTCGGGCAGATCGATCCCGGCCTCGGCGAAGAGCTTCTTGTTGCAGACCACGGCGAGACAGTCGAGGACCGCGGGCGCGGCCCGGACCCGGCCGTTGACGGTGACGGCCTGCCGGGCCGGGGCCAGGAAGTTGCGCCACGGCGTCGGCCCCTCGCGCACGTGCCCGGTCAGGTCGACCACCTCGGGGCTGCGCGCGACGCTGGCCAGGTCGGAGCCGAAGACATAGGCGATGTCGGGGTAGGAGCCCGCGGCGAGCGCGGCGGTGACCTTCTGCAGCATTGCGTCGGCGAGCACACCGCCGCCCAGGTCGACCCGGATGTCCGGATGGGCGCGCTCGAAGCCGGCGACCAGGCTCTTGATGACCTTCGCCGCGGTGTCCGTCTGGCCGTGCCACAGCTGGATCGTCACCCGCCCGTCGGGGCCGACCCCGTCGGCGGGCCCCGTGCCGCAGCCGGCCAGCACGCCCCCGCCCGCCGCCATCGCCGCCGCGCCGCCCGCGCGCAGCACACCGCGCCGCGACGGACGTCCCGGCGCTCGGGGTCCTGCGGTCATCACTGCCTCCAGGGGGATCGGGTGCGCCCGCGGCGCGAAGAGCCGTGGCACGGACGTCCATGGCGGGGAGGTGGAGAGGGAAGCCCGGAAGGGCCGCGGGTCAGCAGGTCTGACGGACGTATCCGCCGCTGCCCGCGGGGGACACCTCGACGTCGCGGCGCACGACGCTCAGCCGCTCGCCCCAGCCCGCGCACGCCTCGCGCAGGCCGTCGGCCGTGTACTCGATGACGAGTACGTCGTCGCCGTATGCGGCGGTGTAGTCCCCGCACTCGTCGTACGCGCCGCACTCCTCGGCCACGGCGAAGTCGAGCCCGGTCCGCTCGCGCTCACCGGACAGCTGGGGGGTGTTCTTCTGCGCGGCGGCCAAGCCCTGTTGGTGGGCGCGTGCGGAGAGCAGCTCGACGTAGGACATGGCCTGATCGGCGGTCAGCAGCTCCGGGAAGCGGGTGAAGGTGTCGTAGTTGTCCGGCTCGACGGCCTGGAAGCCCTTGTCGGCGCAGCCGTCGATCCAACCGCCGACCTTGGCGGCGATCCGCTCGCGCTTGTCGGCGGTGCGGATGTCCAGGACGGCCTCGCCCCAGTCGCCGTCGTAGACGACGTCGCCGTCCGTGTCCCGCAGCAGCAGGTCGGGGTCCCAGTCTCCTTCCGCGCCGGGCTGGGCCTGGAAGGCGTTGAGGTAGCAGATGTTGTACAGGCCGGGTGCGGGTGATGCGCCCCGGTCGCGGCTGACGACCTCGACCCCGGCGGGCGGCGTGTACGCGCCGCCTATCTGGTAGTCGAAACCGGCGTGAGACGGAGGTGGTTCGGCGGCGGTCGGTCCGGCGGACGCCGGCGACGGAGCGGCGAACAGACAGGTGACCGCGGTGGCCGTGAGGGCCGCGGACGCGGCGATACCCCTGCGCAGAACACGTTTGAGGCTCATCTCAGAGCTCCAGATGTCCGAGGGCACGTCCCCGCCTCGGACACGTGAAGGGTCCTGGCGACTCAGTCCGGGCTCATGGCCGAGGCCAACTACCGGCTGGGCGTACCTCTGCGCCGAGTGCTCGGCATCGGCGTGCCAGGGAGTTAAGCGAGCAGTTTCAGGCATGTCAAGAGAAAGGGACTGATGAGCATGTGGCGTACTCGCGCACAAACGCGCAGTGATTCTGCGAGACCCTGCTCGTATCGGTCGCCGCGGACTATGCTCACCCAGTGCTGAGAAGCGACCGCCAGGCGCGGATACTTGAGCATGTCGCGGCCCAAGGCAGCGCGGACGTCCCGCAGTTGGCCCGGATGCTGGGCGTCTCGCAGGCCACCGTGCGCCGTGACCTGCGGCAGTTGAGCGACCAGCGGCTGCTCGAGCGCACGCACGGCGGCGCGGTCCTCGGCAGCCTGAGCATAGAGGTGCCGCTCCAGCATCGGATCGACCAGCGTTCCCCGCAGAAGCAGGCCATCGCGCGGGCCGCGGCGCGCCTGGTGCCCGCCGGTGCCGTGGTCGGTCTCACCGGCGGCAGCACCACCACGGAAGTGGCCCGGCTGCTGGCCGAACGGGGCCCCGTCACGATCGTCACCAACGCCGTGAACATCGCTGCAGCCCTCGTGCTGCGCCCGACCGTCACCCTGATCGTGGTCGGCGGTACGGCCCGTAGCGAGAGCTACGAACTGGTCGGCCCCATCGCGGAGAAGACCCTCGCCGACCACCACACGGACATCGCGTTCCTCGGCGTGGACGGCATCAGCGCCGCCCGCGGGTGCACCACGCACGACCAGTTGGAGGCGGCCACCGACCGCGCCTTCGCCGGCCACAGTGGCCGCACCGTCGTGGTCGCCGACCACACCAAGATCGGCAGGGCGACGTTCGCCAGGATCTGCCCGACGGCGGGAGTGCACACCCTGGTCACTGACAGCGGCGCGTCCGCGAGCGAGCTCGATGCCATCGCCGCCGTCGGGGTGCAGGTCACCGTCGTATGAGCGCTGTCCTGCTGTCAGTGCGCGATGGAGTCGATCAGCTCGCGGGCGCCCTGGCGCAGCAGCGTCACCGCCACGGAGGTGCCGAGCGTCGCCGGGTCGAGCGGGCCGGCCCACTCGTGGGCGTTGAGGACCGTCTTGCCGTCCGGCGTGAAGACACGGGCGCGCAGCGAGAGCTCGCCGCCCCGCTCGCAGCGCGCGTACCCGGCGATGGGGGAGTTGCAGTGCCCCTGCAGGACGTGCAGGAACATGCGCTCGGCGGTGGCCTCCCGCCAGGTGTCGGGGTCGCCTAGGCCGGAGACCGCCTCGATGGTCTCGGTGTCGTCCTCGCGGCACTGCAGCGCCAGGATCCCGGCGCCGATCGGCGGGCACATCGTCTCCACCGACAGGACCTCGGTGACCACGTCCATCCGGTCGATGCGCTCCAGACCCGACACCGCGAGCAGCAGCGCGTCCGCGTCGCCCGCGGCCAGTTTCTCCATCCGGCGCCCGGCGTTCCCGCGCATCGGGACGCACTCCAACTCCGGGTGAGAAGCGGCGAGTTGGGCGATGCGGCGCACGGACGACGTGCCGATGCGGGTGCCCGCGGGCAGCTCGTCCAGGGTGAGCCCGCCGGGGTGGATGAGGGCGTCGCGGATGTCGTCCCGCTTGAGGAACGCGGCGAAGGTGGTGCCCGCGGGAAGCGGCCGGTCCGCCGGTACGTCCTTGACGCAGTGCACCGCGAGGTCCGCCTCACCGGCGAGCAGCGCCGCGTCGACCTCCTTGGTGAACGCGCCCTTGCCGCCGAGCTTCGCGAGGTCCCCCATCCAGCGGTCGCCGGAGGTCGTGACCGGCACGACCTCGGTGCGGATCCCGGGGTGCAGCGCGGCGAGTTCGGTGCGTACGCGCTCCACCTGGGCCAGCGCCATGGGGGAGGAACGGGAGACGATGCGGATCAGCTCAGGAGCGGACATGTGCACCACGATAGGCGCTCGCAACGGAAGCCCGTTAAAGGGCTCCTCGCTTCCGCCTCGGGCCCGGCGGCGTCCGGTCCTGGCGTGCGCCGCGCCCCGAGCCCTCATAGCGTGAGGAACGGTCGGCCACCGTGCCCGCCCCCGTGCAGGTCCCGGCGCCAGTCCCCTGGGAGGTCACATGTCCGCCGCCGCCGCTCACCAGCGGTCCCCGATCGTTCTCGAACGGATGGCTCCCACCCATCTGGCCGACGTCCTCGCCCTGGGGCGCGAGCTGTACGACACCTCGGTGAAGCCGTACACGTCCTGGTCCCTTTCGGCGATCGCCGGGCACATGGACGCCGACGCCTCCTCCTGCTGGGTGGCGCTCGACGGTGACGCTCTCGCGGGGTTCGTCCTCGGCTCGATGGGATTCGACCAGCGTGCGGACTGGGGGAACCTGGAGTGGATCGCCAGCGCCCCCGCCCATCAGGGCATGGGCGTCGCCAGCCATTTGGTGCAGGCCTGCTGCGCGACGCTGACCGCCGCCGGTGCCACCGCCGTCGTGACCGACGTCGAGTCGCGCAACACCGCGTCCGCCGCGCTGATGCGGCGCAACGGCTTCGAGGAGAGCGTGTCGGTCACTCTCTTCGTGCGCGCCGCCCCCGATGTGATGGCCTGACGGGCGTGCGCTGTCCCGCGCAGCCCTTGCCCGGCTCCAACGGCGGTGCGGTGACGCCCAGATGGGACGTGCAGCGCGGCGTGTTCCCCGGGTCCTCGTGCCAGGAGTCGGGGCGCGGACGGATGAAGACCGCCGCCGCTGCCGCCGCGAGGACGAAGAGGCCCGCGCAGCCCACGGCCGCCTTGCCGAACGCCGTGTTCAGCGCGTCCGGATCCGCGTACGCCGTCCCGGACAATCCCACCGCCAGCGGCAGCGCGGCGACGACGAGCAGCTGCGCGACCCGCGCCGCGGTGTTGTTGACGCCACTGGCCAGCCCCGCGCGCCCGGCGTCGACCGAGGCGAGGACTGTCGCCGTCAGGGGGGCCACGAACACGCTCATCCCCAGGCCGAGGACCACGACGGCGGGCAGGACCTCCGTGACGTACGCGGCGCCGGGCTCGATCCGCAGCATCAGGAGCGCACCGGCGCCCGCGATCAACGGGCCCGCGACCAGCGGCAACGTGGGGCCGACCCGCCGCGACAGATCCCCTGCCGCGGCCGAGAGCAGCAGCATCAGGACCGTGATCGGGAGCGTCGCCGTGCCCGCCTGCAGGGCGTCGTAGCCGAGGGTCGTCTGCAGTTGTACCGGCAGCATGAACAAGAGCCCGCCGATGGCCGCGTACAGGCACAGCGTCATGAGGTTCGCCGCGCTGAACAGGCGGGAGCGGAAGAGGGAGAGCGGCAGCATCGGGTTGCGGCGCCGGCGCTCGACCACGAGGAAGGCGGCACCCGCCGCGAGCGCGCCCAGCGCGGGCAGGAGGGCCGCGGTCCTCGACGTGTCACCCGCGGCGCCGATCAGCGAGAAGCTGAGGGCCGCGAGGAACAGTGCCGCCAGGCACGCCCCCGTCATGTCGAACGGCTTGTCCGCGGCGCCTTCGTCCCTGCTCTCCGGCACATGACGGACCGCGAAGAGCACGAGCGCGGCCAGCGGCACGTTGATCAGGAAGATCCACTGCCAGCCGGGTCCGTCGATCAGCCAGCCGCCCAGGAACGGTCCGATCGCGCCCGCGACCCCGCCGAGCCCCGACCACGCGCCCACGGCACGTGCCTGGTCCTGCGGCCGGAACGACGTCCGCACCAGGGCCAGCGAGCCCGGTGTCAGGAGTGCGCCGCCGATACCCTGCAACGCCCGCGCGGCGATGAGCGTGCCCGCGTCCTGCGCGAGCCCGCACAGGGCGGAGGCGACGGCGAACCAGACGACGCCGATGACCAGGGTGCGGCGCCGCCCGATGCGGTCGCCGAGGGCTCCGCCCAGGAGCAGCAGGGCGGAGAGCGTGAGCATGTAGGCATTGACGACCCACTGGAGGGACGCGATCGACGTGTCCAGGTCGCGGCCGAGGGTGGGCAGGGCGACGTTCACCACGGTGCCGTCCAGCATCGCCATGCCGGACGCGAGTACGGCGCAGGCGAGCACCCAGCGGCCCCGGGCCGAGGCCAGCGCGACGCCGCCGTCGGCGCTCTCCGTCGACGAAGCCTCGGATGTGGATGCCATCGTCCCTCCGCCCTACAGGTGCACCGCGCCGCCGCCCGCCTCGGAGTGGACCGGAGCTCCCCTGCGGTACAGCACGACGGTAACGAGCAGGCCGAGCGCGAAGAAGACCGCCGACCACGTGTACGCGGTCGAGTAGCTCTCCATCGCCGACTGGGCCCGCACCTCGGGTGTCGGCTGCCTGCCCACGAGGTAGTTGGCCGCGGCGCTGGTCGCCAGGGAGTTGAGCAGGGCCGTGCCGATCGAGCCGCCCACCTGCTGGCTGGTGTTGACCATCGCCGAGGCCACCCCCGCGTCATGTGCGGCGACGCCCGCGGTCGCCATGCTCATCGCCGGGGCGAAGACCAGGCCGAGACCGAGACCGGCGACGAGCAGCGGCGGCAGCACGTGCGCCGCGTAACCGCTGTGCACGTCGAGGGCGGTGAGCCAGGCCATCGAGGCCGCCGCGAGACCCATGCCGAGGGGCACGATCGGCTTCGCGCCGAACCTCGGCACGAGCGAGTTCGTGGTGACGACCGAGATCACCACCATCACGGCGACCATCGGCAGGAAGGCGAGGCCCGTCTTGACCGGTGTGTAGCCGAGGATCTGCTGGAGGTAGTACGTCAGGAACAGGAAGACGCCGAACATGCCGGCGCCGGAGATGAACATCGCGAGGAACGACGCCCCGCGGTCCCGGTCGAGCACCACCCGCAGCGGAAGCAGCGGATGCTCGGCGCGCGTCTGCCACCAGGCGAAGGCGGCCACCAGGACGGCGCCGACCACCAGGAACCCCCAGGTGTCGACGTCGCTCCAGGCGTGCGTCTCGGCGTTCGAGAAGCCGTAGACGATGCAGAACAGGCCCGCGGAGACCAGCAGGGTGCCCGGGACGTCCAGCTTCGGCCGGTCCGCGGGCCTGCCTCCGTGCAGCAGCCGGGCGCCGCCCAGCATGGCGAGCGCGGCGAAGATCAGGTTCACGTACAGGCACCAGCGCCAGTCCAGGTACTCGGTCAGTACGCCGCCCAGGAGCAGGCCGACGGCGCCGCCCGCGCCCGCGATGGCGCCGTAGATGCCGAACGCCTTCGCGCGCTCCTTGGGGTCCGTGAACGTCGTGGTGAGCAGGGACAGCGCGGCGGGGGCGAGGAGGGCGCCGAAGACGCCCTGCAGGGCGCGGGCCACCACCAGCATGGTGAAGCTGGTCGCCGCGCCGCCGAGGGCCGAGGCGAGCGCGAAGCCGCCGAGACCGGCGAGGAAGACCAGCTTGCGGCCCACCAGGTCGGCGATCCGTCCGCCGAGGAGCAGCAGGCTGCCGAAGGCGAGCGCGTACGCGGTGACGATCCACTGGCGGTTGCCGTCGCTGAATCCCAGATCCTGCTGGGCCGAGGGCAGCGCGATGTTCACGATCGTCGCGTCGAGGACGACCATGAGCTGGGCGATGCCGACGACGCCGAGAATCAGCCAGCGGTGCTCGTGCGCCCCACCGCTCGGATGCGGGGGAGCGGAGGCCGAGGATCCTGCGGTCTGCAGCGGGTCGAAGGGATCGGGCGCGGGTGAGCGGTCCATCGCTGGCCTCCAGACGCCCCCCGGCGAGACATCCCCGTCACACCGTAGGCGCGCTGGTCAGAGCCCGCGACCGGGGCCCGGCGGGGCCGCGCCCCGGTGGCGGAACCGCTCGGGGCGTGGGTGGACGATCAGCTCTGCGGCTGGCTGATGTTGACCATCCACGGGACGCCGAAGCGGTCCGTACACATGCCGAACACATCGCCCCACATCTGCTTCTCCAGCGGCACGGACACCGAGCTGCCGGCGGACAGCTGCTCCCAGTAGCCGCGCAGCTCGGCCTCGTCGTCTCCGCTGAGGCTCACCGAGAAGTTGCTGCCCGGGGTGAAGTCCATGCCCGGCGGGGTGTCGGCGCCCATGAGGGTGAAGCCGTTCGGCGCCTCCAGCATGCCGTGCATGATCTTGTCGGCATCCGGGGTGCCCTGATGGCCGACTTCGCCGAAGGTGTGGAGCGCCAGTTCGCCGCCGAAGACCTCCTTGTAGAACTCCATCGCCTGGCGGGCGTCGCCACCGAAGCTCAGATACGGGTTGAGACGCGAGACCATGAAAACCTCCCAGAACGGGGTGAACGGTCAGTTGCGCGGAGACTAGCGCGGCCCACTGACAACGGCCCGTCGAGTGGCTCTGGGGTGCGTCGTCCCTTGATGGACGGAAAGCCCGCCTGATGGACGGAAAGCCCGCCTGATGGACGGAAAGTCCGCCGCATGTCGTCCCCGGTCATTTGTCGCGCCCGGTTATTCAATCTTCATCAAATCTGGTCCGGCATCCGGACGGGCCTCTTGTGTGCGGACTGTATGCGAAATACGTTCTGCCGTATTCCTTGATCGTCCACGATCAGCCCGGAACCACCCTGGCGGAGGTACCTACTCGTGCGCCGAAAAGCGGTTGCCCTGGCGGCAGTTGCCCTGGTGATGTCCACAACGGCGGGCTGCGGCTCCTTGCAGTCCTCGGCCACCGAGGTCGGCGGGGAGCGCATGACCGACGACCGTCCCGTGCGCGACGGCGGCACCCTCACTGTCGCCCTCAACGCCGACCCGGACAAGCTCGATCCGACCCTCGCGCAGACCCTCGTGGGCCGCACCGTCTTCGCCGGGATGTGCGAGAAGCTCTACGACATCGACGAGCACGGGACCGTGATCCCGCAGCTCGCCAGGGCCCTGCCCAAGACGTCGAAGGACGGCCGCACCGTCACCTTCGGCCTGCGCAAGGGCCTGAAGTTCAGCGACGGCACCAAGCTCGACGCGGACGCCGCCGTCACCTCGCTGCACCGCCACCGCGACCTCGCGGGATCGGCCCGCGCCACCGAACTCGCCCCGCTCACCAAGGCGGAGGCGACCGGACCGTACACGGTAAAACTCACGCTCAAGCAGGCCTACGTCCCGCTCACCGCCGTCCTCGCGGATCGCTCCGGCATGGTGATGTCGCCCACCGCGCTCAAGAAGTACGGCAAGAACTTCACCAACCACCCCTCCTGCGTGGGCCCGTTCAAGTACGTGGAGCGCGTCGGCGGGGACCGTATCGTGCTCGCCAAGGACCCCCACTACTACGCGGCCGACCAGGTCCACCTCGACAAGGTGATCTACAAGCCGATACCCGACGGCAACGTCCGCCTGGCCAACCTGCGCTCCGGCGACATCCAGGTCGGCGACCAGATGACGCCCGTCGACGTCCGCAGCGCGCTGACCGAGCCCGACCTCCAGCTCTTCAACTCGCCCTCGCTCGGCTACCAGGGCATCGGCTTCAACGTCGGCAACGTCAAGGGCCTCGGACAGAAGCCGGGGCGCGTCGACACACCTCTCGCCCGCGAGCCGAAGGTCCGCGAGGCCTTCGAGCTCGCCATCGACCGCGACCTGATCAACAAGGTGGTCTTCCAGGGCATGTTCGAGCCCGCCTGCGGCCCCGTCTCACCCGAGTCGGCCATCGCCCCCGGCGTCAAGGCATCGGAGTGCCCCAGGCGAGACGTCGCCAAGGCCAAGCGGCTCCTGAGGGAGGCCGGGGTGAAGACCCCGGTGCGCATCGAGCTGAAGGTGTCCACGACGCCCGAGTCCAGCCGCATCGGGCAGGTCGTCCAGGCCATGACCAAGGAAGCGGGGTTCGCGGTCACACTGCGCCCCACCGAGTACGCCACGATGCTCGAAGAGACCGACTCCGGGAACTACGACGCCTTCACCAGCGGCTGGTCGGGGCGGCTCGACCCGGACGGCAACATCGCCAGCTTCTTGCAGACGCGCGGCGCGATGAACGCCTACGGGCTCTCGGACCCGGCCATCGACCGGCTCGTGGAGCGCGGACGCACCGAGGCCGACCAGGACGAACGCGCCGAGATATACGAGGAGTTGACCCGGATCGCCCAGGAGCGGCGCGGGCTCATCTACCTCTACCGGCAGAAGAACTACATCGTCGCCCGCAAGGACGTCGCGGGCGTCCGCGTCTTCGGGGACGGCCTGGTCCGCCTCACGACTGCGGGGTACGCCCGATGAGCCTGAGCCCACTCCGCCCGCAGACTGCTCGCCTCAGCCCCATGACGTCCTACCTGCTCACCCGCGTCCGGCAGTCCCTCATCACGCTCGTCCTGGTCAGCATGGTCGTCTTCGCCGGGATCCGCGCACTGCCCGGCGACCCCGCGCTCGCGCTCGCCGGCGAGGAGCGCAGCCCCGAGGCGCTCGCCGCGATCCGCGACAGCTACGGCCTCAATGACAACATCGTCGTCCAGTACGGGCGGTTCATCGGGCACGCGATCACCGGTGACCTCGGTACCTCCTCGCGTACCGGCCTTCCCGTGGCCGACGCGATCACGGCAGCCCTGCCCATCACCCTCGAACTGGCAGCCCTCTCCCTGTTGTTGGCGATCACGGTCGGCATCGGGGCGGGCATCGTCGCCGCCGTGCGGCGCGGCAAGCCGGAGGAGTGGCTGGCCAACGCCCTTGCCCTGCTCGGGCTCTCGGTCCCCACCTTCTGGCTCGGCATCGTCCTGGTCCTCGGGTTCGCCATCGCCCTGCCGGTCTTCTCGGCCTCGGGATACGTGCCGTTCGGCACCGACCCGCTGGACAACCTGCGCCGCATGGTGCTGCCCGCGATCGTCCTCGGCTCGGGTCTCGCGGCGGTGGTGATGCGCCAGACGCGGGCGGCGATGCTCGACTCGCTCTCCGCCGACTACGTACGCACCGCGCGGGCCAAGGGCCTGTCCCGGCGCGAGGTCATCGGCGGGCACGCGCTGCGCAACTCCCTGGTCACCGTCGTGACCGTGCTCGGCCTCCAGCTCGGCCACCTCATCTCCGGCGCGGTGGTCACCGAGCAGATCTTCGTCCTGCCCGGCTTCGGCAAGCTCACCATCGACGCCGTCTTCACCCGCGACTACGCGACCCTGCAAGGCGTGGTGCTGTGCACCTCCGCCGCGTACATCCTCATCAACCTGCTGGTCGACGTGGCGTATTCGGTCATCGACCCGCGCATCCGGCTCGGAGGTGCCCGGTGACGACAGCAGTGCTCACCACGCTGGGGCGGATACGTTCCGCGAGCGCGGGCGGCGGCAGCGGCAAGCTGCGCGCCCTGCGCAAGAACCGGCTCGCCATGACCGGCGGCGTCATCGCCGCCCTGTTCGTCCTCGTGGCGCTGCTCGCGCCCCTGGTCGCGCCCTACGATCCCGCGCGCCCCGACTTCGCCAATGCCCTTGCCGCACCCGGCTGGTCGCACTGGCTCGGCACCGACGACCTCGGCCGCGACCAACTGTCCCGGGTCGTGTACGGGGCGCGGGCGTCCATGCAGGTCGGCGTCTTGGCGGTGGCGCTCGCGTTCGTCGTCGGCGTCCCGCTCGGCCTGCTCGCGGGCTACTACGGCAAGTTCACCGACAGCATCGTCTCCCGGCTCACCGACACCATGCTGGCCTTCCCCTTCCTGGTGCTCGCCGTCGGGCTCGCCGCGGTGCTCGGCCCCTCGCTCACCAACGCGACCATCGCGATCGGCATCTCGCAGATCCCGGCCGTCATCCGCATCACCCGCGCGGAGACACTGCGGCTGCGGCACGTCGACTACGTGGCCGCCGCCGTCGCCAACGGAGGCGGCGACGCCACCGTGCTCTTCCGGCACATCCTGCCCAACGCCACCTCCGCGCTGACCGTCCAGGCGACCGTCGGCATCCCCGCCGCGATCATCGGCGAGGCACTGCTCAGCTTCCTGGGCCTCGGCGTGCAGCCACCGGACGCGTCGCTCGGCGTGATGCTCTCCGGCGCCCAGTCCTTCCTCGCGCCCGCGCCGTGGATGGCGGTCTTCCCCGGACTCGCCGTCGTCGCGGCCACCCTCGCGTTCAATCTGCTCGGCGACGGCCTGCGGGACGTCCTCGACCCCCGAGGAGCCACCCGATGACCGATCCAGTGACGACGACCGAGCCCGTCCTGAGCGTGCGCGACCTGTCGGTGTCCTTCCGCTCCGACACCCGCACCGTGCACGCCGTCGACCATCTCTCGTACGACGTCGCACCGGGCGAAGTGCTCGCGGTGGTCGGCGAGTCGGGGTGCGGCAAGTCCGTCACGGCGATGGCCGTGATGGGGCTCCTGCCGCCCACCGCGCACATCGACGGGTCGATCAGGCTCGGCGGTGCCGAGATCGCCGGAGCGAGCGAGAAGGAGCTCGGGCGGGTCCGCGGCAAGGACATCGCGATGATCTTCCAGGAGCCGATGACCTCGCTGAACCCGGTCCTGACCATCGGCCGGCAGATAGGCGAGGTGCTCCGGCGCCACCAGAGCCTGTCGAAGAAGCAGGCACGTGCGCGTGCCGTCGAACTCCTCGACCTGGTGGGCATCCCGGCCCCGGCCCAGCGCATCGACGAATACCCCCACCAGCTCAGCGGCGGCATGCGCCAGCGCGTCATGATCGCCATCGCGGTCGCCTGCGACCCGTCCGTCCTGATCGCCGACGAGCCGACCACCGCGCTCGACGTCACCGTCCAGGCGGGCATCCTCGAAGTCCTGCAGTCCCTGCGCGAACGGCTCGGCACCGCGATCGTCCTGATCACCCACGACCTGGGCGTGGTGGCCGACACCGCCGACCGCGTCCTGGTCATGTACGCGGGCCGCCCCGTCGAACAGGCCCCGGTCGACGAGCTGTTCGCCGAGCCCCGCCACCCGTACACCCGCGGTCTGCTTGGCGCGGTCCTGCGTCCGGGCGGCGAGGGCAAGCGGCGCCTGCCCGAGATCCCCGGCCTGGTGCCCAGCCTCGACGCACAGCCGGACGCCTGCACCTTCGCCCCGCGCTGCGCCCACGCCGACGACCAGTGCACGACACGCAGGCCCGGCTTCAAGGCGGTCTCCCTGAACGCCGGAGCCGATGCCGCGCACCGGGCGGCCTGCTGGCACCCGCAGGACGCCGCCGTGCTCACGCCCACCACCCAGGAGGCCGGACAGTGATCCCCACCCCCGTTCTTGAACTGCGCGGCCTTCAGCGGCACTTCGCGGCCCCCGGTGGCGTCGTGCGCGCCGCTGACGGAGTCACGCTCACGGTGGGCAAGGGCGAAGTCGTGGGCCTGGTGGGGGAATCGGGGAGCGGCAAGTCGACCGTCGGACGCTGTGCCGTACGGCTCGACGACCCGACAGGCGGCACCGTCCACATCAACGGCACGGACGTGACCCGCCTTTCACGCCGAGCCCTGCGGCCCCTCCGCAAAGACTTCCACCTCGTCTTCCAGGACCCCTCATCCTCGCTCGACCCGCGCATGACCGTCGGGCAGATCATCGCCGAACCCCTGCGCCTGCACGGCATCGCGAAAGGGGACGCGGCACGCGCGCGCGTGGCGGAACTCCTCGCCCAGGTCGGCCTGCGCCCCGAGCACGCCGACCGGCATCCGCACGAACTCTCCGGCGGGCAGCGCCAGCGCATCTCCATCGCCCGCTCGCTCTCCGTCGACCCGGACCTTCTGGTGGCCGACGAACCCACATCGGCCCTCGACGTCTCCGTCCAGGCCTCGGTCCTCAACCTCCTCGCCGACCTGCAGCGCGACCGCGGCTTCGGGTGCCTGTTCATCACGCACGACCTGGCCGCCGTGGAGTTCCTCGCCGACCGCATCGCGGTCATGTACCTCGGGCAGATCGTCGAACAGGCGCCGACCGTCGAGCTGTTCGCCGACCCCAAACACCCTTACACGCAGGCCCTGCTGTCCGCCGCGCCGGTCCCCGACCCGGCCCTGCAGCGCACCCGGGAGCGCATCGTCCTCAGCGGCGAACTGCCGAGCCCGCTGGCCCCGCCGCCCGGGTGCCGCTTCCACACGCGCTGCCCACTGGCCGTCGACCGCTGCCGCGTCGAGGTGCCCGAGCTGCGCGTCCTGCCCGGAGATGGCCGGCGCGAGGTCTCCTGCCACCTCGTCGCGGACGACGGCACGGCGCCGGACGCGGCCGCCGCCCCGACCCTCCGTACGATCCCCAGTACCCGCACCGCACGCTAGGAGCAGCTCTCTTGTTCACCACTAGGCCGACCCTCCAAGGCACCTTCGGCATGGTGTCCTCCACCCACTGGCTCGCCTCGCAGTCCGCGATGGCCGTCCTGGAGGACGGCGGCAACGCCTACGACGCGGCCGTCGCCGCCGGTTTCGTCCTGCACGTCGTCGAGCCGCACCTCAACGGCCCGGCGGGCGAGGTGCCGATCATCCTGGCGCCCGCCGAGGGAGAGGTGCGGGTCCTGTGCGGGCAGGGCGTCGCCCCCGCCGGAGCGACCGTGGAGCACTACCGCTCGCTCGGGCTCGAACTGGTGCCGGGCACCGGTCCGCTCGCGGCGGCCGTGCCGGGCGCGTTCGACGCGTGGATGCTGCTCCTGCGCGACCACGGCACCAAGTCCCTCAAGGATGTCCTCAAGTACGCCATCGGGTACGCCGAGGACGGGCACGCCCCCGTGGAGCGCGTCGGCGAGACCGTCGAGACGGTGCGCGAACTCTTCGAGACCGAATGGCCGTCGTCCGCCGAGGTCTACCTGCCCGGCGGCAACGCCCCGCGCCCCGGCGAACTCCTGCGCAACCCGGCCCTCGCCGCCACCTGGCGCCGCGTGATCGAGGAGGCGGGCGACGGCTCGCGCGTCGAGCAGATCGAGGCCGCGCGGAAGATCTGGAGCGAGGGGTTCATCGCCGAGGCCCTGATACGCCAGGCGGCGCGCCCCACGATGGACACCAGCGGATCGAGGCACACCGGAACGCTGACGGCAGCCGACCTCGCCGGATGGGAAGCGACCTACGAGGCTCCCGCGACGTACGACTGGAACGGCTGGACGCTGTGCAAGGCGGGCGGCTGGAGCCAGGGCCCTACCTTCCTGCAGCAGCTGTCCCTGCTGCCCTCCGCGCGCGCGGACCTGCCCGCGTACGGCTCGGCCGACTACGTCCACCTGCTGATCGAGGGCTGCAAGCTCGCCATGGCCGACCGCGAGGCCTGGTACGGCGACGCGGACGGCCCCGGCACGGTCCCGGTCGCCGATCTGCTGTCCCCCGCCTACAACGACGAGCGGCGCACGCTCATCGGCGAGAAGGCTTCGCACGATCTGCGCCCCGGAAGCCCCGGCGGGCGCACCCCGAAGATCTCCGCCCACGCGCGCGCCGTGGCCGACGGAGAGCCCGGCTTCGACGCGCTCGGTCTGCCCGGAGCGGGCGCGGGCGAGCCGACCGTGGCCAAGAGCGGCACCTCGCCCGTGCCCGGCGAACCGGCCGTATCGGCGGACGGCGCCACCCGCGGCGACACCTGCCACCTGGACATCGTCGACCGCTGGGGCAACATGGTCGCGGCCACGCCCAGCGGCGGCTGGCTGCAGTCCAACCCGGTCGTCCCCGAACTGGGCTTCCCGCTCGGCACCCGCCTCCAGATGGCCTGGCTCGAAGAGGACCTGCCCAACTCCTTGACGCCGGGCCGCCGCCCGCGCACCACGCTCACCCCGTCCCTCGCGCTCAAGGACGGCGTACCGGTGGTGGCCTTCGGTACCCCCGGCGGTGACCAGCAGGACCAGTGGCAGGTGCACTTCTTCCTGGCGGTCGCGCTGCGCGACTCCGTACGCGGCGGCCTCGACCTCCAGGGCGCCATCGACGCACCCAACTGGCACAACGACAGCTTCCCCGGCTCCTTCTACCCGCGCGGCATGCGTCCGGGGAGCGTCACGGTCGAGTCCCGCATGGACGAGGCGGTCGTCGATGAGCTGCGGCGGCGCGGGCACGACGTGACGGTCGGCGAGCCCTGGTCGGAGGGGCGGCTGTGCGCGGTGGCGCGCGATCCGCGCACCGGGGTGCTCTCGGCGGCGGCCAACCCGCGTGGGATGCAGGGGTACGCCGTGGGGCGGTAGAAGACCCGGAGAGCGCCCCGAAAATGGGGGCGCGGAGAACTGCGCGAGGACGGACCAGGGCCCGCGGTCGGCAACGGCGCGAACCGGCACGCAGATCCGATGAGCCCTGCGGCACGGCGGGGTACGCGGCGTCGCGCGCCGCGTACCCGGCCGAGGGCGGGCGTCAGGACCGGCCGCTCGTCTCCTGACCGTCCAACGACTCCTGCGCCGGTTGCTCCGGCTCCCTCGGCGAGGGCAGCGCGACGGCGGCCGCGGTTCCCCGGCGGCGCGACACGGCGCCGCCCACCAGCGCGGCCACCGGCTGTGCGAAGCGTGCGGTCAGCGGGCCGACGATCACGAGGATCAGGACGTACGCCGTCGCCAGCGGGCCCAGCCTGGGCTCGATCCCCGCGGTGACCGCGAGGCCCGCGATGACGATGGAGAACTCGCCGCGCGCCACAAGCGCACCGCCCGCCCGCCACCGTCCCTTGACGGAGATCTTGGCGCGGCGGGCCGCCCAGTACCCCGAGGCGATCTTCGTGCAGGCCGTCACCACGGCGAGCGCGAGCGCGGGAAGCAGCACCGGCGGAATGCTCGCCGGATCGGTGTGCAGGCCGAAGAAGACGAAGAACACGGCGGCGAACAGGTCTCGAAGAGGCGCAAGGAGGCTGTGCGCTCCCTCGGCGACCTCGCCGGACAGCGCGATGCCGACCAGGAACGCGCCCACGGCGGCGGAGACCTGGAGCTGCTGCGCGATCCCGGCGACCAGGATCGTGAGACCGAGGACGACCAGGAGCAGCTTCTCCGGGTCGTCGCTCGACACGAAGCGCGAGATGACGCGGCCGTAGCGCAAGGCGAGGAACAGCACAAGACCGGCCGCCCCGAGCGCGATGCCCAGGGTGAGACTGCCCGCGGCCCAGCCGACGCCGGCCAACAGGGCGGTGATGATGGGCAGATACACCGCCATCGCCAGGTCTTCGAGGACCAGGATGCTGAGGATGACGGGCGTCTCGCGGTTGCCGAGGCGGCCGAGGTCGTTCAGGACCTTCGCGATGACCCCGGACGACGAGATCCAGGTGACGCCCGCGAGGACGACGGCGGCGACAGGGCCCCAGCCCATCAGCAGGGCGGCGATGGCGCCCGGCACGGCGTTGAGCCCCATGTCGACGAGACCGGCCGGATACTGGGTCTTGAGATTGCTGACCAGGTCGCTGGCGGTGTACTCGAGCCCCAGCATCAGGAGCAGCAGGATGACGCCGATCTCGGCGCCGATCGCGACGAACTCCTCACTGGCGCCGAGCGGCAGCAGCCCTCCCTCGCCGAACGCGAGCCCGGCGAGCAGGTAGAGGGGGATGGGGGAGAAGCGGAACCGTCCGGCGAATCTGCCGAGCAGCCCGAGCGCGAGAATGATCGCGCCGAATTCGATCAGGAAGACAGCGGAGTGCATCGAATCACTCCCGGCCGAGTATCGCGGCGGCGCTCTCCACACCCTCGCGGGTGCCGATCACGATGAGCGTGTCCCCGCCCGCGAGACGGAAGTCAGGCGCGGGCGACGGGATGGCCTCGGCCCTGCGCAGCACGGCGACGATGGAGGCGCCGGTCTCGGTCCGCATCTGGGTCTCGCCGAGCACCCGCCCGTTCCAGTGCGACGTGCCGGTCACCTCGATGCGCTCGGCGACGAGGCCGAGGTCGGTGGTGTGCAGCAGGTTCGGGCTGTGGTGCGAGGGCATCAGGGCGTCGATCAGCGCGTCCGCCTCGCCCGAGCTGAGCCGCAGCGAGAGCGCGCACTCGTCGGGGTCGTCGGCGCGGTAGGCGCTGAGGGTACGCGCGCCGTCCCGGTGCGCGACGACCGAGAGACGGCGCTGTTCTCGGGTCGTCAGGTCGTACCGGATTCCGATGCCTGGAAGTGGCGTCTGGCTCAGGCGTGAAGCGGGCACAGCTCTTCCCCTAGGTGCTGTTCGGGCGGATGGGCGTCAAAACCGCGTTAAGGTCACCCTATCGGCCTGCTCTTTGCCTGAACTTGGTGGTAGAGGTCCCGCTCCGAGAGCTAAAGCCGGCGCTCCGCGAGAACCGTCTCGACGGAATCGGCCTCGGCGGGTGTTTTGTCCTCGCGGTAGCGGACGACCCGGGCGAATCGGAGCGTGACCCCTGCTGGGTAGCGGGTGGACTTCTGCAGCCCGTCGTAGGCGATCTCGACGACGAGCTCCGGACGTACGGTCACGAGGAAACCGTCGTCGCTGACCGCGAGCTCACGCAGCCGCTCGGTCTGCCAGGCGAGCATCACGTCGGTCATGCCCTTGAAGGTCTTCCCGAGCATGGCGTACGTCCCGTCCGCGCGCCGGGCACCGAGGTGGAGGTTGGACAGTTTGCCGGTCCGCCGCCCGTGCCCCCACTCGGCGGCCAGGACCACGAGGTCCAGGGTGTGCACGGGCTTGACCTTGAGCCAGCTCGCCCCGCGACGCCCGGCGATGTAGGGAGCATCGAGGGCCTTGAGCACCACGCCTTCATGACCGCGCCGCAGCGTGTCGGCGAAGAAGTCATCGGCGGCGCGGAGTTGAGCCGGGTCGGAGGGGTCGGCGACGACGGCGCGCCGTACGCGCATCGGCTCGGGGACGAGCCGCGCGAGGTGGCTGTGCCGCTCGGCGAACGGCAGATCGAGGAGATCGAGCCCCCCGGCGTACAGAGCGTCGAAGAAGACGGGAGAGACGGGAAGTCCCGCGGCGGCGGTGGCGACATCGACTCGGGAACCGACGCGCCCGGCGACCTCTTGGAAGGGGCGAGGCCTGCCGTCGCCGTCGAGTGCGATGACCTCACCGTCGAGGATGAAGGCCTCGTCCGCCAATCCCCGGGCGGCGGCGGTGAGTTCGGGCAGCCGATCGGTGATGTCGTCGAGGGTACGGGTGTACACGCGCACGTCGTCCCCGTCGCGGTGCACCTGGACGCGAATGCCGTCCAGCTTCTCCTCGACGGCGCACGGCCTCCCCAGCTTGCCGACGCCCTCGGTGACGGAACCGGCGCCGTGCGCGAGCATCGGAAGCACGGGCCGGCCAACCCTGAGCCGGAACCCTTCAAGGGCGCTCGGCCCCTCGGCGAGGAGGGCCTCGGCGACAGGGGTCACCGCCCCCGCCAGCATCACCGCGCGCCGCACGGCGGTCGCCGGTGCCTCCGTGGCCCGAGCGAGCCCCTCCACGGCGATGGCGTCGAGCGCACCCTGCCGGACTTCCCCGGTCAGCAGCCCGACGAGAAACCGCTGCTCGTCACCGGTGGCAGCCCCCATCAACTCCCGCACCAGCCGCTTGCGTCCGGCCTGTGACCCCTGCCCGGCGAGCGCGCCGATGGCGGTGAGGGCGGCGTCGGTGGCCTGGACGGTGAGAGTGGGTTCGGCGGCGGGAGGCGGCGCCTCCTTGAGAAGGCTCCACCCGATACCCAGCCGCCCCTGGGGAAGACGGCCCGCGAGATAGGGGATGACGATGGGGGCGTCCGCGGGGGTGGCCGCGCGGAAGAGGTCGGCGAGGAGGCCGATCTTCCGGGAACGGGCGGGGGTGGTGGCCACGGCGGCGGACACGTGGGCGAGGCGGGCTAGGAGCATGCGATGTCCTTTCCCCGGTCGGGGCCATCCCCGAAACAAGGGGTGAGCCTGGGGGTGCTGCCCCACACTCCGCTCGCCGAAGTGGCGTAGGTCACAGAGATTGATCCGGATGTCGCGTAATGAAAGCCCTCGCCGCGGACTCGAACAGACACGGAAGAAAGCAGAGCGAGCAGCGGCAGCTGCGGCACCAGAGGAGTCCGATCATGGCCGTCACCCTTGAGCAGCCCGCTCGTGCCCGTCTCGTCACCCCCGAAAGGCGCGAGCGCTGGGTGCCCGTGACCCTGCGCTACGCGGCCGACGACCCCCTGGCCGTCCAGATCACCTTCCCGCCGGAGGCCTCCCTCGATGGCGCGGAGGTCACCTGGATCTTCGCCCGTCAGCTCCTCGATGACGGGCTTCGCGCCCCTGCGGGCGGGGGTGACGTGCACGTCTGGCCGTGCGGGCGGGCGCGCACGGTCCTCGAGTTCCATGCGCCGCAGGGTCTCGCTCTGGTGCAGTTCGACAGGGTCGTACTCCAGCGGTTCCTGCTGCGTACATACGCCGCCGTGGGCGCGGGGCGCGAGGCCGCGGATCTCGACCTGGAGCGGGATCTGGCCCGCCTGCTCGGCGGAGTCTGAGTGAGGCGGCCGAGTGGGGCGTTCGCACCCAGCCGTTATTAGGTTAGGCTGCCCTAACTTAATGCTGGTGAGCGGTTTCCGGCCGTTCAGGGGAGGGGAATCCGATGGGCCATGGCTGGGAAGGCGTCGTCCTCAAGTTGTTCCGCGGCAAGGACTTCGCGTTCACCGTGACCGGCGCCGAGGACGTCACCGAGCACTACCGGCGCCTGCACTTCACGGACGGCGGCATGCTCGCGCAGACCGGAGTGCATCCGACGATGTGGGTGCGCCTGTGGTTCGACCACGCGGACGGCAGGCACCACCAGCGCGCCTACACCCTGGTGGACCCCGATCCCGCCGCCGGGACGTTCAGCCTGGAGTTCGCTCTGCACGATGGCCGCGCGAGCGACTGGGCGCGCGAGGCGGGGCCGGGGGACAGGATCGGGGCCACCCTGCAGGGCACCGGCTTCGACGTGCCCGACCCGCTGCCCGGACGGCTCCTGGTGATCGGGGACACGGCGGCGGTCCCGGCCGTCAACTCGCTCCTCACCGCCATGCCCCACGTGCCGGCGACCCTCTGGCTCGAGACGCAGCACCCCTCGGACCACGACCTCGACCTGAGTCTCACCCCGGGCCTGCACGACCTGCACCGCGTGGAGCGGCGTGACGCGGGCGGCCACCTGGTCGAGGCGGTCAGGGCCGCGCTGCCCGCGCTCCTCGATGACCCCGCCGGCGTGTACGTATGGATCACCTGCGACACGACGACGACCCGGGCCCTCACCTCGTACGTCCGCAAGGAGCTCTCGATCCCGAAGCAGCGCGTGCACGCGTTGGGCTACTGGCGCCCCGAGAAGCGATAGGCACGGGCCGACCTCCTTCGGATCACCACCACCGCACCTGCCACCAGGGCCGCCGAACCCGCGGCGACGAGCAGGATCGCGGTCCAGTCCGAGCCGTCCGCATCGACCGAAGTGGCGACGAGCTCGGCAGCGGGCCCCTGCGCCGTGCGCTGCCTCTCGCTCTTGGGGATCAGCGAACCCACCGGCCTGACGTGTTCGGCGGCCTTGAAGCCCCAGTCGAGGAGCGACCTGGTCTCCTCGTACACGCGGTGCCCGCCCTCCGCTTGAGGGTTCATCACCGACACGACGAGGGTTCGCCCTCCGCGCTGCGCCGCGCTGATGAGGGTGTTGCCCGCGTGACTGGTGTAGCCGTTCTTGATGCCGAGCAGGCCGGGGTAGCGGCCCACGCCGTCGGCTCCGGTGAGGAGACGGTTGGTGTTCTGGATGGGGTAGGACCAGTTGCCGTGCGGGAACTTGGCGACCGCCGTCGAGCAGTAGCGGGCGAACTCCGGGTCGGCGAGCCCCGCCCGGCCGAAGACCGCCAGGTCGTACGCCGATGAGACCTGCCCCGGCGCGTCGTAGCCGTCGGGAGAGACCACATGGGTGTCGTGGGCGCCCAGGGCGCGGGCCTTGGTGCGCATCTGACGGACGGTCTGCTGCCAGCCGCCGTTCAGCTTGGCCAACACGTGCACGGCGTCGTTGCCGGAGCTGAGGAACACGCCGCGCCACAGGTCGGCGACGCTGTAGCTGCGCCCCGCCTCGACCCCCACCAGGCTGCTGCCGTCCCCGACGCCGTCGAGTTCGCTCTGGGTGACCCTGTGCCGGGCCACGGGGTCCAGGTGGGGCAGGGCCGTGAGCGCGAAGAGCGACTTCAGGGTGGAGGCGGGCGGCAGTTGGCGGTGCGCGTCGTGCGCGGCGAGCACTTCGCCCGAACGGGCGTCGGCCACCACCCAGGACAGCGCGGAGACGTCGCTCGGCACGGCAGGGGCGCCGGCGTTCGGCCGGACCTGAACGCCCGGCCGGTCGAGGAGGTTCGAGGAGTACGCGGGGCCTGGCTTGGGCGGCGTGGGCTCGTCGGCGGCCGCGGAGGCGGGTGTGGGCAGGAGGACCAGAGCGGCTGCCGCGAGGGCCGCGGTGCGGGCGGATGAGGAGCGCGAGAGGTACCTGATGACCATTCAGTCACCGTATGAGCGCTGGCCGAAGACCGCAGGTCAGCTTGGTCCGGCCGGATGTACGGGGTGGCCGCCGACCGTATCTGCGTGCGCTCTTCCCGAACCCGCCGTCCCTGCCCACACCGCTGGGCAGGGACGGCGGAGGGGGGCTCTGATGGCAGCTCGACGGAAAGGCACACGGCTTCGCGGAAGCGGCACAAGGGCCGGGGAAGCCCTGGGCGGTGCGCGGCGCCGTGCTGCTCCTGGAGCTGGCGCTGATGACCGGACCGTGATCGTCCAGTGCAAGCGGTACGCGCCGAACCGCACCGTCGCCAGCCGCGACCTGCCTGGAGGGGGGGAAGGCGCGGACAGCCGTGCGTGCCAAGGGAGTTGTGAGGTCGGTCACGCATACCCCCTCTCGCCATTACTTTCCCCTAGGTACCTACTGCCCCCGCACCGATAGCTTCCGTCGAGTCGGCACAGAACGACTCGGCAGAACGACTCAGGGGAGCGAGAATGATCGTGGTCACTGGAGCTACGGGCAACGTCGGCAGGCCGCTCGTGCGGGCCCTCGCCGCGGCGGGCGAACAGGTAACGGCCGTCTCACGGAGGATATCCGCGCCGGACGTCCCCGAAGGCGTACGGCAGCTGCGCGCCGACGTCGCCGACCCGGCGGGCCTGGGGCCCGCACTCGACGGCGCCGACGCCCTGTTCCTGCTCACCTCCGGCGACCTGGTGCTCGGCGGCGGAGACATCGACGGCGCCCTCGAAGCCGCGCGGTCCCGCGGTGTACGGACGGTCGTCCTGCTGTCCTCGCAGGGCGTCGGGTCGCTGCGTCACCCTCCGGGGTTCGAGAACGCCGTCAAGCGTTCGGGCCTGGAATGGACGGTGCTGCGCCCGGGAGGGTTCGGCTCCAACGCCTTCCTGTGGGCCGAATCGGTCCGTGAGCGGCGCGAGGTGACCGCGCCGTTCGGCGATGTCGCGCTGCCGGTCGTCGATCCGCTCGACATCGCGGAGGTCGCGGCCGCCGCGCTGCGCGACACGGGCCATGCAGGCGCCACGTACGAACTGACCGGACCGGTGTCCCTCTCGCCCCGGGAGCAGGCCGCGGCGATCGGGGACGAGCTGGGCGAGGCGGTGCGCTTCGTCCCGCAGAGCCGGGCGGAGGCGCGGGCGCAGATGGTGCGGTTCATGCCCGCTCAGGTGGTGGACGCCACCCTCGCCATCCTGGGCACTCCGTCCGCCGAGGAACAGCGGGTGAGCCCCGACGTCGAGCGGGTCCTCGGGCGCCCGCCCCGTAGGTTCGCCGAGTGGGTGGCACGGAACGCGACCGCCTTCAAATAGGCCCCCTCTAAGCCCGCCGCTCAGCCGCGCGGCCGAGCGTGGATGCCCGGTCCGGTCCGCTCGTTCCCGGCACCTCCACGCCCGGCCGCGGTCGCATACCGCGCCTTGTCGGTGTGCCTGGGTTACTTCGGCAGGTTCGCCTCGATCACGGCGACGACCTCAGGGGCGTCGGGCTCGGTCTTCGGGCCGAACCGGGCCACCACGTCGCCGTCCGCGTTCGTCAGGAACTTCTCGAAGTTCCAGCGGATGTCGCCGGTGTGCCCCTCGGCATCCGCCGTGCCCACGAGGTTGTCGTACAGCGCGTGCCGGTTGTCGCCGTTCACGTCGACCTTCTCGGTCATCGGGAACGTCACGCCGTACGTCGCCGAACAGAACTCGGCGATCTCGTCCGACGTACCGGGCTCCTGGCCCATGAACTGGTTGCAGGGCACGCCGAGGACGGTGAAGCCACGGGCCGCGTACTGCTCGTGGAGGCGCTCCAGGCCCGCGTACTGCGGGGTGAGGCCGCACTTGGAGGCGACATTGACGATCAGGACGGACTTGCCCAGGTACTGGCCCAGGTCCGCCGGGCCGCCCTGCAGGGTTTCGATCTTTACTGCGTCGTAGACAGACATGGTCCGGAGCCTACGCTCCGGACGACGCTCCTCACGTCGACGGTTCGGTCTACGTGGACAGCTCCGCGCGCCACTGGCGCGGCCACTCTCCCGAGGGCGGGGGAGCCCCGCCGATGCCGAGATCGTCGCGTGCCCTCTCATAGAACTGGTCGCGTGCGGCACTGGCGATCTGATGCGCCCTGCTCCAGTCGGTCGGTTCGCTGACGCCTTCCCGCACGAGGAGCTCGATGGTCCACACGGCTTCATGCCACTTCCGGGCCGCCGCGATCGTGGGGCCGTCTCCCACCAGCAGCATCGATTCCCACTCGGCCGCGCGATGGGACTCGGCCTCGGCCAGGTCGGCGAACCCGCGCTCCGGCTCCAACGGGTCGGTCACGTCCGCGTACCCCAGGGCCGCACCGATGCGCTGGGCGATCCGGAGCTGCACCTTGAGGACGTTTCCGTAGCGGCTGTACGTCTCGAACCGCTTCTCGTCCCACCGCTCCAGCTTCTGTATCTTCCACTTCCGCCGTTCGGTCAGGCTCTGGGCAGCGTACGAACCCACGGAACCCACTACGACGCCGATCAGTGCGGGCAGTTGGTCTGCAAGCGACATGGTTCCCCCTCGTCACTCCAAGATAGTTGCCCCCGTCCGGTTCAGACGTCCGCAGGCGACCAGTTCGACCGTCACGGCCACCGCGATCGCCTGGACCGCCATCAGGGCGATCAGGACGAACAGTTGCACCGCGCCCGCGAGGGCCGGTGACGCGCCGCCCAGGAGCATGCCGACGAAGGCTCCGGGCAGCGTGACCAGGCCCACCGTGCGGGTCTGGTCGAGCCCCGGGAGCAGGGCGTCCGACGCGGAGGGCCGGATCACCTCCAGGCGGGCGTCCCGGTCGAGCAGGCCGAGGGCCAGGCCCGCCTCGAACTCGCCCTTGCGGGCTTGGAGTTCATCGAGGGCCCGGCGCCCGCCGAGCACCGTCGCCGTCAGGGCGCCGCCGATCAGGATGCCGGTCACGGGGATCATGGCGATGCCGCGCACCGGAAGGAGGCCGGCCAGGACCAGGCAGGTCACCACCGGCACCACGGGGCCCGCGATCGGCAGCGCGGCCCACCACCAGCTGCCGTTGGCGGTGATGCGGCGCCCGGCGGTGCGCGCGGCGACGGCGAACATCAGGAGCAGGAAGGCGAAGAGCGCCACGACGTGGTGGATCACCCAGCCGATCACCAGGGACACCACGCCCAACTGGACTGCCGCCCGCACTCCGGCCACCAGGATCTCCCGCGCCCTGCCGTACGACCCGTCGGGGGAGAGGCGGAACACGGCGGCGGTCGTGGCGGCGGCTAGCAGCAGGACGAGGAGTGCCACACCGAGCGTGGCGTTGACCGGAAGCAGGGCCCCAGCAGCGAGATCGCGCACGCGCCCACCTTAGGCCGGGCGCGTCCCGCGGATCAGAGGCGGACGGGGCGGACGGTGGAATCGATGATCGGAACTCGTGCGTCCGGGGTCGTCGCGGGCGGGCCCGGTCTGTGAGGATGCGGGAAGAACATGTGATGCCGGACGAGCAGCAATGCCGGACGCTGGACCGGAAGAAAGAAGGGCTGACCTCATGGCGCAGCAGGTACAGGGCGTGATCGCGCGCGCGAAGGGCGAGCCGGTACGGATCGAGACGATCGTCGTGCCGGACCCGGGGCCCGGGGAGGCCGTGGTGAAGGTGCAGGCCTGCGGCGTCTGCCATACGGACCTGCACTACCGCGAGGGCGGCATCAACGACGACTTCCCCTTCCTCCTCGGCCATGAGGCGGCGGGCGTCGTCGAGTCGGTCGGCGAAGGCGTCACGGAGGTCGTGCCCGGCGACTTCGTGATCCTCAACTGGCGTGCCGTGTGCGGCCAGTGCCGTGCGTGTCAGCGCGGACGTCCCCAGTACTGCTTCGCCACGCACAACGCGAAGCAGAAGATGACCCTCACGGACGGCACGGAGCTCTCGCCCGCGCTCGGCATCGGAGCCTTCGCCGAGAAGACCCTCGTCGCCGCCGGTCAGTGCACCAAGGTCGACCCGGCCGCGTCCCCCGCGGCGGCGGGGCTCCTGGGCTGCGGTGTCATGGCCGGTATCGGCGCGGCCATCAACACGGGCAACGTGGGACGCGGCGACTCGGTCGCCGTCATCGGTTGTGGAGGCGTCGGCAACGCGGCGGTCGTGGGCGCGCGGCTCGCCGGAGCCGCGAAGATCATCGCCGTCGACATCGACGACAAGAAGCTGCGGACGGCCGAGGGCCTGGGGGCCACGCACACCGTCAACTCCCGCGCGGCCGACCCGATCGAAGCCATCCGCGAGCTGACCGACGGCAATGGAGCCGACGTCGTCATCGAGGCGGTCGGTCGCCCGGAGACGTACGAACAGGCCTTCTACGCCCGCGACCTGGCGGGCACGGTCGCCCTGGTCGGCGTGCCGACGCCGGAGATGCGCATCGACCTGCCGCTCCTTGACGTCTTCGGGCGCGGCGGCGCGCTCAAGTCGAGCTGGTACGGAGACTGTCTGCCATCGCGCGACTTCCCGATGCTCATCGACCTCTACCGGCAGGGCCGTCTCGACCTGGACGCCTTCGTCACGGAGACGATCGCGCTCGGGGACGTGGAGAAGGCGTTCGAGCGCATGCACCACGGGGACGTCCTGCGTTCGGTGGTGGTCCTCTGATGGCGGCGCGCATCGACCACTTGGTCACCTCGGGCACGTTCTCCCTCGACGGGGGCACCTGGGACGTCGACAACAACGTATGGATCGTGGGTGACGACAGCGAGGTCGTCGTCATCGACGCCGCACACGACGCGGACGCCATCGCGGCCGCGGTCGGGGAGCGCCGGGTCGTCGCGATCGTGTGCACGCACGCGCACGACGACCACATCGACGCGGCACCGGCGCTCGCCGCCCGTACCGGCGCGCCGATCCTGCTGCACCCCGCCGACGCGGAGCTGTGGAAGCAGACCCACCCCGACCGCGCCCCCGACGGCGAGCTGTCCGACGGACAGGAACTCACCGTGGCCGGCACGGAGTTGAGGGTCATGCACACCCCGGGCCACTGCCTGGGCGCCGTCAGTCTCTACGCGCCCGCGCTCGGCGCGGTCTTCACCGGCGACACGCTCTTCGCGGGCGGTCCTGGAGCGACGGGCCGGTCGTTCAGCGACTTCCCGACGATCGTCGACTCGATCAGGGACCGGCTGCTCACGCTGCCCCCGGAGACGGTGGTGCGGACCGGGCACGGCGACAGCACCACGGTGGGCGCGGAGGCGCCGCACCTGGAGGAGTGGATCGCCCGCGGTCACTGACCGCGTCGACGACACCAACTGACGTACGTGACCGGGGCCCGGCCCGGAGCACCCGAATGGCCCCGCGTGGTTCACCGCGCGGGGCCGTTCGCGTACTGGCCCTGTTCCACGATCTCCGATAAGTTAGGCAAGGCTTACCTAATGGAGGTTTCAAGGATGGGTGTCCGTCACGCCAGCACGTCCGTGCCCACCGCAGCGGCACGCGCTCGCTCACTGCTCACCACCGCGTGGTCCTGCGCGGTGACCACGGAGATCGGCAGGGATGAACTCGTCGGGGCGCACAGCGTCACGCCGGAGGGCATTCTCCTGCTGTCACCGCCCCCCGACAGCGCGCTGGCCACGGCGATGATCTGCGCACCGCGCGGCGAGCCCTCCACCCTGGTGGAGTTCGCCGACGTCGCCCCCGTGCCGGTCAGGGATCGGATCCGGGCACGTCTGTGGCTCTCGGGATCACTCGTACCCGACGGGGAGGGATTCATCTTCGCGCCGACCTGCGCCGTGCTGCACGACTCCACGGGCGGTCGCATCGGCATCGACCTCGACGAACTCGCCCTGGCCGCCCCCGATCCGCTGGCCGAGGCCGAGGCGCGGCTGCTCACCCACCTCGCCGACGCCCACGAGGACGCCGTCGAGCAGCTGACCCGGCTCGTGTGCGCCGACAGCCTGCACGGAGTGGTGCGCGTACGCCCGCTCGCCATCGACCGCTACGCCCTCACCCTGCGCCTCGAGAAGGCCCGCAGTCAGGCGGACGTCCGGCTCGCCTTCGACGAGCCCGTCGAGGACCTTGCCCAGGTGACCGAACGCATGCACGTCCTGCTGACCAAAGCCCGGCACCTGCGCCGCCCGCTACTGCGCCCCACGTCCCCCGACGCCTGAATTCGCCGACCTCATGGACCGCAGCGCGAGCACGAGCACCCCGATGTCATCGAGAAGCACCGGATCGGGCAGCAGATCCGCCGGCAGCACGAGATAGGCGACCGCGCCCCAGAACACCCACTGGCGTTCCACCGGCAGCCCCGCCGCGCGCAGCGTGCGGCGCGCGCGGACCAGACGTACGAGCAGCGCGATCGCGACCGCGAGCATCGCGACCACCAGGATCGCGCCGGCAACAAGGAGGACCGTGACTTCCGTGCTCATCAGACCCTGACCTCCGTTCTGCGACGTCCTGCGCGGGCACTCGGCCCAGGCTATGGGTACCCGCCGGACGCCGCGCGAACAGCGCTCCTGCCTTGCTGTGACGGACACTCTGCCCCGTCATGACGGACGATGGAGGACGGCACCACCGCCAGCTCCTCCAACTCCTTCCCGGAAAGGCAGAGATGAGCCAGACGAGCCAGACGCTGCTCACGGCAGGGCGGGTTCTGACCGGGCCGCGTGGCCAGTGCGTCACGGACGGCGCCGTACTGACACAGGGCACCGACATCGTCGCCGCGGGCGTCCGGACCGAGGTCGAGCCCCTGGCACATGGCGTGTCGCAGCGCATCGCACTGCCCGACGCCACGGTGCTGCCCGGACTCATCGACGCCCATGTCCACCTGGTCTTCGACGCGAGCAAGGATCCCGTCGCGGTCCTGGACGCGCACAGCGACACCACCCTCATGGCGGCGATGGAGGAGCGAGCGCTGCAGTTCCTGTGCAGCGGCGTCACCACCGTGCGCGACCTGGGGGACCGGAACCGTCTCACCCTGTGCCTGCGCGACGAGATCGCCGCGTCCCGGGTCCCGGGCCCGCGGATCGTCGCCGCCACGACGCCGCTGACCACGAAAGGCGGCCACTGCTGGTTCCTGGGCGGTGAGGTCGAGGGTGAGAGCGAGATCCGCGCCCTGGTGCGGCGCAACGCCGAGCTCGGCGCCGACGTCATCAAGGTCATGGCCACCGGCGGCGGTCTCACCCGGGGTGGCCCCGCCACCTGGCAGGCCCAGTTCGGCGCCCCCGAGATCCGCGTCGTCGTGCGCGAGGCGCGCCGGGCAGGGCTGCCGGTCGCCGCCCACGCGCACGGCACCGCCGGGATCGTCGCCGCCGTGATGGCGGGCGTCGACACCATCGAGCACTGCACCTGGATGACCCGCAAGGGCCTCGGCCTGCGCGAGGACGTCCTGGAGGCCATCGTCGCCAAAGGCATCCGGATCTGCCCCACCGTCAGCCCGAACTGGCGGATGCTGCCCATGTTCTTCGGAGAGGAACGGGCCAAGGCGATGTTCGACCAGGTCCGCACGATGGCGGAGCGCGGGGCGCGGCTGATCGCCGGGACGGACGCCGGGGTCCAGCGGGCGGGCTGCGACGGCCTGGCCCAGAGCCTGGGCTTCTACCAGCACTTGGGCGTCGAACCCGACCGCGTCATCGACATGGCGACCACGGAGGCCGCCGACGCCCTGGGCATCGCCGACCACGTCGGACGCCTGGCCGCCGGATACCGCGCCGACCTCATCGCGGTGCACGGAGATCCGCTCAAGGACGTGGCGGCCCTGGGCGACGTACGGCTGATCATGGCGAACGGCAAGATGGTGGACCATGAGTGAGTCATCGGCAGGTCCCACCGAGCCCGTCCAGGCGCTGATCGTCGTCGACCTGCAGTACGCCTTCGTCACCGGCGAAGGCGCCGTGCCCGACGCGGCCCGCGTCCTCGACCGGACGACCGACCTGATCACGCGGGCCCGCGCCGCGGGCGCCGTCGTCGTCCAGCTCCAGAACGACGGCGAGCAGGGAGCCGTCGACGAACCCGGCACCCCCGGCTGGGAGATCCACTTTCCCGTGCACGCCGACCGGGGCGAACAGGTCCTGCGCAAGACCGTCGACGACGGCTTCGAGGAGACCGGACTCGCGAAACTGCTCGCCGATGCGGGCGTGCGCGACCTCGCAGTCTGTGGGGTGCAGTCCGAGATGTGCGTGCTCGCGACCGCGCGCACGGCCCTTGAACTGGGCTTCCGTGTCGTCCTGCCGCACGACGCGCACGCGACGTACGACATCCCGGCCGCCGAAGGCATCAGCGACACGGTCCCGGCGGCGATGGTGTCCCGGGTCGCCGAATGGGCCCTCGGCGACGAGGTGGAGATCGTCGCGAGGGCCCAGGACGTCGACTTCACCAAGCCGTAGGCGGGGTGGCGGCGAGGGGATCAGCGGGCGGTGTACGCGCCGTCCACCAGGTGGTAGCTGCCGTGGATGAACGAGGCCCGCTCCGAGAGCAGGAACACGATCAGGTCGGCCACCTCCTCGGAGCGGCCGAGGCGGCCCGCCGGGTGCAGGGAGACGAGGGCGTCGTACGCCTCCTTGTCCATGTTCTGCAGGAGCGGCGTCTCGATGAAGCCGGGGCCGACCGCGTTCACGCGGATGCCCTTCGCCGCGTACTCGGCGGCGGCGGTCTTGGTCAGGCCGACGACTCCGTGCTTGGCGGCGACGTAGGCGGGGGAGCCCGCGAAGCCGACGGAGCCGAGTATCGAGGCGACGTTCACGATGGCGCCCGCGCCCGCGGCCTCCAGGACCGGGAGCTCATAGCGCATCGAGTAGAAGACGCCGTCGAGGTTCGTGCGGATGACGCGGTTGTAGACATCGATGTCGTACGCGCCCGTCGGCTTGCTCTCCCCGCCGATGCCCGCGTTGTTGACCGCGAGGTCGAGCCCGCCGAACGTGTCGACAGCGAACCGCACGGCGGCCTCGACCGACGCGGGCTCGGTGACGTCCACGGCGACCGCGGCGGCCTTGACGCCCTCCGCGAGGAGCTGCGCGGCGGCCTTCTCCGCACCCTCGGCGTTGTGGTCGGCGATGACGACGTTCGCCCCGCCGGCGCCCAGGCGGCGGGCGGTGGCCAGGCCGATGCCGGAGGCGGCACCGGTGATCAGGGCGGTCTTGCCCGCGAACTCGGTGGCGTAGTCGGGGACCGAGGCGGCGGACGGAGTGGGGGTGGTGCTCATGGTGCTCTTCACTTTCCTCATGCGATGTGGGGGGCCGCGAGTGCTGCCTCCCCGGTCAGAACGGCGTAGGCCCGCTCCACGTGCGCGGTGAGGTCTGCGTCGTCTCTTCCTTCGGCGTGCCCGCCGCGCGCCCAGCTGCGCAGGGCGGCGGTCAGCACTCCGGCGGCGGCGCCGACGACGACGGCCGGGCGCTGGTCCCGGGCGGGGTCGGTGCCGAGCCGGTCGGCGATGATGCGGACGGACTCGTCCTGGGCGTCGACCCGGACGCGTTCGTACGCGGCGAACAGTGCCGGTTCCGTGTCGACGAGCGCCAGGAGCGCCCGTGTCCGGGACCGGCGGTGCAGGCCCGGAGCCTCCGGGTCGGTGAGCCACTCCCGCACGGCCGCGCGGTAGGCCGCCAGCGGGGGCTCGTCGGCGGGGCGGGTGCGCAGGGCCGCGTTGATGCGGTCGCCGTCGGCGCGCGTGAAGTCGAGCGCCGCCGCCTCCTTGCTGCTGAAGTGGCGGCTGAAGGTGCGGCGCGTGACGTCGGCGCGCTCGGCGACGGCCTCCACGGTGACGGCCGCGAG
Source organism: Streptomyces sp. A18 (assembly GCF_059026065.1). Classification (NCBI taxonomy): domain Bacteria; kingdom Bacillati; phylum Actinomycetota; class Actinomycetes; order Kitasatosporales; family Streptomycetaceae; genus Streptomyces; species Streptomyces sp. A18. Next base: position 46,483 of record NZ_JBWLKL010000007.1, on the reverse strand, counting down.
GCCGTGCTCCAGGATCAGGTCGATGGCCGCGTCGGCGAGCGCCTCCCGGGTCTGCCGGGCCTTGCGCTGCCTGCGGTCCTCGCCGGACCCTGAGCCGGATTCCGTCACCTTGTCGTTCACGTCTTCGACTGTACACCCGTGATGTCCCAATGGGACACCTGTCCCGTCGGGACTTAAGCGGAAGGGGGTGTCGGACGCAGATCGAAGACGCCGTACCCGAACCCGCGCGCCGTGACGACCCCGCTCCCGGCCTCCACCCCCTGCGCCTCCAGGGCCAGCGGGCCCGTCCCGCCTGCGGCATCGGTGGTGAACGCGGCCGGTGCGCTGCGGGGGTTGATCACCACGGCGTTGCCCCCCAGCCAGGCCAGGGGTCCAGATGCGCGGTGATGCCGTTGAAGTCACCGATGCCGTCGCCGTCGGAGTCGGCGAAGGACTGCGGATAGATCTGGTGGAAGACGGCGTCGGAGAGCCAGGCGGGGGCGGGGCGGAACGAAGTCCTGGGGCGGACGCGGCCTTTCCTTCGTACGTGGCGGAGACGGGCGGAGTACCCGTTCCGACTGCCAACGCCTACAACGGCAGCGCACATACCGCGATCGGGGCGGCGAACGGCTTTCCCGCCAGGCGCAGTCGGCCTGTCTTGCCGACCTGGAAGACGCTCACCGAGCTCGACTTCTGGTTGGCCGCGAACAGCAGCCGCTGCGACGGCGAGAAGGCGATGTGCCGGGGGAAGTCGCCGCCGACGGGGACCGTGTCGAGCAGCCGCAGCCGGGCGCCGCCCGCCTCGATCGCGTACCGCGTGAGGCTGTTGTGCCCGCGGTTGGCGAGGAAGGCGAAGGAGCCCTCGCGCGTGACGAGCAACTGCGCCGGATAGCTGGTGCCCTCGCCCGTGCCGGTGGTCTGCGGAGAGCCGGGAGTCAGCCGCCCGCTCGCGGGGTCGTACGCGCAGACGACCACGGTGTTGTCGAGCTCGTTGGCCAGATACGCGAAGCGTCCGGAGGGGTGGAAGGTGAGGTGGCGCGGCCCCGCGCCCGGTCGCAGCGTGGCGTACGAGACCTGGGTGAGCTTCCCCTTCTTCGCGTCGAGACGGTAGCTGTAGACGGTGTCGTTGCCCAGGTCGACGGCGAGGAGATGACCGCCGTCCGGGCTGGTCACGATCTGGTGGGCGTGCGGCCCGTCCTGACCGGGACCGGGAGGCGGGCTGGAGTGAGTGACGAGGTCGCTCAACTCGCCCAGTGCGCCGGAGCGTTGGACCGGGTGGAGGGCCACGTTCCCGGAGACATAGTTGGCGCTGAGCAGCCAGCGCCCGCTCGGGTGCACGGACAGTTGGCAGGGACCCGCGCCGCCGGTGTCGCGCGCGCCCAGGACTTCCGGTCCCTCGGCGGAGAGCCTGATCGCGGTCACGCCGCCCTGCTCGCGCTCATTGACGGCGTAGAGAGTCCGACCCGAGGGATGGAGGCAGAGGTAGGAGGGATCGGGTACGCCGGTCAGCGTGCCGGTGCCGGTGATGTGCCCCGTCGCTTCGTCGTAGGTGGCCAGACCGATGCCGGTGCCGCCGTCCGGCCGGCTGGTGTAGGTGCCGAGGTAGAGCGGGCGGGCGCGGTACGGCGGCCATCCCGGGGCCGGGGCGGACGCCGAGGCGACTGCGGCAGGCGCGGACGCGGCGACGGCAGTGGCGGCGAGCGCTCCGATGAAACCCCGCCGTCCCCAGTCGCCTGCCGTACGCTGCCCGTCGTTCTCACCGGTCATGCCTGCCTCCATGTCCGTTCGTGACTCATGCGTCGGTGGTGACATACGTGGCAGACACAGTGGCGCCCGGAAACTCCGAGGACAAGAGGCACAACGGGAGTTGCGTTCTGTGCAACGCCGACTGGCGTCGAGCCGGTGTCGAGCCAGTGTCGATCAGGTGAGGGGAGTTCTCCCCGCGGGGCTCGCGGTGACCGCTGCGCCGGTGCTCTTCCTGCTGCGCCTCACCCAGGATTCGGTGCGGGAGGCGAGGGCGGTGAGCAGCAGGTTACGCATGGCCGACGAGCCTGAACTTGCCGCGGTGCGCGCGTTGGGCGGCGAATCCGGCCAGAATCGCGTCGTCGTTGGTGAGGGCGTCGACGACCTCGTTCTCCAGGCCGGTCAGACACTCCGTGGGCGAGCTGAACTCCTACAGGTCGGCATCGGGCGCGAGTTCGTCCTTCACGTTCTGCGCCGACGTGGACCCGGTGACCGAGCAGAGCTTCCGGGAGTTCAGGTCCTTCGCACCCTTGATGGACGTGTCCTCGGCGCGGACGAGCAGGTCTTGGTGGGCGAGGAAGTACGGCCCGGCGCAGGAGACCTTCCGCTTGTGCTGCTCGGTGATCGAATAGCTGGCGACCACGAGGTCCACGTCCCCGCGCACCAGCAGGTTCTCGCGCTCGGCCGGGACGGTCGCCTTCCAGGCGATCCGGTCCTTCGGCACGCCCAACTGCCCGGCGACATAGGTGGCGACGTCGATGTCCAGGCCGCGGTACACGCCGTCGGGGCCCCGGAGCCCGATGCCCGGAAGGTCATCGCGGACAGCGATGGTCAACCCGTCATCGCCCTGCCCGCCGTCCGACCCGCCGCACCCGGCGGCGCCGGTCAGGACCAGGGCGACCAGGGCCGCCGCGGTCTGCCTGCAACGCCTCATCCGGTCTTCCCCCTCGCCGTGCCGGCCTGCCGGGCGGGCCCCGCCCGGAAACCCCGCAGAACAGCCGACGTCCCACACGTGTTCAGCGGCCACAACGACACGATCCGGACATCTGCGGCGCCCCCGAGGGCCGTTCGGAGGACGAACAGGCGAATCGATGGCGCAGGCAGCGCGGGAAAGAGCGCGGCGAATACGCAGAGTAACTGCGGCCAACTTGCCCTGAATGCGCGCCGCGAGGTGGCCGACGATAGCCCCCCGAGGTATGAACTGGCCCTGAGCGGGCAAGATGTAGATGCCAATCGCGGTGCCGCCCCGGACCCGGGCGGCGTTTGGCGCCGATCTCAAGGTCGCGTCGCTCGCGTTGTCGTTACTCTTCGTATGCGGGGTGGAGTGAAGTTGGGGGGTGAACCATGGGCACGCCCGACCCGGGCTTTGCGCTGCACCACCGCGTGGTCGGCGAATCGATCATTCTGACGTTCCACGGTGAGCTGGACGCCTGGGCGGATCTGGAACTCGCGCCGTGCGTAGCGGAGTTACTGGACCGGCCAGGCGCTGATGTGGTCGTGGACCTGCGGCAGGTGACGTTTCTGGACGCCGGCGGTCTGCGGCTGCTGGTCCGGATCAAGGCCCTGGCCGTCGCGAGGCGGTGTTCCCTGCGCCTGGTGCGCAGCGGTCCGCGCGTCTGGCGCGTGCTGCGCATCACGCGGCTCGACCACAGTTTCACCGTCCTGGACGGCATGCCCGCCGCCCTGGACGCGACGGACGACTGTGAGGGAAACCTGAACAGACCAGCCTAGAGCAGGGGCCGTTCTCCTCTTCGCCGGCCTCGCCCCGGCCCTCCTCTGCGGCCACCCCCGCAGCCGCCCGCCCCGAGCTGCGGTGCACCGCCGGTACCGCCCTCTGTCGGCGCCGGGATCCGATGGCCGGTTCCGGCTCGCCGTGACGGAAGTTGACCACTGAGAGCCACTGCTCGGATACGGTGTGCGAGCTGTTTTCGTTTCCCGTGGATACGCGAGGAGTCGCTGAGTGGACCGCAGTTCTGTGATCCGGATCCGTACCGTCCTGGCCGCGCTCGGCGTGGCGACCGCGATGGCGGTCGCACCCACCGCGACAGCGGCGGAGGAGCAGAAGCCGGCGCCGTCGCCGGCGGGATCGTCGTCGCCTTCGGCACCGCACGAACCCTGCACCGGCGAGTTCCACAAGGACGCCCGCCTCGGCCCCAAGTGGCTCCCCAAGAAGTGGCAGGAGCCGGTCGGCCCGCTGCTCAAGGGGTGGAAGCGCACGGGCGGTCTCTCGCCGGCGTCCTTCCTGAAGAAGTACTGGGAGGGCCCCGCCGACACGGGCAGCTGGAAGTACCCGCCGAACGACGGCTTCGAGACGGTCAACGGCCAGGTCGACAAGCACCCCGAGGAGCTGGAGAAGGGTGAACTCCTCGACCGGTTCGGATCGGAGTACGGCTCGTTCCTGGCCCCCGCGGGCGACTCGTACGCCGAGCGCGCACTGCCTCCGCAGAACCTCAACACCCGTGACGCCGCGGTCGCCTGCGACTACCGCGTCTACGAGGTGAACAAGCCGTTCTACGTCTGGCAGGGCGGCATCGCCCCGTGGTTCGCGCAGCCCGGCGGCGGCCAGCAGATCAAGCTCGACGCGGTGTTCCTTGACCCGGGGGAGGGGCAGCGCCTGAACGTGAAGTGGCTGCTCGACCACGGCTACCTCGAGCCCGCGAACGACTAGCGCGCCGATGGACGTCCGTGGGCTGCCTGCCGCACTGACCGAAGCCGGTGTCGCCGACGGCTACTACTGGATCGAGGGCGTCCACGAACCGGTTCCCACGCCCCCCGACTTCGTCTACCTGCGGAGAACCGGGGACGGCGAGGCGTGGGAGACCGGAACGTACGAACGCGGAACGCACCACCCCCTCGCCCGGCACGCGGACGAGGGGGAGGCCTGCGAGCATCTGCTGCGGCTGCTGCTGTGAGAGCGCGAGGGCCGTATGCCCACCCGGCGGCGGCCGTGTCTCTCAGCCCTCGGGGCGCAGCAGCCCGCGCTCGTACGCCTTGGCCAGTCGCTGGGGCACCAGGTACGCGGAGCCGTCGACAGTGATCGGCACGAGCTGCGGGGTGCTGGCCTTCCACTGCGCCCGGCGGTGACGGGTGTTGCTGCGGGACATCTTCCGCTTGGGTACGGCCATGGGTGCGGGTCCTTTCTCGGCGGTGCGACGTCGAGGCTATATGAAAATGGATCCCATTTCGAATGGTCTCCGCGTCGGCGGACCCAAGCCCGTGGTTGACAGCCCGATCGCGCCCGCGACAGCATCCGGCCGATGGAGATCACCGACCTGACACCGGCGGAGCACCGCGTCTGGCAGGCGTTTCCCCTCGGCGAGGGCGTCGACTTCCGCGAGAGCCACGACGAGGACCCCGGGGCCGGTGCCTCCTGGGGGCCCGAGCGGACGGTGCGCGCCGAGGTACTGCGGGCGCTGCTGCTCAACGGGCCGACGCGGGACGGCGAGACGGCGGGCATGAAGCTGACCGGCGCGCGGATCACCGGCTGCCTCGACCTCTTGTACGGGACGGTCGAGCATCCCGTACGGCTGCGGTCCTGCCACTTCGACGGGACGCCGAACCTCTACGGTGCCCAGGTCCGCGCACTGGTGCTCAGCGACTCGGTCCTTCCGGGTCTCAGGGCCGGGGACCTCCGCGTCGAGCTGGTCCTGCGGATCAGCTGCTGCCGCATAGCCGGTCCCGTCCGGCTCGCGGGCGCGCAGATCGCCGGCACCTTCTTCGCCAATGGGGCGGAGCTCGGCACCCCGACCGCCCCCGACGAGCCGCCCGCGCCGGACTCGCCAGATCCGGAAGGGGCGGCGGAAGCGGTGCTGCAGCTGAATCACGCCGTGATAGGAGCCGATGTATGGGCGGTCGGCCTGGTGGCCCACGGCCAGGTCCGGCTGAACGGTGCGACCGTCGCCGGGCAGGTCAATCTCGACAGCGCCGTGTTGAACGCTCCCGGTGACGTCGCCCTGTACGCCGAGACCCTGTCGGTCGGCACCGATCTGCGGGCCATGCGGCTGCGCGCCCGCGGCACGCTCAACCTGAGCGGCGCCAGAATCCCGCGGCACGTCAATCTGGCCTACGCCCGCCTCTCCCGCCCCGGTGGGACGGCGCTGCGCGCCAGCAGCTGTGTCGTCGGCGAGCTGTGGCTGCGCGAGGCCGCTCCGATCCACGGCGCCGTGAACCTGCGCCGCTCCCAGCTCGACCTGCTGCACGTCCCTCCGGAGGTGTGGCCGGGCGAGGTCAAGCTCGATGGCCTCACGTACCAGAGGATCGCCCCGCACCTGCCCGCCGAACAGCGACTGCCGCTGCTCGAGCGTGAGGCGGCGGGCTATCTCCCGCAGGGCTACGAGCAGTTGGCCACCGCGTACCGCACGGTCGGCGACGAGGCCGCGGCCCGCACCGTGCAACTGGCCAAGCTCCGCCGCCACCGGCGCACCCTGCCCCCGTACGCCAGGATCTGGGGCCATCTCCAGGACGTGACGGTCGGCTACGGATTCCGGCCGATGCGCGCCGCCGGATGGCTGCTCGTCCTGCTGCTCACCGGGGCGCTCGCCTTCGGCCTCCACCATCCGCGCCCGCTGAAGTCCGACGAGGCGCCCGAATTCAACCCCGTCTTCTACACCCTCGATCTGCTCCTGCCGATCATCGGCTTCGGTCAGGAGTCGGCCTTCGCGCCGGACGGCTGGTACCAGTGGCTCGCGTACCTGCTGGTCGCCACGGGCTGGGTCCTTGTCACCACCGTCGCGGCAGGCATCACACGCTCGCTCAGCCGCCAGTGATGGGCCGCTCATGACGAGCCGCGCCCGACGAACATCGCCGACCTGGACATGGGCGGGCCATTGATCGATATCCTCCAGCGAAACGCTCAAACGAACACCTGATGGGTACGTCGCGAGGGGGTCGGCAGTATGCGGGAGCCGAGGGATGTCAGGCGGCAGCGGATACTCGCGGTCGTGGAGTCGCGGGGCGAGGTGCGGCTGAGTGACCTCGCCGACGATCTCGAGGTCTCGGTGATCACCGTGCGCCGGGACGTCGAAGACCTCGCCCGGGAGGGCAAGTTGAGGCGGGGGCACGGGGTGGCGCGGTCGGTCGGGTCCGTGGAGCGCAGCGCCGCGCCTGCCGAGCCGATGACGGGCGCCGGGGCCGTGGCGCTGATGGTGCCCGAGCGGCACACCTACCTGTACGAGACGATGCACGGGGCCCGAGGCGTCCTGAACGAGGCCGGGATACGGGTCGCGCTGCACATCGCACCGCAGGTGGAGGGCGCCGAACGGCCCCTGGTCGAGCGGGTGTTGGCCGAGGATGTGCGGGGTCTCCTCATTGCTCCGCGCTGGCGCACGTCGGCCGAGGAGGAAGCGGACTACGCCTGGCTCGCCGCCTCGGGTGTGCCCACGGTCCTGATGGAGCGGCGGCCGCGCGCGGGCAGTGCGTTGCACGCCATGGACTCGGTCTGCACCGACCACTGGTACGGCATCCACCTCGCCGTCGACCACCTCGTCCAGCTCGGCCACCGGCGGATCGTCCTGGCCGCACGCGACGACAGCCCGACGGCCCGCGCGCTGCGTGCCGCCTTCGCCGATATCGCCGCCGCACGGCCCGAGATCGAGGACTGGAGCGTGATGCTCAGCGCCGAGGGCGCCGGTCCCGGCCGCGTGCGCGAGCCGCTCGACCTCGCGGCGCGGCTGCGGGAGCGCGGGGCGACGGGCGCCGTGCTGCACGGCGACGTCGACGCGCTGATGCTCGTGTCGCAGCTCATGGAGCGCGGGGTGCGGGTTCCGCAGGACTGCTCCGTGGTGGCGTACGACGATGTGGTGGCCGCGCTCGGCAGCACTCCCCTCACCGCCGTGGCCCCGCCGAAGCACGAGGTGGGACGGACGGCGGCCGGTCTACTGCTGCGCAGGCTCGACGAGTTGGCGGGGCAGGGCGCGGGGACGCCGCAGCGGGTGGAGCTTCTGCCGGAGCTCAAGGTCCGCGGATCCGCCACGCACGCACGGATCGTTTGACCGCTTCAGTTTCTTTTGATCGGTCTATTGACCGGCATCGTTCACGCGATCAGGATTCCCGTGTCCCGAACAAGAGCCGCGGGAGGCACCCATGCCTGGTCGACCGAGCCGCCGGTCCCTGCTCGCCGTGACAGCCGCCGTTCCCATGGCAGGTGCACTCAGCGCCTGTTCGGGCAGCACGGGCCGGACGTCGCGCGGCAGGGGCGGCACCACACGCATCACCTTCTGGTCCGCGCTGCGCGGAAGCCAGGAAGTGGTCGACGCGTTCAACGAGACCCACGACCGCATCCAGGTCGAGTTCCAGCAGATCCCCTCGGGGGCCATGGGCGGATACGCCAAACTCAGCAACGCAGCCCGAGCCGGGAACGCCCCGGACGTCGCCACCCTTGAGTACCCCCAGGTCCCCGGCTTCGCCATCGACGGCGTCGCCCGGGACATCACCTCCCTGATGACCGACCGGCTGCGCGCCAAGCTGCTGCCACAGGCGCTCGGCCTCACCACCTTCGAGAAGCGGGTCTTCAGCGTCCCGCTCGACGTCGAGCCGATGGTGCTGCACTACCGCACCGACCTGTTCGACACGTACGGCATCGAAGTCCCGCGCACCTGGGACGAGTTCACCGAGGCCGCCCGCACCGTGCGCGACAAGGCGCGCGACCGGCGCATCGCGCTCTTCCCCACCGACGGCGGCACCCAGTTCGCCGCGTGGGCCTGGCAGGCGGGCGCCCAGTGGTTCGACACCCGCGACGGCGCCTGGAACGTCTCGCTCACGGACCGCCCGACCCGGAAGGTCGCGGCGTACTGGCAGCGGCTCATCGACGACGATCTGCTCTTCGTCAACGCCTCCGAGAGCAGGCACTACGACTCCCAGCTCAGCGAGGGCCTGGTCCTTGCCCGGCTCAGCGGCGCCTGGGACGCCGGCTCGCAGATGAACGCACGGCCGGGCCAGAAGGGCCTGTGGGCACTCGCCCCGCTCCCGCAGTGGGACCCCGGCAACCCCGTCGTCGGCACCCACGGCGGATCCACCTTCGCCGTCACCAAGGACAGCCGGCACCCCGAAGCCGCCATGGAGTTCATCGAGTGGCAGGTCGCGCACCCCGACGCCCTGCGCGCCCGCCTCTCCAGCGGCGCGAGCAGCCAGTACCCGGCCGTCCCCGACCTGGTCCCCGTGGGCCGGAAGGCCTTCGACCGGGCCTACTACTCCGGCCAGGACATCTACCGCCTCTTCCAGGAACAGGCCGAGACGATCCGCGACGGCTGGGTCTGGGGGCCGCGGATGACCGCCACCCAGAAGGTCATGCAGGACGGCTTCGCCCGCGCCGGCGGCGGCCAGGGCTCGCTCATCGACGCCGTGCGCGCCGCGCACGACGGCACCATGCCGGACCTCAGGGCGCTGGGCCTTACGACCTCCGAGCACAGCACATGAGCAGAAAGGCAGGTGACCCCCGATGACCACGACCGCGCCCCCGGCCCGCGCCACCCGCACCGCCGACGCCCCCGTCCCCGACCGCCGCGCCCGCACGCGGGCGCGGCGCCGTGAACACATGGCGTGCGGCGTCCTGATGACCCCGTTCCTGATCCTGTTGGTGACGGTCTTCCTGATACCCGTCGGCACCGCGGTCTGGCTGAGCTTCTTCAGCGACGACCAGCCGGGCCTGGGCTTCGGCCCCGAACGCACGGTCTTCGTGGGCCTGCGCAGCTACACGGCCGTCCTCACCGACCCGACCTTCCTCGGCAGCCTCGGCCTGGTCGCCCTCTACTGCCTGATCTATATCCCGCTGATGGTGATCGGCGCCCTCGCCCTCGCCCTGCTGCTCGACTCGGGCGTCGTACGGCTGCGCGCCTGGGCCCAGTTGGGGCTCTTCCTGCCGCACGCGGTGCCCGGCATCATCGCGGCCCTCATCTGGCTCTACCTCTACACGCCGGGGCTCAGCCCGGTCATCGACCTGCTCGACAAGGGCGACATCACCATCGACCTCCTCGGCGTGCACACCGTGCTCCCGTCGATCGTGAACATCGCCCTGTGGAGCAACCTCGGCTACAACATGGTGATCTTCTACGCCGCCCTGCAGGCCGTGCCCCGAGAAGTGATCGAGGCCGCCGTCGTCGACGGCGCGGGACCCGTGCGCACCGCACTCCAGGTCAAGGCGCCCCTGGTGCGCTCATCGATCCTGATGGTCGCCATGTTCACCCTGATCTGGGCGATGCAGCTGTTCACCGAACCCATGCTGCTCAGCCAGTCGTCCCCGATGATCAACTCGCGCTTCTCGCCCAGCATGTACATCTACGACGCGGCCTTCACCCGCAACAACTACGGCCTGGCCGCCGCCGCCTCGGTGATCCTGCTCCTGTGCACGGTCGCCCTCTCCTACGGCGTCACCCGCTGGACGAACCGCTCCCAGAAGGAGGCCGCACGATGAGCGCCGACACCCTCACCGCGCACCGCCCCCGCCTCCTGGGCCGCGCCGTCGTGAACACCGTGGTCGGCATCGCGGTGCTCTACACCCTGCTGCCCGTCCTGTGGCTGGTGCTCGCCGCGTCCAAGAACCGGGACGCGCTGTTCAGCAGCAACTTCTTCTCCCTGTCCGACTTCTCCTTCGTACAGAACCTCCGCGACCTGTTCGCGATGGACGGCGGGCTCTACGGCCGCTGGTACACCAACAGCCTCCTGTACGCCGTCCTGGGCGCCGCGATCAGCGCACTGGTGAGCGTCGCCTGCGGCTACGCCTTCGACAAGTACCGCTTCCGGCACAAGGAGAAGGTCTTCGGTCTGGTGCTCGCCGCGGTGATGGTGCCGCAGACGGTGCTCGCACTGCCGCTGTACCTGATGGCATCGGCCACGGGTGTCGTCGACACCTTCTGGGCGGTGTTCATCCCCGTCCTCTTCAACCCGTTCGGCGTCTACCTCGGGCGGATCTTCAGCCAGGGGTATGTGCCCGACGAAGTGCTCGAAGCGGCCCGGGTGGACGGCGCGGGGGAGCTCACCACCTACCTGCGGGTCTCGCTGCGCATGCTGGGGCCCGGCCTGGTCACGGTGTTCCTCTTTCAGCTCACCGCCATCTGGAACAACTTCTTCCTGCCGATGGTGATGCTCTCGGACGAGAAGCTGTACCCGGTCAGCCTCGGCCTCTACACCTGGAACAGCTCCGCCACCGTCTCGCCCGAGTACTACCCCGTGGTGATCATTGGTTCGCTCCTCGCGGTCCTGCCGCTGATCCTCGCCTTCATTCTGCTGCAACGCTTCTGGAAGTCGGGTCTCACCGCGGGCTCGGTCAAGTGAGCCGTGCGGACCATGTGAACCACGTGAACCACGTGAACCACGTGAACCACGTGAACCACGTGAACCACGTGAACCACGTGAACCATGTGAAAGGGAATGTGTTGATGAACGGCAGCCGCCGGCCGCGTGCCGCGCTCGCCATGGCCCGGGACGCGGCGACGGCCGTGCTCGGCCCCGACGCCCTGGCCGCCATCGGCCGGGTCTGCGATCTGGTCCCTGGCACGGTCCTGGACGACTTCACCACGCGGGAGGCACGCTCCGTGCTCCGGGACGTGGAGGTCCTGGTCACCGGCTGGGGCTGCCCGCCGCTGGATGCCGCCGCGCTCGCGGCCGCGCCCCGCCTGCGGGCGGTCGTGCACACCGCGGGGTCGGTACGCGGCCACATCACCCCGGAGTGCTGGGAGCGCGGCATCGAGGTGTCGTCGGCCGCCGCGGCCAACGCCGTGCCCGTCGCCGAGTACGCCGTTGCCATGATCCTGCTCACCGGCAAGCAAGTCCTTGAGCGCGCACGGGAGTTCAAGGCCACCCGGCGCCGTGACGAGTGGCTCGGCCTGTCGCACGGCGTCGGCAACTACGGCCGCACGGTCGGCATCCTCTCCGCCTCGATGATCGGCCGCCGTGTCATCGAACTCCTGCACCCGTACGACCTCCAGATCCTGCTGCACGACCCGTACGTCTCCGACGAGGAGGCCCTCGCCCTTGGCGTACGGCCGGTCGGCATCGCCGAGCTCTTCGCGAGCAGCGATGTCGTCAGCGTCCACACACCGCTGCTGCCCGCCACCCGCGGCCTGGTCGGCCGCGAACTGATCGCCGCGATGCGCCACGACGCGGTGCTCATCAACACGGCACGCGGCGCGGTGCTCGACCAGGACGCCCTCACCGAAGCCGCGCTGGCCGGCCGCGTCCGCGCCGTCCTCGACGTCACCGACCCCGAAGTCCTGCCCCCCGACCACCCGCTGTGGGAGTGCGACAACGTCACGATCACCCCCCATCTCGCCGGTTCACAGGGCAACGAATGGGAGCGCCTCGCCGATCTCGCCGTCGCCGAACTCGGCCGCTGGGCCGCGGGCGACGGCTTCGCCCATGCCGTACGACGCGAAAGGCTGGCCTACCTCGCATGAGTATCCCCGGACTGTCACTGCCCGAGGAGAACCGGCAGTTGAGCCCGTACACCGGCTACACCCGCGAGCACTGGGAGGCAGTCGCCGACGGCCTCCTGGGTGCCGCCTGGCAGTGGGCCACCCCGCGCGGCGCCCTGCTCGACCTGCCGGGGCGGCCCTCCGCCTCGGGCGTACGGTCGGACGGCCTGGAGGGATACGCCCGCACGCTCCTCGCCGCGGCGTTCCGCGTGGCGGGCGCCGATGGCAAGGACCCGCACGGCTGGCTCGACCGGTACGCGGAAGGGCTCGCGGCGGGCACCCGTACGCCGGGCCGCGACGACGCCGAGTCGTGGCCGCTGATCCTCGACCACCACGTCCAGGGCCAGCCCATGGTCGAATCCGCGTCCGTCGCCCTCGGCCTGCGGCTGACCCGCCCCTGGCTGTGGGACCGGCTCGACACCGACGTACAGGACCGTGCCGTGGAGTGGCTGCGCGGCGCGATACGCCACGTCCCCGCGCCCAACAACTGGTACCTCTTCCCCTACACCGTGGCCGGATTCCTGGAGTCGGTGGGCCGCGGCGACGCGGAGACGGCCAGGGCGCGCCGACGGGCGCTCGACCTCCTGGAGACCTGGTACCGCGGCCAGGGCTGGTACGCCGACGGAGACGGCCGCGCCTTCGATCACTACAACGGCTGGGCCCTGCACCTGTACCCGACGCTCGACGCACAACTGGGCGGTGATCAGGGTCAGTTGGATCGGCACGGCGCTCGCCTGCACGAGCACCTGGAGAGCTTCGGGCTCCTCTTCGGGGGCGACGGCGCCCCGATCCACTTCGGCCGCTCCCTGACCTACCGCTTCGCCGCGGGGGCGTCCGTGGCCCTCGGCGCGGTCACCGGCCACACGCCCCTCACCCCCGGCACCTCGCGCCGCGTCCTCAGCGGATCACTGCGCTACTTCCTCGACCGCGGCTCCGTGGGTGCCGACGGCCTGCTCGGCCTCGGCTGGCACGGCCCGCACGACGCGACGCTGCAGTCCTACTCGGGACCCGCGTCCCCGTACTGGGCTTCGAAGGCGTTCGTCGGTCTCCTCGCCCCGGCCACCCACCCCCTGTGGGCCGAACCGGAGGAACCCGCCCCCAGCGAGAGCCGCGACCAGGTCGTCGCGCTGCCCGCACCCGGACTGCTCGTGCAGAGCACCCGCGCGGACGGGATCGTACGACTGCACAACCACGGCAGCGACCACGCCCGCCCGCACGAGGCCCAGTCCGCGGCCCACGAGGACCCGCTCTACGCGCGCCAGGCCTACTCCACGAGGACCGGACCCACGGCGCGCGGCAACACCGCGGACAACCACATCACGGTGGAGGTGGCCGGGGTGCGCAGTGCCCGCTGCCGCATCCAACCGCTGGGCGCGGGGCAGGGCGAGGGGTGGGGCTGGGCCGCCTCCCGGCACGTTCCCGCCTTCGTGAGCGGGCCGCCCATGGTGCCGGGGCTGCGCGTGGAGAGCGTCACCGTGGCCAAGGGCCGCCACGAACTGCGCGTGCACCGCGTCGTCGGCGCACCGCACGGCGCCCGTGTCACCCACACCGGCTGGGCGACGGGGCCGGAAGAGGACCTGCTCTCCGCGCTCCACCCCCTGCACGGCTGGACCGGCCAGGACGAACAGCGCGCACCCCAGGGCACGGCCTTCACCCGGTGGGCCCGCATGCCACGGCTCACTGCGGAGACGGAGGGCACGGCCGTGTATGCCGCTCTGGCCACCCTCACCGGTGTGCCGCACCCCACCTCATCGGCGGATGTGGCGTCCGTGGTGAGCGCGACCGCGGAGACCGTCGAGGTGCGGTGGGCGGACGACGGCTCCGTGACACGGATCGCCTTTGATCCGCCGGTGGTCGAGCACGGCTGATCGTCGCGCCCGGGTGACTTGACCCTCACGTCGCGTCAGGCTGCAGGCTTGGCGCGACGAAAGGCGAGGTCCATGAGGTACACCGTGGGGCAGGTCTCCGGGTTCGCGGGGATCACCGTCCGTACTCTGCATCACTACGACCGGTCCGGGCTGCTCGTGCCCAGCGAGCGAAGTCCGGGTGGCCTGTCCTGCACGGGTTCAGCACGGCCGTGGTGCCCCGGCCCGCGGACTGGCGCGAGGGCCTCGACGTCGTCGGCAACTGGTGGCCGCACCATGACCCGGACACCCCGCTGCCCGCCGCCTTCGAGGACTTCCTGCGGGCCGGGCCGCCGCCCGTCTTCATCGGGTTCGGCAGCATGGCCGCAGGGGAGGGCGCCCGGCTGAGCGAGCTGGCCGTCTCCGCGCTGCGCCGGGCCGGGCTGCGGGGAGTGCTGCAGGAGGGGCGGGCGGGGCTGATGGCGCACGGCGACGACATCCTCAACGTCGACGAAGTGCCTCACGCGCTCCTCTCCCGCGCATGGCCGCCGTGGTCCATCACGCGGGCGCGGGCACCACGGCGGCAGGGCTGCGGGCCGGGGTGTCCGCGGTCCCCGTACCCGTCATGGCGGACCAGCCGTTCTGGGCCGCGCGGCTCGCCCGTCTCGGTGCGGCCGGCGCGCCCATCCCGTTCGAGGAACTCACGGCGGAGCGCCTCGCCGAGCAGCTGGGCCGCGCGGTGTGCGAGGCCGCGTACAAGGAGGCCGCCGGTGCCGTCGCCCGCCGGATGGGCGTGGAGGACGGCGCCGGTCATGTCCTCAAGGCGGTCGAGCGGTTGGGCTGGTCCGCACGCGCCCGGCTAGCCCACCGTCACCACCCCGCCCACCACCACGACATCGGCCTTCGTCCCCGGAATGTCCTCGGGACGTACGCGCAGGATGTCCCGCGACAGGACGACGAAGTCCGCCAGCTTGCCGACGGTCAGCGAACCGCGGTCGTCCTCGAGGAAGTTGGCGTAGGCGGAGCCCATCGTGTAGCCGTGCACGGCCGTCTCGATGTCGAGCGTCTCCTCGGGCTGCCAGGCTTCGCCGCCGCCGAGGGGGCGGCGCGTGAGGGCCGTGTAGATGCCCGCCATCGGGTCCATCTCTGCGACGTTCCAGTCGCTGGACAGCGCGAGCACTGCCCCCGCCTCGTGCAGGCTCCGCATCGGCCAGGCCTTGTGCCACCGGTCGGCGCCGATGTTCTCGGCCCAGTCCTGGCCGGGGCCCGCGATCTCGGGTGCGCAGTGGCGCGGCTGCATGCAGGCCACGACGCCGAGTTCGGCGAAGCGCGGGGTGTCGGCGGGGTCCAGGCACTCGACGTGGACGATCTGGTGGCGGGCCTCGCGCGGGCCGTTGAGGGTGCGGGCGTGCTCGACGGCGTCCAGGACCGTGCGGATGCCCCGGTCGCCGGTGGCGTGCACGAAGCACTGGAAGCCGCGGGCGTCCAGCTTCGCGAGGAGCTCCGCGAACTCGTGAGGGGGGTAGAACGTGTCGCCGCGGTGCCGCCCGCATCCGGAGTACGGCTCCAGGAGCGCGGCCGTGCGCGGCTCGACGACATCGTCGATGTAGAGCTTGAGCGGCCCGACGCGCATCCGGTCATCCGCGAACCGCCGTGCGGCGGCGGCGAAGTCGTCCAGGTCGGCATCGGTCGTGCCGCGCGGATGGAAGAGCGCGGCGACGATGCGTGAGCGCAGCCGCCCCTCCTCGCGGGCGCGGGTGAAGAGCTCCAGGTCGTCCAGGGAGTTCTGCGGTTCGACGACCGTGGTGATGCCGAAGCCGATCGCGTCGTCCAGGCTCTTGGCGAGGCGGCCGTACTGCCGGTCGGGCGACGCCCACGGCAGACCGAGCGCGCGCAGCGCCCGGTGGCCGTCGCGGGAGAGCCCCTTGATCGCGAAGTCCTTGATGAATCCCGTGGGTTCGCCGGTCGCCGGGTCGGTCTCGGCGCGGCCGAACGGCAGCGACGTACGGTCGCGGTCGACGCCGAGACGGCGCAGGGCTGCGGAGTTGAGCCAGGCGGTGTGCACGTCGTAGCTCAGGACGAAGGCCGGTGTGTCGCCGGTGACGGCGTCCAGGTCGGCGGCGTTCGGCATGCGGCCGCCGGGGATCGCGGAGTAGTCGAACGCCTCGGCCTCGATCCAGTCGGCGCCCGGATTCTCGGTGTGCCAGGCGCGGATGCGGTCGTGGATCTCGTCGAGGGTGCGGGCGCCGGAAAGCTGCACGCAGGCGTCGTCGGAGCCGAGGCGCACGTGGTTGTGGGCGTCGATGAAGCCGGGCAGGACCAGGCGCCCGCCGCCGTCGACGACCTGTGTTCCCTTGCCGATCCAGGAGGCGGTTTCCGTGTCGGGTCCGAGCCAGGCGATGCGCCCGTCCAGGACGGCGAGGGCCTCGGCCGAGGGGAGTTCGGGGTCGACGGTGTGGATGCGGGCGTCGCGCAGGACGAGATCCGCGGGCCTGGGGGTGGTGCTGGTCATGAGGGGTGAACTCCTGGAGCGGTTCGGGTGGTACGGGTGGTGCATGTGGTGGTTAGGGATGTTCAGGGTGAGGCGGGCAGGGACGTGCGAACGCCGCGGCGGGCGAGCGCCCAGTAGGTGACCCCGGCGACGGCCGACCCGAGCAGGGTGAGGTCGCCGCCCCCGAGCGGCGCGACCAGCGGGCCCGTCCACAGCTCGGAGTCGCAGGTCAGTGCGGCGAAGGCCATTCCGGTGACGAGGGCGGCCATCCCGGCAGGGTGGAATCCGGCCCGGTACCAGTAGGCACCGCCCCGCCCGGTCGTGTGCAGGGCCGCGGTGTCGTAGTGGCAGCGGCGCAGCAGCATGTCGGCGAGGAACACCCCGCCCCACGGCGCGAACACGATGATCAGGAGGGAGAGGAAGCTGAGCAGCGACTCCGTGAAGTCGGTCAGGAACAGGGCACCGAGCGAGCCGAGCGCCGTCACGGCGACGCTGATGACGATGGCCTTCGCGCGGCTCCAAGGGATGCCGAGCACCTGGAGGTTGAGGCTGGAGGAGTAGAGCGTGAGGATCGAGTTGGTGACCGAGCCGCCGAGCACGAGCAGCAGGAACACCGGCTGGAACCACCCCGGAAGCAGCTTCTCCACCCCCGCGACCGTGTCCGTCATGTCGGCCTGCGTGGCGGCCGCGACCCCCGCGACACCCAGCGCCACGGACGAGACGAGGCCGCCGAGCGCGCCGGTGACGGTGATCGAGCGCAGGGAGGTGCCGCGCGGCAGATAGCGGGTGTAGTCGGCGGGCATCGGCAGATACGAGAACGGCCCGGCGAGCATCACCACGAACGCGAGCGTCCAGCCCGAGAAGCCCGCGCCACCGCCCGTTGCCGCACCGAGGTCGGCGTCGGGCAGTACGAAGACGAGCAGCACCCCGAAGCCGGCGGCGAGCACGTACGCCATCCAGCGCTCGGCGAGCTGCACGGTGGCGTGCCCCCACATGGCTACGGCGAAGGTCATCGCGAGGGTGACCGCCAGCGCCAGGGCGCGCGCCGCGTCCCCGCCCGCCCATCCGAGGTCGGTGAAGAGGGCTTCGAGGGCGAGCGTGCCGACCACGGTGTTGACGATGGTGTAGCCGATGGAGACCACCCAGTTGAGCAGCCCGGCGGGGAGGTTCCCGAGGACGCCGAAGGCGGCGCGGGATATGACGAGGGTCGCCGTGCCGGTGCGGATGCCGCTCAGTCCTGCCGCGCTGATGGCGAAGAAGGAGAGTCCGCCGATCAAGACCACGGCGGTGGCCTGCCAGAAACTGAGGCCGAAGCTGACGGCGAGGGCGCCGTTGATGACGTAGGTGAAGGTCAGATTCGAGCCGAACCAGAGCCAGAAGAGATCCTTGGCGCTGCCGTGCCGGTCCTCGTCAGGTATCGGATCGATGCCGTGGGTCTCGACGCGGAAGACCTCGTCGCTGGTGACGCCGGTGCCTATTCGTGTCGTACCTGCGGTCGTCCCTGTTTCCGTCCCGGCCGAATCCGGGGCCTGTTGCGCCATGCGGGCACCTCACTCTCCGGCACCCAGACTTTGAATGCCGTTCTATGACCTAGAACGGCATTCAAAATGCGCCACGAGTCGGGGAGCCGTCAAGACCCTGCGGGAAATCGGCCGCGTTCACCGGGGATAGGGTCGGCGGGACGGAGCAGGACGCGGGGACCGGAACGGGAGCAGGCGTGGCACGACGGCGGGACGGGCAGGTCGCGCGGGACCGGATGCTGGAGGAGGCGATGACGGCGATCGCCGAGAACGGCCTCGCCGCGCTCACCATGTCCGCGCTCGCCGAGCGCCTCGGCACCAGCGGCGGCCACATCCTGTACTACTTCGGCAGCAAGGACCGCCTGCTCCTGGAGGCGCTCAGCTGGAGCGAGGCCGCGCTCACCGAGGAGCGCCGCGCGCTGCTCGCGGGGCGGGCGGCTCCCGCACGCAAGCTCGACCGGTTCCTGCGGATGTACCTGCCCACGGGGCCCCGAGACCCGCGCTGGATGCTGTGGATCGAGCTGTGGGCGCGTGCCGGTGCGAACGAACCCCTCCGCGCGGCCCAGGACGACCTCGACAGCGGCTGGCAGGCGGATCTGGAGGCACTGCTCACCCAGGGCGCGGCTCAGGAGGCCTTCGCGGTGGACGACGCCGCGGGCCGTGCCGGTGAACTTCTCGCCCTCCTGGACGGCCTGAGTACGCGTGTCGTCCTGGGGCAGCGTGGCGCGGACCGCCGGGGTGCCGTCGCCTCGGCGCGCTCGGCGGCCGAGCGGCTCGTCGGGCGCCCCGAGCCGACCGGCGCGTAGCCCGAGCGGCCGAACGGGCAGGTCGGGATGGTCATGACGGAGCCGGAGCGTGGAAGCCTCCAGACATGACCGAAAGCGCGAACCTCTATATGGCGAACCCTCGGATCACGGTCCTTGGCGTCAACCCCGGCCGACCGCCCTTCCGCATCGTGGAGCTCGACGGCGAGGTGGTCGGCGAGGCCAGGGAACTCGTCGACGTCCTGGAGGTGGCCGCTCAGGCGGGTGTCGTCGTGCACGACGTGGACGACCCGGACCTGGTGCGCTGGGTGGGCGGCGACAAGTTCACCTGGAAGCCGAAGGGGCCGGCGAGATCAACGGCAGCAACGGCAGCAACGGCAGCAACGGGACAGACGGAGCCGACGGGGCCAACAGGACCGTTGGGGCCGACGGGATCGACGGGATCGACAAGGTCGACGGAGGCCTAAGGAGCCGAACTAACGGAGGCCGAACTAGCCGAACTAGCAGAACCGGCCGAACTCGCCGGAGCGGGGCGCCCACGGGGATCAGGGCGGTCGGGCTCGAGGTCGTAGATCCTGTTCAGGAGCTCGGCCTCGTTGCCCGTCAGGCCCGCGCGGCGCAGCGCTTCGTCCGCCTCCGCGATGGGGCCCGCGAGCAGCGAGGCCGCCGCAGCCGGTGAGGGACCGGACAGTGCGGCACGTGCGGTGTGCAGCAGCCGCAAGCAGGCCTGGGCGGCGGCCAGTTCGGGGGTCGGCGTGCTGGTCATGTCGAGAGCTCCTCTGCGCGGGGTCGGACGGTCCGATGGCTCGCACCGGTGGACCCTCCACTCTTGCGCACGGGTCTGACAATCGAGCCCCTACGCGGCCGTGGCGCGGCGAGTGAGCCGCAGAGTGAGGCCTTCGGGCATGAGGGTGAGGCGCTCGGCGACCCGCAGGCGGTAGCCGGGGTCGGCGTGCAGGTCGTAGCGGCGCAGCAGCAGCCCGAGCACCAAGGTCGCCTCGTGCAGCGCGAACTGACGGCCTATGCAGGCCCGCGCTCCCGTGCCGAACGGCTTGAAGACATGGGCGGGACGCGCGCGTACCGCCGCGGGGGTGAACCGGTCGGGGTCGAACGCCTCGGGCCGCTCGCCCCAGGCGGCAGGATCGCGGTGCAGCAGCGTGGCGAGGACGAGCGCCCAGGCACCTTCGCGCACGGGGTGCACGCCGCCGATCGTCGTGTCGTGCCGGGCCTGGCGGGAGAACCCGGGCGCGGTCGGCCACAGCCGCAGCGACTCGTCGAGCACCCGGCGCAGATAGCGGAGCTTGGCGACCTGCTCGTACGCGGGTTCCTCCGCGGCACCCCAGACCTCGTCGACCTCCGCCTGCGCACGGGCCAGCACTTCGGGGGAGCGCGAGAGGTAGTGCAGCGCGAACGACAGGGCGCCCGAGGTCGTCTCGTGCCCGGCGACCAGGAAGGTGATGACCTGACGGCGGATGTTCTCGGCGGAGAGCCGCTCACCGGTGTCGGGGTGGGCGACCTCCAGCATCCGGTCGAGCAGGTCGCCTGCGCCGGGGCCCGATGTGGCGCGGCGGGCGGCGACCACGTCGTCGACGGTGCGGTTGAGGTAGGCCATGTCGGCGGCGTTGCGCCGGGTGGCGCCGCGCAGGAGCAACGGGGCGAGCGCGGGCGGCACGACGTTGCGGCGCTGGGCATAGGAGAGCGTGCCGACCATGGCCGACACGAAGGGGTGCGGCCGGGACCGCTCGAAGGAGCCGAAGTCGTGCCCGAAGCCGGTGCGGGCGATCGTCTCCAGGGTCAGCTTCGTCATGTCGCCGGGCACGTCCACGGACCGGCCCGCCGACTCGCGGTCGTCCCAGCGGGCGGTCAGCTGCCGGGCGACGTCCAGCATCAGCGGGTGGTAGCCGGCCATCGCGTCGCGGCTGAAGCCGGGCGCGAGGATGTCGTGCGCCAGCTGCCAGTTGGGCTCGTGGTTGTACGCGGTGAACAGGCCGTCCCCGGCCACGGGCCGCAGATTGGCGACGCCGAGGCCCACGTGCTTGGCGAACCGCGACTCGTCGGCCAGCTCGGCCGCGAGTTCGGCGCCCCAGACGAAGACGATCTCCTTGCCGAAGGCCTTGCGGCGGAAGATGGGCCCCAGACTGCCGCCGAGCTTCATCGAGTCCTGTACCGGAGTGCGGACGTTGGCACCCAGGACGTCGCCGATCAGGGGCAGGCGGCGCGGCGGATGCGGGATGAGGTCGAGGCGCGGCCACCCGAGCTCGGCGCTGCGGAACCCTTTGGGGGGCCCGGAAGGCGCGGCGGACCCGGCCGGCTCAGCACCCTCCGCCATCTGCGATGTCTGCGACACCTGCGCCATGTGTGCCATCTCCCTTGTGCCGCAGACCCGTTGAGCCTGTTGTACGTGGATTCAATAAGCGCTCCCAGTCTGGTCCCGCTATTGAATCCACGTCAAGTAAGGTGCTCGCATGGTCGCGAACCCGCAGGAGCGCACCCGCCGCAGGCTCAGCACAGAGGAGCGCAGGGAGCAGCTGCTCTCGGCAGGTGCGCGGCTCTTCGCGCAGAATCCGTACGACGACGTGTGGGTCGAGCGGGTGGCGGAGATCGCAGGAGTCTCCCGGGGCCTGCTGTACCACTACTTTCCGACCAAGAGCGACTTCTTCGCCGCCGTTGTGCGGCGCGAGAGCGAGCGGATGCTGCGGCTGACGGCAGCCGTGCCCGGCGTCCCGGTGCGCGATCAGATCGGCACGGGCCTCGACACGTTCCTCGCGTACGTCGAGTCGCACGCCGAAGGCTTCCGCGCGTTCCACCGCGCGGAGGAGACGGGTGACGCCACGGTCCGCAGGATCTACCGCGAAGGCCTTGCGGCCCACGAGGACCAGATCCTGCAAGCCCTGGCGGCTGACCCCGAAACGGCGTCCACCGCCCACGAACTGCCCACCCTGCGCCTGGCCGTGCGCGGCTGGCTCGCCTTCATGGTGACCGTCTGCCTGGAGTGGCTCGAGGAGCCGGAACTGCTGCCGCGCGCACAGGTGCGTGACCTGTGCGCGCGTGCGTTGCTCGGCGCGATCGCGCCGTGAGGTGACCCCCCTCGGGCGGTGGCACGCGGCCCCCAAGTAACCTACATACATGTCTGTATGTGAAACAGGTCGGCGATGACGGGGCGACCGCAAGGCGTGCGCGAGAAGCAGGCGGACCGGCGTGCCCGGACCCGGAGCGCCCTGCTGGAGTCGGCGGCACGCGGCCTTTCCACGTACGGGTACGGCAACTTGGCGCTGGAGCGGGTGGCGACCGAGGCGGGCTACACCCGTGGCGCCCTGTACCACCTGTTCGCCAACAAGGAAGAGCTGGCGCTGGCCGTCGTGAGATGGGTCGAGGAGACCTGGAACGCGGAGGTGGGTGGCCCTGCCGCCGATGAGCCCGACCCCGTCGACGCGCTGCTCGTGATGGCGCGGGGGCACGCCGTCTACTGCCGCCGTGACGTGGCCCGGGTGATGAGGGCGCTGTCGGTCGAGTTCTCCGGGCAGGACCATGCCGTTGGCCGCGCACTCGCCGAAGTCATCGACCGGCTCGTCACCGAGTGCGCCCGGCGGATCGCCGCCGCACAGGGCAGTGGCGCGATCCCGCCCGGCCCGCCTCCCCAGGAGGTCGCGCTCGCCTACATCGGCACCCTCGAAGGCCTGGTGAGCAGCCTGGCCGGGCACGTCCCGCACGACGTCGAACTGATCGACAGGGCGGTCCGGGGGCTGCTCGGCCTGCCGCCCAGGCCTTACGCGGCCGGGGAGTAGAGCGTCGGCGTCTCCTCGCCGACGGCGCACATCGATACGGAGGTTCAGGAATGAAACTGCCGAAGACCGCGCACACGTCACGCCCTTGGCGGATCCACGAACTCACCCGCGACTTCCAGGTGGAGGACGTCTGGGCACTGCCCACGCCGGGTGGCCCCGATGAACTCCCCAGGCTGGTGGCGCAGACCGTCGGAGGGGACTTCCCGCAGGGCGCGTCGCCGGCCGTCCGCTTCGTCTGGGCCGCCCGGTGGAAGATCGGCGCGGTGCTCGGCCTCGACCGCCCGAAGACTGGCATCGGCTCGCGCGTGCCCTCGCTCAGGGATCGGATGCCGGAAGATCTGCGGGCCGCTCCGACGGGTCCGCAGACCGTCGGCTTCCCCTTTACGTCGCTCTATCTGCTGAAGGACGAGTGGGCCGCGGAGATGGCCAACAAGACCGTGCACACGGTCATGCACATGAGCTGGGTCCAGGACGGCAACGGCGGATACCGCGGGCAGATGGCGGTTCTCGTCAAGTCGAACGGGTGGTTCGGCGCCGCCTACATGGCCGCGATCAAGCCCTTCCGGTACGTGATCGTGTACCCGGCGCTGATGCGGGCCATCGAGCGTGAGTGGCGAAAGGGAGCCGAGGGGCAGCCGCCGGTGCGTACCCCTCAGTCGTGAGGCTCCGCAGGCACTCAGGCCGCCATGGTGAGCGGCCGCGTCACCGCCACCACGCGTCCGTCCGGCAGCAGTTCGCCGGTGTCGTCGAAGACGATCGTGCCGTTGCACAGCAGGCTCCAGCCCTGTTCGGGATGGGCGGAGACGATCCGGGCCGCGAGGTGATCGGCGCTTGCGGCGGGCGGGCAAGGGGGCTGGTGGGCGCACATGGTGTACCTCCGGATGGGGGTCGCGAACCTTGCGCGCGGCCCGGGATTTCTTTTGGTTTCTCCTAGTGTGAGTTAAGACTCTGGCAAACGCCTCAACTCATCGCTTGGAGAGGCTACTTGCGCCGTCAGGTGGGGAGGAAACCGGCCCGGAAGTGCGCCAGGAGTGTGGTACGGGACGTGGTGTCCGCGTCCGTCAGGCGGCCCGCGGCCCAGAGGAAGAAGTCGTCGGCCTCCGCGTCGATCCAGTCGTACGTGGGGTCGAAGGGGCCGGGATCCGGTGCGGGGTAGCGGAGTTCGAGGGCCGTTCCCCACGCATCCTCGACCGTGAAGCGGCGGCTTCCGTCCGGTGCACTGGAATGACGGACCGTCACTGTCCGGCAGTCCCAGCGGTGTTGGCCGTACTGGATCCAGAGTGTCGGTTCGCCGTCGGACGGGTCGGCGTACAGGGCCGCCGGTGCCTCCTCGCCCACGTGGGCGAAGCCGTGGCAGCGGCCGGACGCGGGGGCGAGGAGACCCGTTCGGGGGTCGAGGGCCCACGTCCGGCCGTGGTGGTCGTAATCCTGAAGCAGCATGGAGGTCAGACGCGCGGCGGGATGCCGAGTTCCTTGTCGACGGCGGCGCTGGTGCGGGTCGCCGCCTCGATGACCTTGGCCCAGCTGCCGTACTTGGCGAACTGCTGGTCCGCCGTCGGGCCCAGTGGGTTGCCGTACTTCTCCATGTTCCGCTGCTCCAGCGCCTGCACCTCCTCGGGGCTCATCCCGGCGCGGGTGATGTCCTTGGCCTCGTTGCGCATGTCGACGAGGACGCGGGCGATCTCCTCGTCGGAGCGGCCTTCCTCGTGCATGCGGTCCGCCACGCGCTCCATCGTGTCCAGGAGCCGGTGGTAGCGCAGCCGCACCTCGCGCGCCCGCTCCCGTTCCTCCGGGCTCATCTGCCGGATCAGGCAGACCGCGGGGTCCTTGCTGCTGCACGGCTCATCAGGTGAGGGCGGCGGCGCGAGGAGCCTGGTGGCGGACGGCGCGCTGTGCACCAGCGCGTCCGTGTGGGCGTGTGCCGGGGCGAGCAGGGTGCCGCTGAGGGTGGTGAGCAGGGGGAGCAGGAGGAGGACCACGAGGCGGGGGAGGATCCGCCGGGGGATGCGGGGGGTCCGCTTCGTGGTCGGTACGGCGGGTGCAGCGGTTACGACGGGTACGGCCATGAGACGGGCACGCACGTAAGGACTCTCCTTCGCCTGGGAGTTGGGGCGAAGGGGACATTACGGCGCGATAACGGCCGCGGACGGCCGCCTTCGCGGCGCGTCCGGGTGACGTACCAAGTGCCCTGGCCGATCGACCGCCGAGTGCCGGTTCACCGCTCCCGGTTCACGGCACCCGGTTCACGGCGCCCGGTTCATCGCACCGCGCTCACCTCGGCGGCAACCGGTCGCAGGCTCAGCGCGTGCAGTGCGAGCTGCATCTCGAACTGCGCCACCGGATCGTGCAGCCGGTCGCCGAACACCTCGTCCAGCTGCCGCAGGCGGTAGCGGACGGTCTGCGGGTGCACGGCGAGGCGCGTGGCCACCTCGCTCGCGTTGTGCCCGCACCGCAGCCAGCACAGCAGGGTCTCGGCGAGGCGCTCCCGCTGCGGTGAGCGGATCTCTTTCAGCGGCAGCAGATGCCGCTGCGCGAGCGCGTCGATCAGCGCCTCGTCGTGGAAGAGAAGCAGCGTCGCCAGATGGTCGGCGCAGTGCAGCAGGCCCGCGCGGGGCAGGATGCCGCGCCGGGACAGCTCCAGGGCGTCGAGCGCCCAGCGCAGCGAGCGCGCCCCCTCGTGCAGCGCGACCGTCGGACCGATCACCGCGCGCAGTCCCTGCAGCGCGGCGGCGATCGAGCGGGCCCGCCCCGGACCCTCCGGGTCGGGCACCACGATGCAGCCGGGCTGCTCGGAGAAGCGGGCGAGGAACTCCGGGGGCACGATGGGCCTGACCGTCTCCGGGGTGAGGGCCTGGTCGACGACGACGACGGCCACCTCGCGCGGGACGGTCCACTGGGCGGTCTGCGCGAGATCGGCGATGGCCTCCGCGGACGCCGGAGGATCGGCGGTGAGCAGGTCGATGAGGCGGGCCCTGCGCTGCTGCAGCTCGCCCGCCGCGTGCAGCCTGGCCTCGGTGTACCCGGCCGTCGTCGCCGCGGCCATCTCGTCCAGGTGCAGGAAGAGTGCCTCGCCGAACGCGGCGAGGACATGGCGGGGCAACAGGTCCGCGTCGACCAGGGCGTTGACCCGCCGCCAGGTGACGCGCGCGCCCAGGCGCAGCGCCGACTGGAAGGAGTCCAGGCTGCGGCCCTCGTCCGCCTCGCCCCTGCCGATGTTCTGGTAGGTGGCCTTCACCGACTCCCAGTCGGTGTCCGGGTGGGCCATCCGGGCCAGGAACCCCTCAAGGGCCTGCTCCACACCCCGGTTCACGACATGCATGTACGTGTCGTCCGTCGGGCGCGCGTACTCCGGGATCTCCGTGCGGATGGCCCGCACCACCTCCGATGTGATGTCGTCGAGAAACGGTCTCACGTGATCGTGCAGGCCCGAGGGAAAGGCCCTGAACGCGGCGGACGACTCCTCTGCCGGGGTGCCCGCGGATGCGGGGGCGCCTGCCGGGGGTATACCGGCGGGCAGCGTCGAACCGTTCACCATGGAGTGCTCCCTCTGCGCGCGGGGGACAAAGGTTTGGTGAAGATACCGCCGCGGGTGGGCGGCGGCCCATCAAGGACGGACAGACATGATGCTGCCTCTTGTCACCCTGGTGACAAGAGGCAGCGCGGGTGAACTCGGCTATGGCAGCAGACAGTTGCCGGACTCCGGCTTGCCCTCGAACCGGTCGCCGAGCCACTTGACCGTGTCGTCCTTCGCCAGTTGGTCGGTCGTCAGGTGCTCGCCCGGATAGACCTTCCACTGGGTGGTGATGTTCGCCTTGCAGTACGCCTTGCGCGTCGCGTCCTCGGTCTCGATCGGGATGACCTCCTCCAGGGCGCCGCGGTACTGCAGGACGGGGAAGTCGATCTCGTACGTGGCGCCGGAGCCCGCGCGGCCGATGCCGGCACCGAGCTTCTGCGCGTCGACGACCTCGCCCCACGTCCTGCCGTCCGGGCCCTTGAGCGCGTAGAGCTGTTCGAGGCTCAGCCGGTCCTTCGTGTTGTCCTCGATCTTCTGGCCCGCGAGGGTCGAGATCGTGCCGAGCAGACAGTGCGACCTGGCCTTCTCGAGGGTTTCCTTGCCCTGGTCGTTCATGAGCGCCTCGAACGGCATCTGGGGATGCGCCGAGGACAGGCCGAGCACGGCGTCGACCATGAAGCCCGCGAAGGGGCTGCCGTTGAGCGCATCGGCGACCACCTTCAAGTCGCCCGGTACGCCGCCGGACGCGTCGCCGACGACATCGAGTTCAGGTGCGTACGAGGCAGCGAGCTGCGCCGCCCACAGGCTGGCCGCACCGCCTTCGGAATAGCCCCACAGGCCGACCTTCGTCTTCGGGTCCAGACCGCTGCCGGGGATCTCGGGTGCCGTGCGCGCGATGTCGAGGAGCGCGTGTCCGGCGTCGAGGCCGGACACGTACGGATGGGTCTGGCCGTCCAGATAGCCCGCGCCGTCCGTCGCGGCGACGGCGTAACCGGCCTTCAGGAGCGCCGCGATGTTCTCGCCCTCGTACTCGTCCTGAAAGGCGCCCGCGAGCTGCTTGGAGAACGCGCACTGCGAACCGAGGCCCAGCGTGCCGGGGTTGAAGGCCACGACGGGACGGCTGCCCCGCCCCTTCCACTGCGTGTCCGGCACGGCGACCGTGCCGGAGACCGCGACAGGCTTGCCCGTGTTGTCCTGCGAGCTGTACTGGACCTTCCAGGCGTGCATCGGGATGTTGCCCGGCACGTGGGGGAGTTCGGTCGTCCGGCAGGCGATGACGCTGCCGGGATCGCCCGGGACGGAACCGGGCACCTCGTAGATCCGCTCGTCCGGGGCGTCGCACGCCGCCGACGCCTCCGGGGCCGCCGCGGCGCCCGCGGTCAGGGTCGGCACGCCCAGGCCCAGGCCCGCCAGGACGGCGGCCGTGGTCAGCGCGAGCAGCCTCTTCTTGCGTTTCGCTCTTGGCCTGCGCACGGGTGCTCCTTCGTTTCGACGGGGGATCAAGGGGGACTGCTGTGCACGCTGTGAAGTTACGGAGCGGTAACCGGGCGTTGATAGTCAGTGCAGCCACAGCCCGCGCGGCCGGAACTGTGCGTGGGGGACAAGTGGCTGTCCGCCCTCCTGCGCCACGATCAGGTCATGACCGAGCCCCAGGTGACGGCCCCGGACCCACGACCGTGGCTCCGCTTCTACGCCGCAGGCGTGCCGCACCGCCTGCATGTCCCCGACGTCACGCTCCCCGATCTGCTCGACACGGCGGCCCGGCGGCATGGAGGCCGCTCCGGGTTCAGGGGGCTGCACCGCGCGGTGGGCGCCTGCGCCGATACGTTGCGGACGCTGGGCGTCCGGCAAGGTGACCGGGTTGCGCTGGTGCTGGTCAACTGCCCCTGGTTCGCGATCGCGTGGCACGCGGTGCTGCGGCTCGGAGCGGTCGTGGTGGCGATCGATCCGGGGGCTCCGCGGCAGGTGCTGAGACATCAACTGGCTGAATCGGGCGTGGCGTTGGTCATCGCCGACGACTCCGCGAGGGAACGGATCGGTGCCGTGCGCGCAGACACCCGCGTCCGCGATGTCGTCACCGTCCCTGTCGACGGGGAGTGGCCGGGGCCGCGCGGCCGTTTACGCAAGCCGGTCCGGCCCGTGCCGGGCGATGGCGGGCCGAAGGCAGGTGATCTCGCCGTCCTCGCGTACGGCGGCGCCGACGGGCCGGCGGTCATGCTCACGCACGCGAACCTGGTCGCGGCGGCTTACCAACAGGCCCTGTGGCACCCGCAGTTGCGAGACGGCCGGGAGACCGCTCTGGTCGTCACGCCGCTGTGGCGTCCGCGCGGGGCGCTGTTCGGCCTGACCGCGCCGCTGCTCACCGGAACGCGCGCCGTCCTGCTGCCGACCCCGGATCCGCTGCTGCTCCTGCGTACGGCACGCCGCCGCAAGGCGACCCTCCTGGCGGCCGAACCCGCCTACTGCCGACTCCTTCTCCAGCGCCCCACCCACGAGCTGGAGGCCCTCGCCACCGTGCGGACCTGGCTGACCGACACCCTGGACGCCGAGACAGCCGACCGCATCCGGGACTCCGTCGACGCGGTGCTCGTCGAGGGTTACGGCATCCCGGAGGCGGCGGGCGCAGTCCTCGCCAATCCGCGCGGCGCCAACGCCCGCCCCGGCACGTCCGGCCTCCCCCTGCCCGGAACCGAGGTCCGCATCGGCCAGGAGGGCGCCCCGGCGGTCGAGTTGCCGCCAGGACGTGCCGGTGAACTCCTGGTGCGCGGGCCACAGGTCTGCGAGGGCTACTGGGCAGGCCCGGCGGAGACGGGCAGGGGGCTGCTGCCGGGTGGGTGGCTTCGCACGGGCGACGTGGCGGTGCTCGGCCCGGACGGCTTCGTGACCGTCATCGGCGCCGCCGACGACGGCTTCCGCGGCACCTCCGACGTCGCGTCACACCCCGTCCAGGAACGCCCCCGTCCTTGACCCGCTCGCCCGCGCGATCTCCTTCGGAGTGCCCTCGGCCACGATCTCACCGCCCGCCGCGCCGCCCTCGGGGCCCAGGTCGACGACCCAGTCGGCGGCACGGATGACGTCGAGGTTGTGCTCGATGGTGACGACGGTGTTGCCCGCGTCGACCAGGCGCTGCAGCACGCCCAGCAGGCGTGCCGTGTCGGCGGCGTGCAGACCGGTGGTGGGCTCGTCCAGGAGGTACAGGGTGCGCCCGGTGGCGCGGCGGCCCAACTCCTTGGCCAGCTTGACGCGTTGGGCCTCGCCGCCGGAGAGCGTGGTCGCGGGCTGGCCGAGCTGGAGGTAGCCGAGGCCGACGTCCGACATCCGCTGGAGTCGCGTCGCCGCTCCCGGCACGGCGGCGAACAGTGAGAGCGCCTCGTCGACGGTCATGTCGAGGACCTGCGCGATGTCGTGGCCGCCGTATCGAGCGGCGAGCACATCGCGCTGGAAGCGGCGGCCGCGGCAGGCGGGGCAGCGCACCTCCACGGCGGGCAGGAAGTGCATCTGCACCGTCAGCACGCCCGCACCCGTGCATCTCTCGCAGCGGCCCCCCGCCACGTTGAAGGAGAAGTGCCCTGCGGTGAGCCCCCGTTGACGCGCGTCGGCGCTCGCGGCGAACGCCTCGCGGATCGGAGTGAACGCGTCCGAGTACGTCGCCGCGTTCGACCGCGGCACCCGGCTGATCGCCTGCTGGTCGATGGTCACGACCTTGTCGACGTGCTCCCAGCCCTCGATCCCGTCATGGGGGCCCGGCGCGTCGCTCGCCCCGTGGAAACGCTGCCGCGCGGCACGGCCCAGGATGTCGAGCACCAGGGATGACTTGCCCGAGCCCGAGGGGCCGCTCACCGCCACGAGCCGCCCGAGCGGCAGCCGCGCGGTGACGTTCCTGAGGTTGTGCGCCCGTGCCCCGCGGATGACCAACTCGGCGCCGGACGCGGGCGCGCGGAGCGCGGGAAGCGGCATCGCCAGGCGACCGGACAGATGGTCGCCGGTGACCGAGCCGGTGGTCGCCGCCACCTCGTCCGGAGAACCGGCGGCCACGATGTGCCCGCCCGCGCGGCCCGCGCCGGGCCCGACGTCGATGACGTGGTCGGCCGCGCGCAGCACGTCGAGGTCGTGCTCGACGACCAGGACCGTGTTGCCCAGGTCGCGCAGTCGGCGCAGGACGTCGACCAGGCGTGCGGTGTCCGCGGGGTGCAGCCCGATGGTCGGTTCGTCCAGGACGTACAGGACGCCGGTGAGGCCCGAGCCGAGCAGCGAGGACAGGCGCAGGCGCTGGGTCTCGCCCGCCGACAGGCTGGGGGTGGCCCGCTCCAGGGTCAGATAGCCGACACCCACGTCCACCAGGCGGCGCACGCGCTCGCGCAGGTCGTCCACGATGGGCTCGGTGACCTGCCAGGCCCCGTCATCCGTGACCCGCGCCCGCAGGCCGTCGATCCACTCGGCCAGTTCGTCGAGCGGCAGGTGTGACGCGTCGACGATGGTCAGCCCGGCGACGGTGACCCGCCGGCTCTCCGGGCGCAGGCGGGTGCCTTCGCAGTCCGGACAGACGTCGTTGACGAGGAACTTCTCCGTCTTCTCGCGGTAGGCGGCGTCATCGATGCGCTCGGCGTAGCGCCGCAGCATCGCCGTGACCACGCCCTCGAAGCGGCCGCGGCTGACCGCCGTCGGCGGTGCGGCATCGGGGAAGTGCTCACGGAACTCCTCGCTCACCACGCCGTACAGGAGCAAGGCCCGCTGGACATCGCCCAGTTCACGTACGGGCACGTCCGGGTCGAAGGGGAAGCCGTAGTGCTCACCGGCGGCGCGCAGGATCGGGATGTTGCGCGCGGTCAGCACGGGGAGCCAGCCGCGCACGGCGCCCCCGGCGACGCTCAGACCGTCGTCGACCAGACGCCGTACATCTGCCTGGAAGACGGTGCCGATGCCGGTGCAGGTCGCGCAGGCACCGGCGGGCTTGTTGAAGGAGAACGTCCCCATCACCATGCCCGGGACGGGCGCCCCGCAGTGCGGGCAGGGGAGCGCGGGCTGCTCTTCCGGCGAGGCGCCGTCGGCGGGTTCCGTGCCGGACGGCTCGTCGTCCCAGAGCTCGTCGCCGCTCACGTGGTACGCGGGCGGGACGTCCTGCCCGCAGGCCGGGCACGGGCGGTGGCCGATGCGCGCCCACAGCAGGCGCAGATACGTGAAGACCTCGGTGACCGTACCGACCGTCGACCGGGGGCTGCGGTTGGTCAGATGCTGGTCGACGCTGATCGACGGCGAGAGCCCGGTGATCGAGTCGACCGCGGGCTTGCTGACGAAGGTGGTGACCAGGCCGAGCGACTCCAGATACTGCCGCTGGCCCTCCCGGTGCAGGGTGTCGAAGGCGATCGTGGACTTGCCGGAGCCGGAGAGGCCGGTCAGGACGACGAACTGATTCTTGGGGACGGCGAGAGAGACGTTCTTGAGGTTGTGCAGGCGCGCGCCCTTGATGCGGATCGAATCGGCAGTGGCGTTGCTGGCATCCATGCCTTCAAGTGTTCCATTGAAGTGCCCGTTGAGACTTTTGCGCGAGAGTCCCCCGCATACTCCGGGATTCCTGGCGGTTAACCTTCAACTCGGAGGACCGACCGAAGTCAGGAGAGATCTCTTCATGAGCCGAGCAGGGACGGCACTGCGCCCCGTCGATCTGGCGCGCGCCGCCGGTGTCTCCACCCAGCAGATCCGCAACTACGCCGACGCGGGCATCCTGCCGCCCACCCCGCGCTCGCCCGCCGGATACCGCAGGTTCGACACACGCCACCGCGACGCCCTGCTCACCTACCGCGCGCTCCTGCCCGCGTACGGCCCCGACACCGCACAGGCGATCATGCGGGCCGTCCACGCGGACGACATCCCGCTGGCGCTCACCCTCATCGACGCAGGGCACGTCGCACTGCACGAGCAGCGGCTCTCCCTCCGGGCCGCGGGCGAGGCGCTGGAAGCCGTCGCGAAGGAGGCCCCGGACGACACCCCGCAGCCCGACGCCTCCCCCGACGCGCCGCAGCGCCTGCGCATCGGCGAGGTGGCCGCCCGCCTCGGCGTGCGCACCTCGGCGCTGAGGGTGTGGGAATCGGCGGGCCTCCTGGCACCCGAGCGCGAACCGGGCACCCACTACCGCTGGTTCAGCCCCGCCGACGTACGCGACGCCCGCATCGTCAGCATCCTCCGGCAGGGTCACTACCCCCTGCCCCAGATCCACGCCGTACTCGAAGGCCTGCGCGAGACGGGCAGCCCCGACGCGCTCCGTGCGGCCATCGCGCAACGCCTCGCGGGCGTCACGGCGCGCGCCACCGCCATGCTGGCGGCATCCGGCCGACTGCACCGGTACGTGACGGACGCGCCGGACAGGGCCTAGCGCGCCAGGTCCCCGGCGTCGAAGGACACCATGTCCCTTCCCGCGCCGTCGGTGATCCACCAGTCCCGGCCGAAGTCCGGCTGATAGGCGGTGGACAGGACCAGTTCGTCGCGGTGGTCGCCGTCGAGATCGGCCGCGCCCACGGGCAGGCCCGACCAGTGCTGCGGATTGACGGGATCGGGGTCCGGCACGTGGCGGGAGCGTGACAGGTGACGCCAGGGGTTGGAGCCCAGGCCGGGGGAGGAGCCGCCGCGCAGGACGTCGACGCTGCCGGTCGCGCCCTCGCGGTCGCCCGCGCTGCGGACGGCGAGATCGTCGCAGCCGTCGCCGTTCAGGTCCGCGGCGACCAGACCGATGCCGAAGCCGCCCTTGCGGGCGCCGCCCTCGATGACGGCGGGGGCTTCGGTCGCCTTGCCGTAGCGGATGGTCACCAGGCCCCTGCGGTCGGCCGGTTCCAGCTCCTCGTCGTCGGGGATGCCGCTGTCGCCGAGCGCGATGTCGGGCCTGCGGTCGCCGTCGAAGTCGCCGATGGCGACGCTCTCGCCCCGCGGCAGCGGTTCGGGTTCCTCGACCAGGCCGGTCGCGGT
The DNA here is from genome assembly GCF_059026065.1 of Streptomyces sp. A18. Classification (NCBI taxonomy): domain Bacteria; kingdom Bacillati; phylum Actinomycetota; class Actinomycetes; order Kitasatosporales; family Streptomycetaceae; genus Streptomyces; species Streptomyces sp. A18. The sequence goes on along the minus strand of NZ_JBWLKL010000007.1, from coordinate 13,480 downwards.
GCGGGCACCGCCGTCGAGCAGCAGGGGCTTGCCCGGATCCCCGGGTTTGTACACGAGCAGGTCGGTGGCGTCGTCGCCGGTGACCTCCGCCGCGATCAGCCGCAGCCCGACCACGGCGTCGGCACCCCGTGGGTCCGGGTCGGCGCGCTCGCCGGTCCGCGCGGGTGCTCCGGTGCGCGTGAACGGGCCGTGCAGCACGACAAGGTGCCGCTTGTGCAGGCCGGTGCGGTAGGTGGCCAGATCGGTGTGGCCGTCGCCGTCGAAGTCCCCGGCCACCGGCGGGGCGTCGTAGATGTCATTGGCTTCGCTGATCCGCACGGGCTGGCCCTTGCCGACGTGCGGCAGCCGGATGCGGGCGGACCGGTGATCGGGGTCCGGGCCGTGCGGGCCGCCCCACTGCACATGCGCACTCGCCCCGGCGACCAGGTCGAGGTGGCCGTCGCCGTCCAGGTCGGCGACGGTGGGGCCGGAGGGGCCGTCGGTCATGCCGTCGTGTTCGGGCAGCCGGAAGTCCCTGGGGGTGAACACCGTCGGGTGGTCGGGCCGCGGTCCTTGCGCCGAGCCGCGCAGTACGGCGATCCGTCCGGTCTGGTAGACGTCTCCGTTTCCTGCCGGTACGTCAAGTACCGGATCGGGGTGGCCGTCGCCGTCCAGGTCGGGGGCGGGCGTGCCCACCCGGCCGACGGCTCCTGACGTGGTGGACGGCGCCACCCCGGACGCCTGGCAGGCGCTGTCCGGGATCGGCGGATCGACCACGTGGTTCCGCGCGCCCGTGACGGTGCCCATCACCAGCGCGGTGGCGAGGAGACCGCGAGCTCCTCGCCACCGGAAGCCCTGGCGGCGATCAGCTGCCCCTTCGTACTTCATGTGGCCACTACACCTGATGGGTCCTCCCCGGTTCCAGGGACGAGATCACTCCGTTACGCCCGCGCGGACGGGACGCCTCCCGGCAGGACGCCGGTGCCGCGCGGGCCGCCGCAGCGTGGCGGCGGTGACGACGGCACCCAACAGGACGCAGAGCGCCGCCAGTTGAAGCCCCGTGTCGTAGCCGTCAAGGAAGGCGCTGCGCGGGTCGGCGCCGTCGCGCAGCGCCGTGCGTTCCGTGCGGGTCAGGACCACGCCGACCAGGACGACCCCGAAGACGCCGGAGATCTCACGGGCCGCGCTCACCAGGCCCGAAGCCATGCCGGTGCGCGTCGCGGGCACATCGGCGACGGAGCGTACCGTCAGCGGAGTCGTCAGGGCCGAGCCCGCGCCGATCAGGAGCAGCCCCGGCTGCAGGTCCCAGTACTGCGCGTGGAGCCCGGTCCCCGACACCCAGACCAGGCCACCCGCGACGAGGACGAGCCCTCCGGAGATCGACCAGTGCGCCCCCACCGCCTTGGCCGCGCGCTCGGCGAACGGCGTCGTCACGAGCAGCGCACCGGCCAGCGGCAGAAAGGCGAGACCCGCCTTGGTGGGGGAGAAGCCGAGCACCCGCTGGAGGTAGAGCGCGGTGAAGAAGAACACGCCGTTGACGCCGATGCCCCACAGCACCTGTGCCGCCGCGCCCCCGCTCAGCGAACGGCTGCGCAGCAGCCGCAGGTCCACCAGCGGCAGAAACGTCCGCGACTCGACGACGAGGAACGCGATTCCCGTGGCTGCCGAGAGCCAGAGGCAGAGCGGCACGGGTGGTGTGCTGAAGCTGTGCTCCCCGCCCCTGACCAGGCCGTACGTGAGGAGGAAGAGCGAGGTCGTGGACAGTGCGACGCCCGGCAGGTCGAGGAGCGGCAGCAGGCCGCGCCGCACGCGAGTGACGGCCCGGGGGACGGCGGGCACCAGGAGCAGGGCGAGGACACCGAACGGGACGTTGAGGAGGAACACCCAGCTCCAGTCCCACCGTTCGGTGACGAACCCGCCCACCACGGGACCGAGCGCGAGCGCCACCGCGAGCGCCGCGGTCCACAGGCCCACCGCCATGGCGCGCCTGCGGGCGGGCAGATCGGCGGCGACCACCGCGAGCGAGGCCGGGATCACGAGCGCCGCACCCACGCCCTGCACCGTGCGCGCCGCGATGAGCGTTCCGCCGCTGTCGGCGAGGGCGGCCGCCAGCGAGGCCGCGGTGAAGACGACGACCCCCGCGGCGAGGATCGCCCGTCGGCCGAGCAGATCCGTGAGCCGGCCCCCGGCCGGGAGGAGCGAGCCGAAGCTCAGTACGTAGCTGGTGGCCACCCACTCCAAGTCCGTGACGGTCAGGCCGAGGTCGCGCTGGACCGTGGGCAGCGCGACGTTGATGACGGTGTTGTCGAGCGTCGTGATGAAACCGGCCAGGGCGAGCAGCGCCAGAAGAGCGGTCAGCCTGGCCCGGCCCACGTGCGGCTCCCCTCGATCGCGATGCGGTTCCGCTGCCGGATTCTCCGGGGCCACGAGGGGTGCCGCTGCTGCCCGCGACGCCGAATCCGGCCTGGGGGCTTGTCAGCCGAGTGACAGAGGGTGTCAGACGATCTGTCAGCAAGCCGTCTTACTCACGGGTCACATCCGGGCGGAACCTGGTGCACCGCTCGTTCCGGTCCGCACACCGCTCGTTCCGTTCCCCGCACCACTCGTCCCGGGCACCCGCGACGCCTGTCCTGGTCCCCGCGACGCCTGTCCCGGTCCCCCGCGCAGTCCAGTTGGAGCCGCCATGTCACGACCGCAGAACCTCCAGCCGCCGGAAGGCCCGCTGCTGACCGACCACTTGGCGCACTGGGCCGCGAGCCGTCCGCACCAACGCGCCCTCACCTACGTGGAGTTCCCCGAACCGACCTCCCCCGGCCTGCACCACACCCTCGGCTGGCAGGGCCTCGACGTACGCGCCCGTGCGATCGCCGGGCGGGTCGCGGCCGTCGCGGGCCCCGGCGAACGGGCCGCCCTGCTGCTCCCGCAGGGCCTCGACTACACGGCGGCTTTCCTCGGCTGTCTCTACGCGGGGGTGATCGCGGTACCGCTGTTCGGCCCCGAACTCCCGGGGCACGACGGCAGGTTGGCGGCCGTGCTCGCCGACTGCGAGCCCGCGTGCGTACTGTCCGACACGGGTGCCGCCGCCGGGGTCGGGCGGTTCATGGCCGATCAGGGGCTTCCCCCGGTGCCGGTCGTCCTGGTCGACCGTCCCGGCGAGATGACCCCGGTCGCTCTGCCCGAGCGGCTCGAACCGGACGACATCGCCTACCTCCAGTACACCTCCGGCTCCACCCGAAGCCCGGCGGGCGTCGTGATCAGCCACGCCAACGTGGTGGCCAACGCCCGCCAGGCCATCGACGCCTTCGCGGCCGACGCGGCGAGCAACACGACGGTCGGCTGGCTGCCGCTCTTCCACGACATGGGCCTCGTCCTGAGTGTGGCCGCGCCCGTCGTGGGCGGCTTTCCCTCGGTCCTGATGGATCCGGTCGCCTTCCTGGAGCACCCGGTGCGCTGGCTGCGGCTGCTCGCCGCGTATCCCGGCACGATCAGCGCGGCCCCCAACTTCGCCTACGACTACTGCGCGAGCAGGATCGACAGGGACGAGGCGGCCGAACTGCGCCTCGACCGCGTCAAGGTCCTCATCAACGGCAGCGAACCCGTGCGCCCCGGCACGATCGACCGCTTCCGCGACGCGTTCGCCGACGCGGGACTCGCGCCCGCCGCGCACTGCCCGGCGTACGGACTCGCCGAGGCCACGGTGTTCGTGACTACCGACACGTTCGCCGCGCCGCCCAAGGTCCTGGCGTGCGATCCGCTCGCCCTGTCCGAAGGCAGGCTCGTCCAGCGGGAGTCGGCGGACCGGGAAGCAACCCACCTGGTCGCCTGCGGCACCCCGGAAGGGCAGGAGCTGCGCATCGCCGACCCGGCGACCGGCGCCTCGAAGCAGCCGGGCGAGGTCGGCGAGATCCTGCTCCGCGGCCCCAACGTCGGCCTCTGCTACTGGAAGCGCAACGGGCTCTCTGAGGAGGTGTTCGGCGTCCGCCCACCCGACGCCACCACCTCGGACGCGGGCTGGCTGCGCACGGGGGATCTCGGCGCACTCCACGAAGGCAGGCTGTACGTCACCGGGCGGCTCAAGGACCTGATCATCGTGGACGGCCGGAACCACTACCCCCAGGACATCGAGGAGACCGTGCAGTCGGCCGTCGACCTCGTGCGCCGCGACCGGATCGCCGCGTTCTGCGTGCCCTGGACGGGGACGGAGACCGACGTCCTGGTCGTGGTCGCCGAGCACCGGCGCGGCGCGGAGCCCACGGAGCAGGACCTGCTCGCCGCCCTGCGCACCGCCACGGCCGCCGTCCGGGCCCGGCACGGACTGCGCCTCGCCGAACTCCTCCTCATCCCGCCGGGCTCGCTGCCCAGGACGAGCAGCGGCAAGGTGGCCAGAGCGGCGGGTCGGGCGCGCCATCTGCTCGGCGCCTTCGGCGAGGGGGGCCGGGGCGGCGAGGGGGGCCAGGGCGGCAAGGGCGGCGCGCGATGAGGGCGGCGGGCCATGCGGAAATTCGCGCCGCGATCGTCGAGAGCCTGAGCGCCTGGTACGGCCTCGCGGCCGAGGACATCGCCGACGACCGCCCGCTCGCGGAACTCGGCCTCACCTCCCGTGACGCGGTCGTCCTGACGGCGCGCCTCAGCGACCTGGCGGGCACCCGGCTGCCCGCGACGCTGCTCTGGGAGGCGTCGACGATCGGCGCGCTCTCGGAGCGGGTGGCGCGCGGCGAACCGGAGCACGGCGGCGCGCCGTCCCCCGTGACGCGTGCCGGCCCGCCGTCCACGGAAGGCGACACGCCGGTCGCGGTCATCGGCATCGGCTGCCGGCTGCCCGGCCACGTCACCTCGCCCGCCGCCTTCTGGCGGCTCCTGAGCGAGGGCCGCGACGCCGTGGGCACCGTCGGCGACGACCGCTGGGCACCCTTCGTGCGGCAGGGGACGAGCCTGCCGGTCGACATCAGCAGGCACGGCGGCTTCCTCGGGAGCGGGGTCGGGGACATCGACGGCGTCGCGGGCTTCGACGCCGAGTTCTTCGGCATCGGCGCGGACGAGGCGACCGCCATGGATCCCCAGCAGCGCATGCTCCTGGAGGTCGCCAGGGAGGCCGTCGACCACGCGGCACTGCCCGCGCCGTCCCTCGCGGGCACCCGTACCGGGGTCTTCGTCGGCATCAGTGGCAACGAGTACGCCCATCTCACCACCGCGGACCCGGAGTCGGTCGGTGCCTGGACACCGCCGGGCGCGGCCCTGAGCATCGCCGCGAACCGTCTCTCCTACCTCCTGGACCTGCGCGGGCCGAGCATGGCGGTCGACACGGCGTGCTCCTCATCGCTGGTCGCCGTGCACCACGCGGTACGCAGCCTGGGAGCGGGCGAGAGCGACATGGCGCTCGCCGCCGGGGTGAACCTGCTGCTTTCACCCGCGGTGACACTCGGCTTCCAGCGCGCGGGGGCGCTGGCCGCCGACGGCCGCTGCAAGGCCTTCGACGCATCGGCCGACGGCATGGTGCGCGGCGAGGGCTGCGGCGTCGTGGTCCTCAAGCGCCTTGACGACGCCGAGCGCGACGGCGACCGCGTGCTCGCCGTCATCGAGGCCACCGCCGTCAACTCGGACGGCCGCTCGAACGGCCTCACGGCCCCCAGCGCGGAGGCCCAACGCACGCTCCTGGCCCAGTGCCACGACACCGGTCCCGCGACCGTGGACTACGTCGAGGCTCACGGCACGGGCACCGCTCTGGGCGACCCGATCGAGGCCTCCGCGCTCTCGGCCGCGCTCGGCGCGGGATGTGGGCGCGCCGGTGACCAGCCGCTGCTCATCGGCTCGGTGAAGACCAACATCGGCCACCTGGAAGCCGCGGCGGGCATCGCCGGGCTCATCAAGACGGTCCTCGCCCTGCACCACGACGAGATCCCGCCCCACCCGCACTTCACCGCACCGGGTCCGCACACCGACCTCGACGCACTGGGCCTGCGCGTCGTCACGGGCCCCGAGCCGTGGCCCCGTTACTCGGGCACCGCACGGGCGGGCGTCTCGGCGTTCGGCTTCGGAGGCACGAACGCCCACGTGGTCCTGGGGGAACACCGCATGCCGCACGGCCCACGCCCCGCGGCAACCGCCCCCGCCATCGCCCTGCTCGACGGCGTCACCGAGGACCGCGTACGCGCGTACGCGGGCGAGTTGGCCCAGTGGCTGACAGGGCCCGACGGCCGCTCCGTCCGCCCGGCGGACCTGGCCCGCACCCTGGCGGGCCGCGTGGGCCGGGGCCGACACAGGGCCGCGGTCGTCGCCCGCGGCCGGGAGGAGCTGACCACGGCGCTGGCTCACCTGGCCGGGCGGGAGCCGGACGGGCGGGTGATGGTCGGCGCGTCGGAGCCCGGGGCCTGTCCCGGGGCCGTGTGGGTGTTCTCCGGATACGGGTCGCAGTGGGCCGGCATGGGCTGCGAACTCCTTGCCGCGGAACCGGAGTTCGCAGCCGCCGTCGACCGCCTGGAGCCACTGCTGCGCGAGCACGCGGGCATCTCCCTGCGGGACTGCATGGATCCCGGCGCCGATCTGACATCGCCCGCGGTGGTCATGCCCGCCCTCTACGGGATCCAGGTCGCCCTCGCCGAACTGTGGATGTCGTACGGCCTCGAACCCGCCGCCGTGATCGGCCACTCCATGGGGGAGATCGCCGCGGCCGTCGCCTGCGGCGCCCTCGACGCGGCCACCGGCGCACGCGTCGTCGCGATCCGATCGCGGCTTCTGGCCGGGCTCACGGGTGGCGCCATGGCCGTGGTGGACCGCCCCGGCGAACACGTCGAGGCGCTTGCCGCCGACCTCCGCACGCTCCAGGTCGCCGTCCACGCGTCGCCCGCGCAGAGCGTGGTCACCGGTTCCGCCGACGATGTGCGCGCCCTCATCGAGCACGTCACCCGGGAGGGCGGCTTCGCCCGATCCCTGCGCGTCACCGGCGCGGGGCACTCGCCCGACGTCGACCCCCTGCTCGCCGAGCTCGCCCGGGAACTCGGCACCGTGCGGCACGCGCGGCCCGGCTGCCGCCGCTACTCCACGGTCCTCGCCGACCCGCGCGACCAGGCGCCCTGCGACGTCGACTACTGGGTGGCGAACCTGCGGCGCCCGGTCCGCTTCCGGCAGGCGGTGCGCGCCGCCGTGGACGACGGCCACCGGCTGTTCGTCGAAGTGGCCCCGCATCCCACGCAGTTGCACCCGCTGACCGAGACGCTGCGGGACGCGGGCGCCGACGGATCGCTGATCCTGCCGACCCTGCGCCGCGACACCGACGACGCGCTGATCTTCCGTACGTCCCTGGCCTCTCTGCTCGTACGAGGCGTGGGCCTCACGGCGCCCCGCCGGCGCCTGCATCCGGGCGCGCGCATCACCGACATCCCGCCACCGGCCTGGCGCCACCGCCGCTTCTGGGTGGGGGAGGCGCCGGGCCCGCGCGAGGAGCCACGTCACCTGCCGAGCGCCACGGACGCCATGGGTCCCCTCGACCGCCTCCGCGGCTGCGTGGCCGACGTCATGGGCTACACCCCCGACCGCATCGACGCCGACACTCCCCTCACCGACCTGGGCCTCGACTCGCTCACCGCGGCACGCATCCGGACCGCTGTGGAGCGGGAGTTCGGGGTCGATGTGGAGCCCGGGGTGCTGCTGCGGCAGGCGACGCCGAGGGGGGTCGCGGAGCTGCTGCCGGACCGCCGCCCCGACGGGCGGGGGCGAGGCGAAGCTCCCCGAAAATCCCGGGGTCGGCGCACGGGCGGGCCCTTCCGCGTCCTCGCCGACACGGGCCACGGCACCCCCCTCTTCCTGGCCCACGCGGCGGGCGGCACCTCGGAGGTGTACGCACGCCTCGCCGAACGGCTGGCAGGCACCCGCCCCGTCCACGGATTCGACCGGCTGGCCGCCCCGGAGGACGTCGGGCCGCGTGCGGAGATCTTCGCGGAACGCGTGCGTGCGACATCTCCCAACGGGCCCTGGATGCTGGGTGGTTGGTCCTACGGCGGCCTGCTGGCCCAGGAGGCCGCGCGGCTCCTCACGCCGCACGGCACGGTCAGCGCCCTGGTCCTGCTCGACTCCGTACTGCCCCTGCCCTTGCCACCGGGCCTGACCCCGGTAGAGGAAGCCCACCGCCGGTACGCCGATTTCGCCGCGCACATGGCGCGCACCTACCGCACCCAGCTCCCGCTGCCTTACGAGGAGTTGGCGCGCCGGGACGACGCCGAGCAGATCGCCCTCGTCATGAAGCTGCTCGAGCAGGCCGTCGACCTGCCCCAGGCCATCCTCGACCACCAGCGCACCTCGGCCCTCGACCTGCGCAGCGGCGAACGCCACACGCCCGGCCCATACACCGGCCGGACCCTCCTCTACCGGGCGACCGAACCGGCCCCGCACACCGTGCGCGACGTCCGCTACGAGCGGGACGACGCGAGCCTCGGCTGGGACGTCCACTGCACCGACCTCACGGTCACGCCGCTGCCGGGCCACCATCTCTCCCTGCTCGACCCTCCGGTGGTGGACACGCTCGCGGGGCTCCTGAACCGCGACCTGCCCGACGCCTGATCCGCACGCCCGCACGCCGTGCCCAGCACGCCGCGCCCGCACGCACTCCTGCCGAAAAGAGAGGACCACCATGCCGCAGAAGCACCGCAGGCCCCGCAGGAAACTCGCCGCCATCGCCGCGGTCACCGCCCTCCTCGCCACCGGCGGCGCCCTGGGCACCTCCACCGCCCTCGGGTCGCCCACCGTGTCGTCGACGGCGGCCCGAGCCGCCGAAGGCCCGCGGGTCGTCGGCGAGAAGTGGCTCGACTCCCGCACCGTCGACCTCACCATCGCCTCACCCGCCGTGGGCAAAGAGCTCCCGGTGCGCGTCATCCTGCCGACCCGCTTCAAGGAACTGCCGGACCGCACCTGGCCCGTGCTCTACCTCCTCCAGGGCGCGCACGACGACTACACCTCCTGGACCCGCGAGACGGACGTCGAGGAGTTCCTGGCCGACAAGGACGTCATCACCGTCATCCCGGCGTCGGGTCCCACCGGCATCCCCACCGACTGGTGGAACCACGGCAGCCCCTCGGCCCCCGACTACGAGGCCTTCCAGGTCGAGGAGTTGACGGGCCTGCTCCGCGACACCTACCGCGCGAACGGCACCCGCGCCGTCGCCGGAGTCTCCACCGGCGGCTACGGCGCCATGGCGTTCGCCGCCCGGCACCCCGGCACCTTCGGCGCGGCCGCTTCGTACAGCGGCGTCCTGGACACGACGGCCCTGGGCATGCCGACGGTGATGAACGCCATCGTCGCCCGGGAGCTCCAGCTCCCCTCGGCCCTGTGGGGCAGCCCCTTCCTGCACCGCGAGAACTGGAACCGCCACAACCCGGCGGCCCTGGCCGGGCACCTCGCGGGAACCCGGCTCTACGTCTCCCAGGGCAGCGGCATCCCCAGCAGCGACTTCGGCAACCTCGAAGGGGCGGTTCTGGAGGGCACCCTGTGGGGCCAAGCGCACGGTTTCGCCCGGCAGTTGGACCGGGCCGGTGTCCCGGCGACCGTGCACTTCTACGGTGGCGGCTCGCACGCCTGGCCGTCCTGGCAGCGGGAGTTCAAGGCTTCCTGGCCGACGCTGGCGGCGGGCCTTGGGCTTCCCGCGGGGGCGTCCTGACGTCGGCGGAGAGGCGGGCGATGCGCCGCTCGTCCGGCCACCGCACCGAGCTTGCCCACGAGGCGAGTTCGAAGAGGCGTATGAGGCGGGCGCTGGAGTCGAGCTGGCCGCGCAGCACCCCGTGCCGGGCGGAGGTCGGGTCGGCGTGGTGGAGGTTGTGCCAGGACTCGCCTCCGGAGAGCGGGGCGAGCCACCACACGTTCCCGGAGCGGTCCCGGACCCGGAAGGGCCGGTCACCGCTGATGTGGCAGATCGAGTTGATCGACCAGGTGACGTGATGGAGCAGACCGATGCGCACGAGGCCCGCCCAGAAGAAGGCGGACCAGGCGGCTCCGGAGTCCCAGGCGCCCTCACCCCAGAGACCTCCCACCACCGCGGGCGCGCCGAACGAGAACAGCACGATCAGCGGCTGCCAGCGCGCCACCAGGACCAGGTCACGGTCGGCGAGGAGGTCGGGGACGTACTTGCGCTGGTCCGTCTTGTCGTTGTTGAAGGTCCAGCCCACGTGCGCCCAGACCATGCCCTTGAGCAGGGCGCGCACGGAGGTCCCGAACCGCCAGGGGGAGTGCGGGTCTCCAGGCCGGTCCGCGAACCGGTGATGGCGGCGGTGATCGGCACACCACGTGATCGCGTCGCCCTCGACGGCCATCGTCCCGGCCACCGCGAGGGCGATCTTGAGGGGGCGGGCTGCCTTGAACGCCTTGTGCGTGAACAGGCGGTGGTAGCCGATCGTGATGCCGTGCACGGCGACGGCGTACATCACCGCGCCGATCACCAGGTCGTGCCAGGTGACGCCCCAGCCCCACAGCACGACGACGGAGGCGATCACCGCGACAAAGGGGATGCCGACGAACACCCCCACCACGACCCGGTCAGCCGTGCCCATCCGTTCGCCCCGAGCGGCGTTCGTGCCTTCTTCTGCCATGGGTCCACTCACCTTTCCGTGCGGATGAGCCGGACATTAGCGAGGGAAAGGGAAAGGCCTCTACTCGGAAAGTGATGACCGTACGACGGATCGATTGGCGATCCTGGTGGATTGGAGCCGATCGGCTTGTGGGGGAGGGTGTTCCGCAGCACTGTATGGGACCGCACTGTACGAATCCGCAATGCACGAATCCGCACCGCGCGAACCCACATCGTTGTCCAGCTGTGCCGAAGGAGGAGCGTCATGGATGTGCTCGCAGAGGCAGTCGTCACGGGAGCCGGCGCGGACGAGTTGCGCCGGCTTCCCGTACCCGCCGAATTCACCGCCGCGCATCTGAGGAAAGAAGATGTGGAGAGTTTCACGGGGGTGGCGGACAAAGACGTCCGTAAGACACTTCACGTGAGTTCCGTGCCGATGCCGGAACTCGCCCCGGACGAAGTCCTGGTGGCCGTCATGGCGAGCGGGATCAACTACAACACCGTGTGGTCGGCGATGTTCGAGCCGATATCCACCTTTGCCTTTCTGCGGCACTTCGGTGCGAAAGGCGGATGGGCGGCGCGGCACGATCAGCCGTATCACGTGGTCGGTTCGGACGCGGCCGGGGTCGTCGTCCGTACGGGTGCCGGGGTGCGCCGCTGGAGCATCGGCGACGAGGTCGTGGTCACCCCCGCCTACGTCGACGACGAGGAACCGGCGACCCACGCCGACGGCATGCTCGGCGACTCCCAGCTTGCCTGGGGCTTCGAGACCAACTTCGGCGGCCTCGCCCACTACTGCGTGGCCCGCGCCAGTCAACTGCTTCCCAAGTCCGACCAGTTGACCTGGGAAGAGGCGGCAGGCAACCCGCTGTGCGCGGGCACCGCCTATCGCATGCTGGTCAGCGACCGCGGCGCGCGCATGACGCAGGGCGACATCGTGCTGATCTGGGGCGCCGCGGGCGGCCTCGGCGCGTACGCCGCGCAGCTCGTGCGCAACGGCGGCGGCATCGCGGTGGGCGTGGTCGGCAGCGAGGAGAAGGCGGAACGCGCCCGCGCCTACGGCTGCCATGCGGTGATCAACCGAGCCGAGGTCGGTCTGACCGGCGACGCCCCGGACGATCCGGCGGCGGTCGGCAAGAAGCTCGGCAAGCGGATCCGCGCCGCGGTGGGGGAGGACCCGCACATCGTGTTCGAGCATGTCGGCCGGGCGACCTTCGGCGTCTCCGTGTTCGTGGTCCGCCGGGGTGGCGCCGTCGTCACCTGCGGATCGAGCACCGGCTATCTCCACGAGTTCGACAACCGCTACCTCTGGATGCGCCTCAAGCGTGTCATCGGCAGCCACGGAGCCAACCTCCAGGAACAGGCCGCGGTGGCCCGCCTCCTGGACCTCGGCCACATCCGGCCCGCCCTGTCGGTGACGTACGACCTCCAGGACACCGCGGAAGCCGCCCGCCTCGTCCAGCGCAACCGGCACACCGGGAAGGTCGGCGTCCTGGCGCTCGCGCCCCGTACCGGACTGGGGAAGAGGGACGTCCAGGGTGAGGCGTTGACGCGTCGACGCGCGCTGTGAGGGCGTGACCGCACGGTTCAGCGGACCGTCACGGTGACGACGGGCGAGATGGCGCCGCCGCCGACGATGCGCAGGGAATTGCGGCCCTTGAGGCCGAGCTTGACCCGCATGTTGTACGTGGCCGCGCGCGTGGTGTTCACCGACGCGGGGAGCGACACCCACCGCTTGCCCTGCTTCTGCTGCAGCGTCACGCGCGTGCCGGTCCGCATGTGGTGGCTGACTCCGTAGACGCGGAACTGCTGCCAGGCGCGCACGCTGCCCACGGTCGCCTTCGCCGTCAGTGTCGGACGCGGGGCCGCGCTCGCGGCGGCCCCGGGTGTCTGCGGGCCGTGCGGGCTCACGGCGCCGGCGCCTGCCGCCGCGGGGCCCGCAAGGACGGCGAGGGCCACGACGCCCGTCACGGACAGGTACTTCACCGATGCGCACTTCAGGTTCAACCGGTTCACGCTCAACTTCTTTTCTCCATCTCTCTGTTGACCTGTCACTGAGTCGCTTTGCCGAGAAAGCTCTTCCAGCCGCCCGCGGGCGCCTGGCCCACCTCGAGCCCGCGCAGCCTGGCGAGGACGGCCGGGTCCTGGACGTCGAGCCAGTCGACGAACTGCCGGAAGGAGACCAGGCGCACGTCCTTCTTCCCGGCCATCGCCTTGAGGGCTTCCTCGACGGCGTCCATGTAGATGCCGCCGTTCCACTCCTCGAAGTGGTTGCCGATGAAGAAGGGCGCACGGTTCGTCTCGTACGCGCGCCGGAAGCCGGCGAGGTATGACTGGGTGGCCTGGGTGCGCCAGCCGGGATAGTTGTACGAGGGTGCCCGCGTCGAGTTCTTCGACTGGTTGGCCAGGACGTTGTAGTCCATGGACAGGACCTCGAAGGAGTGCCCGGGGAACGGGATCTGCTGGAGCGGCAGGTCCCACACCCCCAGGCGCTTCTCCGGCCACCGCTGTGATCCGCCGGGTGACGACGAGTCGTAGCGCCAGCCCCGCTCGCGGGCGACGGGCAGCAGATTGTTCTGGCCGAGGAGGCAGGGCGTACGGCCGCCGACGAGTTCCTTGTCGTAGTCGAAGGGCAGCGACGGCAGATCGGTCCAGCCGGTGTTCGTGCGCCATTCCTTGACGAAGGAGGCGGCCTGGTCGATCTCGCTGTGCCATTGCGCGGGCGTCCAGTTGGCGACGCTGCCGGTGCCGGTGCAGAAGTGCCCGTTGAAGTGCGTGCCGATCTCATGGCCCTCGAGCCAGGCCTGGCGGACGTACTTCAGCGTCTCCTTGATGTGGTCGTCGGTGAGATAGCCGATGTCGGAGGCGCCGACCCTATTGTTCGGCGGCTTGTAGAGCCGCTTCTTCGACTCCGGCAGGAGATAGAGCCCGGACAGGAAGAACGTCATCTTC